>NZ_JBANFK010000020.1:0-72460 GCF_037861105.1 Rhizorhabdus argentea
GGCGAACATCGCGCTCGCGCTGGAACGGCCGGAGATCGCGGACTCGATCCGGGCGTTCATCAAGGATCTGAGATAAGGCTAGCGAAGCCTGCTCAGGCGAACTCCTCGGTCGTCACGGTGGCCTGCATCGTGGGATTATAACGGCTTCCCGATACCGTCCGCTGGTTGATCATGGCGTCGAGTTCCGCGATCTGAGCCGGTGTGAGGCTGACGTCGGCCGCGCCGAAATTCTCCTCCATATAGGCAATATTCTTGGTGCCCGGGATCGTCACCAGATCGGGGTCGCGATGCAGCAGCCAGGCGATTGCGAGCTGCGCCGGGGTGCAGCCGATCGTCCTGGCCAGAGCGCGAAATTCTTCCAGCAAGACCAGGTTTCGATCATAATGCGGCTCCTGGAACCGCGGCATCACCCGGCGCATGTCATTCTGGCCGAAGACATGGCCCGAGCCGAGCGCTCCGCCCAGGAAGCCGCGCCCCACCGGCGAGAAGGCGACGAACGCCGTCCCCAGTTCCCGGCATGCGTCGAGCACCGCGATCTCGGGATTGCGGGTCCATAGCGAATATTCGGTCTGGAGCGCGGCGATCGGATGGATGGCGTGCGCGCGGCGCAGCTGGTCCGCCGAAA
The DNA here is from genome assembly GCF_037861105.1 of Rhizorhabdus argentea. Classification (NCBI taxonomy): domain Bacteria; kingdom Pseudomonadati; phylum Pseudomonadota; class Alphaproteobacteria; order Sphingomonadales; family Rhizorhabdaceae; genus Rhizorhabdus; species Rhizorhabdus argentea. Next base: position 626 of record NZ_JBANFK010000020.1, read on the forward strand.
CCTCGGACAGGCCGATCGCGCCGATCTTGCCGGCCTCGACCGCGCGGGCCAGTGCGCCGACCGACTCTTCGATCGGCACCTTGGGATCCGGGCGGTGAAGGTAATAGAGGTCGATATGCTCGACGCCGAGTAGCCCCAGGCTACGGTCGAGTGTCCGCGCGATCGACTGCGGCGATCCATCGACGGCGCGGACGCCAGGCTCCAGGCTGAAGCCAGCCTTGGATGCGAGCGTGAATTCTCCGCGACGGCCCCTGAGCGCCCGGCCGACCAGAGCCTCGTTATGGCCATTGCCGTAAATCGCGGCGGTATCGAGAAAGTCATAGCCGATATCGATGGCGCGATTGAGCAGACGCTCGGCATAATCAGGCGGCGGTATGTCGCCATAGCCCTGGCTCAGCACCATGCAGCCAAAGCCGATGGGGTGGACCAGGAAGGGGCCTAGCTTACGCCTGGGAATCACAGCTTTCTCCTCGCGTTGCGGGCGGCATGTGGCACACGCGATGCCGCTTGGCAAAAGCCGCGGCGCGCGCGACAAGACGTCGATGCACAGCCTGCCGATCTTTCTCGACATGACCGGACGGCAGGTGGTCCTGATCGGCGATGGCGCCATGGCGGCGGCCAAGCGCCGGTTGATCGAACGGGCCGGCGCAGTGCCGGTGAGCGAAGGCGATAGCGATGCACGGATCGGCTTCGTCGCACTCGACGACGATGACGATGCGACCGCCGCCGCGCTGCGGCTGAAGGCGCGTGGCCTGCTGGTCAACGTCGCAGATCGGCCCGCTTTGTGCGATTTCACCCTCCCGGCGATCATCGACCGCAATCCGGTGTTGCTCGCGATCGGCACCGGCGGCCGATCGGCGGGCCTCGCCAAGGCGCTGCGCCAGCGGCTGGAAACCATGCTGCCCGCCAGGCTCGGAGCGCTCGCCGACCATCTGTTCGCAGCCCGCGGCCGGATCCGCGCGCGCTGGCCCGATGCCGATGCGCGGCGCCGCGCGATCGACGCCGGCCTGGCCGAGGGTGGCCCGCTCGACCCTCTGCGCGACGGCAGCGAGAGCGCCGTAGACGCCTGGGCGAGTGGCGAGCAAGGCGCGGCGCAGGATCGGCTCGTCGTTATCCGCCTGCTCTCGGCCGATCCCGACGACCTCACCCTCGGCCAGGCGCGGCTGCTCGGCCAGGCCGACCGGGTCTTCCACCGTGCCGACGTGCCTGACGCGATCCTCGACCGTGCCCGCGCCGACGCGTTGCGCGTAAGTTGCCCCGTTGCGCCCGCCATGCCTGGTCCAGGCCTTTCGATCGATCTGGAGATCGCATGACAACCAGCTGGACGATCGGCGAGCGCCACAATGGGCATTTCTGCTGGACACATCTCGACGGACGAGACGAGGAGGCGATGCGCTGGCTCGACGACGATGCGCACGCGCTGCCGCCGACCGCACGCCTCAACCTGACCACTGCCGAAACCCGGCCGCGCTGCCAGCCGCTCCACGAGGGCGTGATCATCAACCTTCGCGGACCGCGCCTCAGCGTCGAGGAGGAAGGCGACGAACTGGTCTCGATCCGGATCTGGGCAGAGCGCGGGCGAGTAGTGTCGGTGACCTATCGTCATATGGCCGGGCTCGAAAATCTGCGCGAACGGATGGAGCGGGGCGAGTTCCTCGATCCCGGCGACTTCATCGCGGCGCTCGCCGTCCAGATCAGCCACCAGCTCGATCCGGTGGTCGCCGATCTCGGCGACCAGGTCGACGACTGCGAGCTGGCGCTGTCCGCCGAGGGTTTCGCGCTGCGGCGGAACATCGCCAAGGCGCGGTCGACCGCGATCAGCTACCGCCGCTTCATCGTCCCGCAGCGGCAGGCGCTCGAGGCGATGTCGCAGCTCGAATATGGCTGGATCGAGGATGAAGACCGCATCCACCTGCGCGAGGCCGCCGACCGCTTCGCACGCATGGCCGAGGAGCTCGAGGCGGTGCGCGAGCGATCGGCGCTGCTGCACGAACAGATCACCGATCTCCGCGCGGAGAAGATCGATCGCCGCTCGCTGATCATCGCGGTGGTTGCGCTGATCTTCCTGCCGCTCACCTTCGTCACCGGCCTGTTCGGGATGAACGTCGATGGCATCCCCTATGCTCACCACCCGCTGTCCTTCTGGGCGGTGACCGGGTTCAGCGTGCTGGTCGGACTTGGCGTCGCAGCTTATTTCGCCGCGGCGCGCTGGTTCAGGAGCTGATGGCGACCGATCCTGTCATCGACGCTCGCCGAACAAGGCCGTGCCGACGCGCACATGGGTCGCGCCCAGCATCACCGCCGTTTCGAAGTCGGAGGACATGCCCATGCTGAGGCCCGCCAGCCCATGCCGCCGGGCGAGCTTGGCGAGCAGCGCGAAATAGGGTGCGGCCTCGACTTCGGCGGGCGGCACCGCCATCAGGCCGGCCACCGCCAAGCCGGCGTCGCGCGCCTGCTGCAGGATGGTCGGTAGATCAGCGATCGCGCAGCCGCCCTTCTGCGCCTCCTCGCCGATATTGACCTGGATGAAGCAGTCGGGCCGGCGCTCGCTCGCGCCGAGCGCGCGCGCCAGCGCCTCGATCAGCGAAGGACGGTCGATCGAGTGGATCGCGTCGAACAGCGCGACCGCTTCGCGCGCCTTGTTGGACTGGAGCTGGCCGACGACATGGATGCGCAGGGCGCGGCCCTCCCGCAGCGCCGGCCATTTCGCTTCGGCCTCCTGGACACGATTCTCGCCGAAGCTCGCCTGGCCGGCCGCGAGCAGCGGGGCGATGTCGGGCGCTTCACGCGTCTTGGAGATTGCGATCAGCTCGATTCCGGCGGGATCGCGTCCGGCAAGCTCGGCGGCATGGGCGATGCGCTTGCGGATGTCGGCAAGGCGTCGGGCGGCGGTGGTGTCGATATCGGCCATGCGCTTCGCTATAGGTGGCGCAATGAGGCCCCGCCACCCCGAGCTTCCGCGCCTGTGGATGATGACCGACGAGCGCCAGGGCAACGGCTTATGGGCGGCGATCGCGCGCCTGCCGGCCGGAGCGGGTATCGTTTTTCGTCACAAGGCCAGCGCCATGACGGAACGGCGGCAGCTGTTCGAGCGGGTGCGGCGGATCGCCCGGAAACAGGGCCTCGTTCTGCTGCTTGCCGCCGGAGATCGCGAGGCGCGCCGCTGGCGGGCAGACGGCGCGCATCATGCCCTGGCCCACCCGCCCCGCTACGGTACCGCTCCGGCCCATAGCCTGCGCGAGATCAGGCGTGCGGAGCGTTCGGGCGCAGCCGCGATCTTCCTGTCGCCACTGCACGCGACGCGCTCGCATGCCGGCGCCCGGTCGCTCGGCCGGATGCGTTTCGCCACGCTGGCTCGAGCGACCCTGCTACCTGTAATCGCACTGGGCGGCATGGACCGGATCAGGGGAAGGATGGCCGTGCGCTGCGGTGCTTACGGATGGGCGGCGATCGACGCGTGGGGCCCTAGACTTTTGTTGCCGTGATTTCCGGTCGTCAGGTGATTCGACCTGACTTGAAATCACTCTAGAAGCGGAACGCCGTCCCGATATAGATCGCCTGGCTGTCGCGGCGCAGATCGCTCGTCATGTCCAGGCGCTCGCGCTGCGTCTTGTAGCGCAGGCCACCGGACAGTTCGAGATTGCGGGTGAGCGAATAGGAGCCGCCCAGGTCGACCGACAGCGCTTCGTCGGGACCGCCGAGATTGTTCTGACCGGTGGCGCGCTCCGCACCGAACAACAGGCGGGTGCTCCACTTCGAGCCCGAATAGCTCACGCCGATATCCGCGAGCTGACGGTCGTCCGGCACCGCACCGCCATCGATCCGCGCGAAATCGCCCGATAGCGCGAAATGCTTCCAGCCAAGCGAAGCGCCCAGGCTATAGGCCGAGGGCGCCAGCCCGGCATTGATCGCAGGGCTGTTGACCGCCACCGTCATTCCGGCGTTCGAACGGTTGTTGCGCGCGCGAATCGCAACGGTGACCGCGCGCTTGCTGCTGCCGCCCGAAGGCGTAAACCGGAAGTTGGGTTCGGCGAAGCTGCCGCCCACGCGATCGAACAGCGCCGCCTGCCGCGGATCGGCGGCGACCGGCGCGAAAAAGCCGATACCTCTGGCCTTCTTGCGGTCGATCTTCACTTTGGGAGTGGGCGCGGGGTTCGCGGATATGGCCGGGGCGCACAGCAGCAGCGCCGCCGCAACGACGGCGCCAACCAGCTTTCCGTGGACCCCCTGATATGTCATCCTGCGTAACTCATTCTTTTATATATGGGATGCCTATCACCCCCCGTGAGTCGTTGCCATATGCCTTTTGGCGAAATCCGGCGGCTGTTGCACAGACTCCACAATCTGTTCGCTCTCCCGCCCTCGATGACCGGCATCGACCTCCACTCCGCTTTGCACGTCATGAGGTTGAGGGGCCATGACGCCCGGGCCCGTTCGGTCTTGCGGGGCCGGTCGGTACGTCTATAACGGCGCATCGCGCAGAACGCCCCGCAGATTGAGCCGCAAGGACCGCCTCCAAGATGACCAGCCCTACCCTTCGCACCGGGATCGCCCTAGCCCTTGTCGCCTCGCTGGCCGGCTGCGGCGGCGGCAAGAACAAGGCTCAGTTTGCATCCGACGTGGCAGCGGCGAAGACCACGACGATCGGCGTGAACGCCTATCTGTGGAAAGCGTCGCTCGAGACGCTTTCCTTCATGCCGCTGCTGCAAACCGATTCGAACGGCGGCGTGATCGTCACCGACTGGTACACCAATCCGAACCAGCCGGCCGAGCGGATGAAGCTGACCGTCACCATCCTCGACTCGGACCTGCGCGCCGACGCGGTGCGCGTGGCGCCGCAGCGTCAGGTGCTGGCGAACGGCAGCTGGGTCGATTCCGCGGTGCAGGCCGCGACCGCCCAGAAGCTTGAAGACATCATCCTGACCAAGGCGCGCGATCTGCGCCGCGCGACCATTGCCGGCTGAGCGCCGGGTAAAAGGCCAATGACCACGTGAACGCGCGTTTCAACCATGTGAAGGCGGACGCGCACTGGCAGGGGGTCTGGGAGAGCCAGGGCACCTTCCATGCGCGCGACGACAGCCCCAAACCGAAAAGCTATGTGCTTGAGATGTTCCCCTATCCATCGGGGCGCATCCATATGGGCCATGTCCGCAACTATACGATGGGCGACGTGCTCGCCCGGTTCCGGCGTATGCAGGGCCATGAGGTGCTCCACCCGATGGGTTGGGACGCCTTCGGCATGCCCGCAGAAAACGCGGCGATGGAAAAGAAGGTCCACCCTGGCGACTGGACCCGCGCCAATATCGCGGCGATGCGCGAGCAGCTGAAGCGGCTGGGCTTCGCGCTCGACTGGAGCCGGGAACTGGCCACGTGCGAGCCCGATTATTATGGCCAGGAACAGGCACTGTTCCTCGATCTCTACGCCGCCGGCCTGGTCTATCGCAAGGAAGCCGCCGTCAACTGGGATCCGGTCGACATGACCGTGCTCGCCAACGAGCAGGTGATCGACGGCCGCGGCTGGCGCTCGGGCGCCCTGGTGGAACGACGCAAGCTCAGTCAGTGGTTCCTCAAGATCACCGACTTCGCCGAGGAACTGCTCGAAGGCCTCTCCACGCTCGACCAGTGGCCCGAAAAGGTCCGGACGATGCAGGAGAATTGGATCGGCAAGTCGCAGGGCATGCGCTTCACCTTCCAGCTCGACGCGCCCGCCCGCAACATCACCGACCTCGAGGTGTTCACGACGCGGCCGGATACGCTGTTCGGCGCGAGCTTCGCGGCGATCGCCGCCGATCACCCGATCGCGCAGGCGCTCGGCGCCGGCGACCCGGCGCTCGAGGCGTTCATCGCCGAATGCAAGCGCACCGGCACCGCCGCGGCCGAGATCGAAACCGCTGAAAAGAAGGGATATGATACCGGATTATCGGTGATCCACCCGCTCGATCCAAGCTGGAAGCTGCCGCTGTTCGTCGCCAATTTCGTGCTGATGGACTATGGCACGGGCGCGGTGTTCGGCTGCCCGGCCCACGACCAGCGCGATCTTGATTTCGCGCGCAAATATGCGCTGCCGGTCAAGCGCGTCGTCGCCCCCTCGCCCGACGAGGCTGCCGCGCCGATCCACGACGAAGCCTATGTCGGCCCCGGCAGGATCGTCAATTCCAGCTTTCTCGACGGCCTGTCGGTCGAGGACGCCAAGGCCGCGGTGATCGCACGGGGCGAAACCGAGGGCTGGGGCACCGGCACCACGGTCTGGCGGCTGCGCGACTGGGGCGTCTCGCGCCAGCGCTATTGGGGCACCCCGATCCCGATCATCCACTGTGAGGATTGCGGGCCGGTCGGCGTCCCCAGGGAGCAGCTTCCGGTGGTGCTGCCCGAGGATGTCAGCTTCGACATTCCTGGCAATCCGCTCGACCGCCACCCGACGTGGAAGCATGTCGATTGCCCGAGCTGCGGCAAGCCGGCCCGACGCGAGACCGACACGCTCGATACCTTCGCCGATTCCAGCTGGTATTTCATCCGCTTTGCCAGCCAGCCGGGTGACAAACCGTTCGATCGCGCCGTCGCGGAAAGCTGGCTGCCGGTCGGCCAGTATATCGGCGGGGTAGAGCATGCCATCCTCCACCTGCTCTACGCCCGCTTCTGGACCCGCGCGCTCGAGCGGATCGGCAAGATCGGCATCAAGGAGCCGTTCACCGGGCTGTTCACCCAGGGCATGGTGACGCACGAGACCTACCGGGCGCCGGACGGCCAGTGGCTCAGCCCCGAAGAAGTCACGAACGGTATCGTCACTGCGACCGGCGAGCCGGCGACGCTGGGCCGCATCGAGAAGATGTCGAAGTCCAAGAAGAACGTCGTCGATCCCGGTCCGATCGTCGATCAATATGGCGCCGACGCGGTGCGCTGGTTCATGCTGTCGGATAGCCCGCCCGAGCGCGACCTGGAATGGACCGAGAGCGGCATCGAGGGATGCTGGCGCTTCGTCAACCGGCTGTGGCGGATCACCGATGCGTCCGAGCCGGGCGAAGGCGCCGACAAGGATCTCGATCGCAAGCTGCACCGGGCAATCGCCGGCATCGCCGCCGATATCGACACGCTGGGCTTCAACCGGGCGATCGCCAAGGTCCACGAACTCACCAATACGATCGAGAAGGCCGCTCCCTCGGCAAGCCGCACCGCCGCGGCGCGTACGCTGGTGCGCCTGATCGCGCCGATGGTGCCGCACCTGGCCGAGGAAGCCTGGGCCCGCCTGGGCGAAAGCGGGCTGGTTGCGGATGCGGCCTGGCCGGCGCATGATCCCGCGCTGCTGATCGACGACGAGGTCACGATCGCCGTACAGATCAACGGCAAGCTGCGCGACACCCTGACCGCCCCGAAAGGCGCCAGCAAGGACGCGCTCGAGGCGATGGCGATGCAGTCGGACAAGATCGGCAAATTGCTCGAAGGCGTTGCTCCGAAGAAGGTGATCGTTGTGCCGGACCGTCTCGTGAACATCGTCGCATGAAGCTGGCCGCCCGCCTCCTCGCCCCGCTGGCGCTGGCCGCCATGCTGTCCGGCTGCGGACTGCATCCTCTCTATGCCGATGGCGGCGCCGGGCCGGTCGCAACGACGCTGAGCGCCGTCGAGGTTGGGCCGATCGGCGGCCAGCGCGGCTGGCTGGTTCGCAATGCGCTCAACGACCGGCTCCACCGCCAGGGCCAAGCCAGTCCCCGCTTCCGCCTCGAAGTCGAACTGGACGACCAGATCACCGGCTTCGGCGTACGCCAGGACAATGCCATCAGCCGCGAACGGCGGACCTTGCGCGCCCGCTACCGACTGCTCGATGCCGCCACGGGCAGCGTGCTGCTGGACCAGAGCGCCTCGGCCGATGCCGGCATCGACGTCGCCGGGTCGGAATATGCCACCGCGGCCGCCGAACAGACCGCGCTTGAACGGCTGACCGAAACCCTCGCCGACCAGATCGTCGCGCGGGTCGCAACCTATGCGGGACGCAGCGCGGGCAAGTGAAGGCTGATGCCGGCCAGATCGCGCGGGCGCTCGACAAGCCCGACCCTGCCGTCCGCCTGTTCCTGCTCTACGGGCCCGATGAATCGGGTTCGCGCATGCTGGCATCGCGGATCGACAAGGCGTTCGGCGCGGATGCGGAGCGGATCGATTTCGCTTCCGGCCAGCTCAAATCCGATCCGGCATTGCTCGCGGATGAGGCGGCATCGATTTCTCTGTTCGGCGGCGCCCGCCATATCCGCGTCGATCCCGCGACCGATGACGCGATCGATGCGGTCGAGGCGCTGATGGAGGCACCGTCGGCCGGCAACCCGGTCGTGTTGGTCGCTGGCAATCTGCGCAAGGATGCCAAGCTGGTGAAGCTCGCCCTCGCCTCTCCGGCGGCGCTCGCCTTCGCGAGCTATGTTCCCGAGGGCGCCCAGGCCGACAAGGTCGTGATCGACATCGCGCGCGAGCACGGTTTGCGGCTCGAGCCACGCGCCGCCCAGGCGCTGGTCTCCGCCACCAATGCCGATAGGGCGTTGATGAGCCGCGAGATTGAAAAGCTGGCGCTGTATCTCGACGCCTCACCGGAGGATCCGAAACCGGCCGACGCCGCCGCGCTTGCGGAGATCGGCGCCGCCAATGACGAAAGCGATCTCAGCGCGATCGTCGACGCCGTACTGGGCGGCCGCCCAGAGCGTGCCGCGGCCGAGCTGGCGCTGATCGGAGCGACCGAGGGAATCAGCCTGGTTCGCGCGCTGCTCCGCCGCCTCGCCCAGATCGCGCCGCTCCGCGCAGAGGTTGCGGCCGGCCAGAGCGTCGACGCGGTAATGGCGAGCTCCGGCCGCGGCATTTTCTGGAAGGACCAGAAGGTCGTGTCCGGACTCCTGCAGCGCTGGTCGCCGGACCGCATCGCCACTGCCACCACCCGCCTCGCCGCGCTCGAACGCGCCTACAAGCGCTCGGGAACCGCCGGCATGGTGCTGATCGGCGATGAGATATTGACCATCGCGCGAGCAGCGGCAGCGGGCCGGCGCTGAGAAACCTCTCCTCACGGACGGGGTTTAAATGGCAACCCTCATAGAACCCTCAGATCGGCTCGCCGCTCAGCCGCTGACAGATCAGGTCGAGCTGGTCGAGCGTCGAATAGCCGACCGTCAGCTGGCCGCCCCTGTCGCCATGCTCGATCGTTACCTTAAGGCCCAGTATATCGCCAAGCTGGCGCTCGAGCGCGCCGACATCGGCATCGAGCGCACCGGCGGCCTTGGGGGGCCTCGCGCTGCTGCTGCTGCTGCCGGTCTTGCCCGCCCGCGCCAGCTTCTCGGTGTCGCGTACGGACAGGTCCCGGCGCAGCACCTCCCCGGCCAGCGCCTCGGCGTCCGGCGCCGTGATCAACGCGCGGGCGTGTCCCATCGACAGCCGGCCATCGGCCACCATGTCGCGGACGGGCTTGGGCAATTCCAGCAGCCGCAGCAGATTGGCGACATGGCTGCGCGATTTGGCGACAAGCTTGCCCAACGCTTCCTGGGTATGGCCAAAATCGCTGGTAAGCCTCTGATAAGCCTCAGCCTCTTCTATCGCGTTAAGATCCTGTCTCTGGATGTTCTCAACGATTGCGAGCTCGAGCGTCTGGGTATCCGAAAGTTCACGCACGATCACAGGAACGTCGTGCAACCGCGCGCGCTGGGCCGCTCGCCAGCGTCGCTCACCCGCGACGATCTGGTAGCCGCCCATCGTCGGATGCGGCCGGACCAGGATCGGCTGGATCATCCCGCGCGCTGCGATCGAGCCCGCCAATTCGTCGAGCGCGTCCGCGTCGAACTGCCGCCGCGGCTGATCGGGATTGGGCTCCAGCAGCGAGATCGAAACGGTCTGGACGCCGGCCGGCCGCGCTGCGCCGGGCGCGGTCGGCTGCTCGATCGCCGCTTCACCCATCAACGCGGACAGGCCGCGGCCGAGACCGCGACGCGGAGTATCGGCGCTCATGCCGCCTGCGCCGTCTTGGTCAGCCGAGTGATGCATTCCCGGGCCAGCGCGATATAGGCTTCGGAACCGGCGCAGCGATGATCGTAGATCAGCGCCGGGACGCCATGGCTCGGCGCCTCCGACAGACGTACATTGCGCGGAATCACCGTTTCGAACACTACATCCCCCAACACTGCGCGCACATCGCTCGCGACCTGGTCCGACAGCCGGTTGCGTCGGTCATACATGGTGAGGGCGACACCGAGGATCGACAGCTGCGGATTGAACCGCGCGCGCACCCGCTCGATCGTCTGGAGGAGCTGGCTCAGCCCCTCCAGCGCGAAGAACTCGCATTGCAGCGGCACAAGCATCATGTTCGCCGCGACCAGGGCGTTGACGGTGAGGAGTCCGAGCGAGGGCGGGCAGTCGATCAGGCAGACATCCCAGCGCGACTCCTCCTGCGCGATGGCGGCGTGCAATCTGTGGGTCCGCCGCTCGACCTCGATCAGCTCGATCTCCGCACCGGACAGGTCGACAGTCGCCGGGACGATATCGAGCCGCGGCACCTTGGTCGGGATCACCGCCTCGGCCAACGAGCAGTCGTCCCGCAGCAGTTCGTAGCTGGATTTGTCGCGCTGTGCCTGGTCGATGCCCAGGCCGGTGGAGGCGTTGCCCTGCGGGTCGAAATCGATGAGCAACACCCGCCAGCCGGTCGCCGCCAACGCCGTAGCAAGATTGATCGCGGTGGTGGTCTTGCCCACTCCGCCCTTCTGGTTGGCGATCGCGATGCGGATCATCGGCGTTCCTTTTGGCCTCTGGCCCTTGGCTGCACCTTCGCTGCGGCGATGATCGCCGCCTCGGGATCGGTCATGCTGGGTACGATCCGGAAATCACCCTGCCACGAAGTCATGACAGCTTCCAGTTCGGATACGGCGCTTCGCCCTTTCGGAAGCAGCCAGCATGTCTCGTCGCGGGAAAACCGGTGAGCGAGCGGCAGCAGTCGATCCAGCGGCGCAAAGGCACGCGCGCTGATCACGTCAAAATGGGTGGCATCGAGCATCTCGAGCCGCTTGCCGGCCACGGTGACCCGAGCCGCCAAACCCAGGGTCTCGACCGCCGATGTCAGGAAATCGATCCGCTTACGGCGGGACTCGACGAGGGTGACGCGCAGGCTCGGGACCATCAGCGCGATCACGATACCGGGGAAGCCCGCCCCGGCGCCGAGATCGATCCAGCTGCTCGCGCCCATGGGTGCGAGCGCCAGGAGCTGGGCCGAGTCCAGAATGTGACGTACCCAGATATGCTCGGCGGTAGAGGCCGCGATCAGGTTCTGCCGCGGCATCTCCCGCACGATCAGCCCCGCAAAGGCTTCGACCCGCGTCAGCGTTTCACGTGGAACATTGGACGCCATCCAGGTGCGGGCTTCATCCTCCGTCACGCGGCATGCCGCCGGGCGTGCACCATGATCGCAGCAAGCGCCGCCGGAGTGACGCCGCGGATTCGTCCCGCGGCGCCCAGATCGGCGGGCCGGGCGGCGTTGAGCCGCTCGACCATCTCGTTGGAGAGGCCGCCGATGGAGCCATAGTCGGTGATCCGGCCCAACGCGATTCGCTCGTCAGCGCGAAGGCGGGCAATCTCCAGGTCCTGCCGGAGCAGATAGGGCGCATAACGGCAATCCTGGATCACCTCGCCCACCACATCGGGTGCGACGTCGCTCAGTTCCGCAACGAAGCCGCCGAGATGCTCCGCACCGACGTCGGTGAATCTGAGCCATTCCGACAGGCTGCGTTTCGCGTGATCCGCCGTAACCGACGCGCCGGCCGACGCCATCTCGACGGCACCGACAGCACGGCTGTCGAGCGCCGACAGCAGCTTTTCCCGCGCCGAGCTTCGCGATCGGTGCAGCGCACGGCGAGCAGCGCCGACCACGCCATGGCCATCTGCCCAGTCGGTCAGCCTCGTGCCCGCATTGTCCGCCCGCAATCGTAGTCGGTATTCGGCGCGCGCCGTGAGCATCCGATAGGGCTCCGAAACACCCTGCAACGTCAGATCGTCGAGCATTACGCCAATATAGCTGGTCGCCCGATCGAACAGGATTTCGTCCCGCCCTGCAGCGTGGGCAGCCGCATTCATCCCGGCGGCAAGACCCTGTGCGGCGGCTTCTTCATAGCCGGTGGTGCCGTTTATCTGCCCCGCGCAGAACACACCGGGCAGCGCGCGCAGCGCCAGTCCGGCGGTCAGCGCGCGCGGATCGACATAATCATATTCGACGGCATAGCCGGGCTGGACGATCTCGACACGCTCAAGCCCCTTCACCGTCCGCAGCATGGCGAGCTGCACATCCGCAGGAAGCGATGTCGACACCCCATTGGGATAGACGGTGGAATCGTCGAGTCCCTCCGGCTCCAGAAAGATCTGATGGCTGTCGCGGTCGGCGAAGCGGTGGACCTTGTCCTCGATCGAAGGACAATAGCGCGGCCCGACCCCCTCGATCACGCCGGAGAAGAGCGGTGACCGGTCAAGGCTGTTGCGGATGATTTTGTGGGTCTCGCCGTTGGTCCGCGTGATCGCACAAGCGAGTTGGGGTACCGAACGGCCCAAGCTCATCGCGGAAAAGGTCCACGCCGTTTGATCGGACGGTTGTCGATCGAGCCCCGCCCAGTCGACGGTGCGACCGTCCAGCCGCGGTGGCGTCCCGGTCTTGAGACGCCCCATCGGCAGATTCAGTGCCCGGAGTTGATCCGCCAGCCCGATGGCGGCCGCTTCCCCAACGCGCCCGCCGCTGCGGCAATCCAGGCCAAAATGGAGACGCGCGTTCAGGAACGTGCCGGTTGCAAGCACGACCGCCGATGCGTGGAGTCGCCTCCCGTCTGCCAACAGCAGTCCACCCGTTCCACGTGGAACATCGCCGATAAGACGCTCGGCCGATCCCTCGATAATATCGAGGCCGCTGGTTTCGCCGAGAAGATCATGAATCGCCGCCTTGTAGAGTCGACGGTCGGCCTGAACCCGCGGCCCCTGCACCGCCGCGCCCTTGCTGCTGTTGAGCATGCGGTAATGCAGTGCCGCCCGATCGGCAGCGCGCGCAATCAGGCCATCGCAGGCATCGACTTCGCGCACGAGATGTCCCTTGCCCAAACCGCCGATCGCCGGATTGCACGACATCGCGCCGATCATGTCCCGGCGCATGCTGACCAGCGCAACCCGTGCACCCATCCGCGCCGCAGCGGCCGCTGCTTCGCACCCAGCATGGCCGCCGCCGACCACAATTACGTCATAGCTATCCGCCATGTCGCGCGGCTATCCCAGCCACGCCGCCGAGTCAAAACTGTTCCACGTGGAACAGTCATTTGCCGATGCAGAAACGCCCGAACAGGCCATCGAGCATCTCCTCCGTTCCCGCACGACCGGTCAGTGCATCGATGGCGCGGCGCGCGAGCCGCAATGCCTCGGCGATCAGCAGGGGATCATCCTCTCCCCCTGCCAACACCAAGGCTTCGCCGAGCCGTGCCAGTGCGTCGCGTTGCCGCGCAGACAGCGCCGCCTCCCCTTCCCCGGGCAAAAGTTGCGCCGCGCGGCGCATGAGCAGGGTGGTCAACGCGCCCATGCCGACACCTGATCGGGCGGACAGCAGGAGGTCGAAACGCGCGACCTCATGCGACATCCGGTCCGCCTGGGCTCCGAGCCGGATCGCGCCGGCTGGCGCGTCTTCGGGTTCGCCCAGCCACAGCAGGATATCGGCCGCGGCGATGGCCTGGGCGGCGCGGTCCATGCCGATCGCCTCGACGATGTCGCCGCTGCCGGCGTGCAGCCCGGCAGTGTCGACCAACAGAAAAGGAAGGCCACCGATCGCCACCGGTACCTCGATGAGGTCCCTTGTGGTTCCGGCGGCCGCGGTGACGATCGCCGCCTCCCGCCCAGCCAATGCGTTGAGCAGCGTCGATTTGCCTGCATTGGGCGGACCGGCGAGTACCACCCTTATGCCGTCGCGCAGCCGCTCGACGGGCGCGCGGCCCTGCCAGTGCGTCACCTCCGCGCCGAGCCGGGCCAGCGCATCCGCAAAACCCGGGTCGAACGGCGTGACATCATCCTCGTCGGAAAAGTCGAGCTCGGCCTCAAGTCTCGCGGACAGCGCCAGGATTCGGTGCTGCCAATCATCGATGGCGCGGCTCAGCGCGCCGCTGGCAAGCAGCATCGCGTTTCGCCGCTGCGCTTCGGTTTCCGCCGCCAACAGATCCCCGAGCGCTTCGGCCTCGTTGAGATCAATCCGGCCATGTTCGAAGGCCCGACGGGTGAACTCACCGGCTTCTGCTGCCCGCAGCCCCGCCAGTCTCGCCAGTGCCTCCAGCACGGCGGCCGTCACGGCACGGCCGCCGTGGAGATGAAGTTCGACCATATCCTCGCCGGTGGCGCTGCCGGGGCCGGGCAGCCAGAGCAGCAGCGCCCGATCGAGGGGCGTGCTATTCCCGGGGTCTCGCAATGTCCGCAGCACCGCGCGGCGCGGCACGGGCCGCGGGCGCCCGGTCAGGCGATCAACGACGCTGCCGGCATGGGGGCCGCTGATCCGGACCACCGCAACCCCCGCCGGCGGCGCGCCGCTCGACAGGGCAAAGATCGTCGCGGTGGCGCTCGCCTTACTGTCCGCCGCCTGCACGACTCATCTGATCGAACATGGTCCGCCACAGATTCATGCCCGCTTCGCCCATCGGCATCCAGTTGCGCATCATGTCCTGCAGCGCATCGGGCGTGACGCCTTCCTCGACGAACTTCCGCATCTTATCGGTATAGACTTCGTGGACAGCCGACATGTCAGGCAATCCCATGAACCGGCGCGCCTCTTCGGGCGTGCAATCGACATCTACCGTGACCTTCACGCACGCCTCCAACATCATTGAAACGCCATACGCTATCGCTAGAGTCTCGCGAAGCGCACGTCCATGACAAAAGCGATCCTCCTCTCGGCCCTGGGGCCCATCCTTATCGATGGCGATGATCTCCATCTGCGGTCGATTCATATTCTTGACGGCGGCGAACCGATGCCGGCCGCTCGCGACGACGATCCATCGGCACCAGCACCGGGTTCGCCCGTCGCCGAGGCGGTGCGGCAGCTAAGCGCCTATTTCTCGGCGGGCTTCACCGCCTTCAACGTGCCGCTCGCTCCGATGGCCACCGTGCGCGGCGAAGCTTTGCGCGCGGCGATCACCGGCATCCCGCCCGGCGAGACGTTGAGCTACGGGGCGGTCGCGAAGGCCGCAGGATCGAGCCCCCGCGCCATCGGTCAGGCCTGCGCGCGCAACCCCTTCCCGATCGTGATACCCTGCCACCGCGTGGTAGGCAGCGGCGGCGCGATCGGGCACTATTCGGCGGGGCGCGGAACCGTCACCAAGACATGGCTGCTGGACCATGAGCGAAGAGGAGGCCTTCTATGAAAAGCTACACTGAAATCAACACGTTAGGTGGAGATGAGGAGTTTCTTGCCTATACGTCGCAGCCGGTTTCCGCACCGAAGGCGGCCGTCATCGTGATCCAGGAGATCTTCGGCGTTAACGCCGGGATTCGCGCGAAATGCGACGAGTGGGCGTCGAAGGGCTATCTGGCGATCGCGCCCGACCTGTTCTGGCGCATAAGGCCCGGCATAGAACTCGACGCCGATGTACCCGATGACCTGCAGGAAGGCTTTAGGCTGTTCGGCGAATTCGATCAGGAAGCCGGGATCAGAGACATAGAGGCAACGATCCGCGAAGCCCGCAAGATGGTTGGCGGCGGCAAAGTCGGGGCGGTCGGCTATTGCCTGGGCGGACGGCTCGCCTTCCTGACCGCCACCCGCACCGACATCAACGCGACAGTGGGCTATTATGGCGTCGGTCTCGATGGCCTTCTCGGCGAGGCGCACGCCATCGCCCATCCGCTGATGCTCCACATTCCCCAAGCCGACGGTTTCGTACCGGCCGAGGCCCAGCAGAAGATGCACGAGGGGCTCGACGGCCACCCCAAGGTGACGCTGTACGACTATCCCGGCCTCGACCATGGCTTTGCCGCCCAGATGGGCAATCGCCGCAACGAGGCAGGCGCGCAACTTGCAGATGGCCGCACCGAGGCGTTCTTCGCACAGCATCTCGCATGAGCGGCTACCGGCTCGTCGCGCAGGCTTTTGGCGGTCCCGAGGTCATCGCCGCCGTGCCGATCGACGACGGGCCGGTGCCGCCCGGCCATGTGCGGGTTCGCCATCGCGCGATCGGCGTGAACTTCATCGACATATATCATCGCACTGGCCTCTACCCACAACCGCTGCCGGCGGCGCTGGGCGTCGAAGCGGTTGGGATAATCGAAGCGATCGGCGAAGGCGTGACCGCGCTGCAGACCGGTAAGCGCGTCGGCTATGCGCTGTGGACACCGGGCAGCTATGCGACTTGGCAGGACGTCCCGGTCGATCGGCTGATCGCCCTTCCCGATGATATCGGTGACGAAACGGCAGCGGCAGCTATCCTCAAGGGCCTGACCGCGCACGCGTTGATAGCCGGTTGCGCCAAGATGAAGGCGGGGCAGACCGCCCTCGTGCTCGCTGCGGCCGGTGGCGTCGGGCGGCTCCTCGTGCAGTGGCTGAATGCCATTGGCGTGAAGGTCATCGCCCATGGCGGTAGCGCCGAGAAGGCCGCGCTGGCGAAACAGCTCGGCGCCGAGCTGTCGCTGCACTGCGGCTTCGACGTCTTGGCGGCGGCGGTGCGTGAGACGACCGATGGCTGCGGGGTCGACGCGGTATTCGACGGCGTCGGTGCGGCCAGCTGGGAGGCTTCGCTCGATTCGTTGAGGCGGCGCGGGCTGATGGTCAGCTTCGGCAATGCCTCGGGTCCGGTGCCGCCGACAAGCCCGCTCGAACTGACCCGCCGCGGTTCGCTGTTCCTCACCAGACCGAGGCTGTTCGACTATATTGCCGATAGGGCGGAGCTCGATGCAGCGGCAGGAGCGTTGTTCGCGATGATCGCAGCAGGAAAACTCGATATCGAGATCGGCCTCCGCCTGCCGCTACGCGATGCTGCCGAAGCACAGCTGGCACTCGAAACGCGTCGCACGAGCGGATCGATCATCCTGATACCGTGACCAGCATCCTCCTGCCCCGCAGCGCCGAAAGAAGCAGGTATCAGACGGCTCGCGTCGTCAACGTCGTTCCGCGCCGCCGCAGAACTGCGCCGATCAAACCGCGCGCTCAAAGCTTGTGAAAAGCCGCGCCGGCGCACTCAGCCGGCCATCGACAGCAGCGGGACGGCGCCTTCCCAGATCATCTTCACGGCGACATAGAGAATCACCGCCAGGCCGACATAGGCGATCCAGCGATAGCGCTCGATATAGCGGGCGATCAGATTGGCCGCGATGCCCATCAGCGCTACCGAAAGCAGCAGGCCTATCACCAAAATGCCCGGATGCGCGCGCGCCGCACCCGCCACGGCGAGCACGTTGTCTAGGCTCATCGAAACATCGGCGAGCGCCACTGCCCAGGCAGCCGAGACGAAACTCCTGCTCTGCGGGATGCCGTCATGCTCGGCCTGGTCGTCGCCCTCGGCAGCCCCGGCGTGACGCAATTCGCGGAACATCCGCCAGGCGACCCACAGCAACAGCAGGCCACCGGCAAATACCAGCCCGACGATGTTCATCAGCAGGCTCACACTCACGGCGAAGATGATACGCAGGACGAGCGCCGCGATGATACCGATCAGAATGACCTTGCGGCGCTGCTCGGCCGGCAAGCCCGCCGCAAGCGCCCCAACGACGATCGCATTGTCGCCGGCTAGCATCACGTCGATCATCAGCACCTGGAAAAAGGCCGAAAGTGCGGAGGGACTGCCAATATTGGCGAAATCGGCGGCGATGTGGTTCCAGAGCTCGAGCATGTGCTGTCCCTAGCCTAAGGAGCGCTCATGTCGAGCCTGTTACGGTAGCGTCAAAGCTACACACGACCGAGGCAAGCCAGCCGCGAAGCTTCGCCAGCGCCTCGAACGCGTGAAAGCCTTCTCGTAGAGCATCGCGATAAGGAACAGCGCCCCACCGATAGAACATAGCCGATATTGGCCGTGCCGATCGAAACGATCGATCCGGAAGCCAAACACCCCGCTCCTCGCGGTTACTGGTTCATCGAGTCGAAGAAATCCTCGTTGCTCTTGGAGTCCTTCATCTTGTCGAGCAGGAACTCCATCGCGTCGATCGTGCCCATCTGCATGAGGATACGGCGCAACACCCACATCTTGCTGAGCTTGCCCTTGTCGACGAGCAGCTCTTCCTTGCGGGTGCCGGACTTGCCCACGTCCATCGCCGGGAAGATGCGCTTGTCGGCTACCTTGCGATCGAGCACGATCTCGGAATTGCCGGTGCCCTTGAACTCCTCGAAGATCACCTCGTCCATGCGGCTGCCGGTGTCGATCAGCGCGGTTGCGATGATCGAGAGCGAGCCGCCCTCCTCGATGTTGCGCGCAGCGCCGAAGAAACGCTTAGGCCGCTGCAGCGCATTGGCGTCGACGCCGCCGGTCAGCACCTTGCCCGACGACGGCACCACCGTGTTGTAGGCCCGGCCAAGGCGGGTGATCGAATCGAGCAGGATCACCACATCCTTCTTGTGCTCGACAAGGCGCTTGGCCTTCTCGATCACCATCTCGGCGACCTGGACGTGGCGCTGGGCGGGTTCGTCGAAGGTCGAGGAGATCACCTCGCCCTTCACCGAGCGTTGCATGTCGGTGACTTCCTCGGGCCGCTCGTCGATCAGCAGCACGATCAGGAACACTTCGGGATGGTTGTCGGTAATCGCCTTCGCCATGTTCTGGAGAAGCACGGTCTTGCCGACCCGCGGCGGCGCGACGATCAGCGCGCGCTGGCCCTTGCCCTGCGGCGAGATGATGTCGATCACCCGGGCAGACTTGTCCTTGACGGTCGGATCGAGCGTATCGAGGTTGAGCTTCTGCTCCGGATAAAGCGGCGTAAGATTGTCGAAATTCACGCGGTGACGAACCACGTCGGGATCGTCGAAGTTGATCGAGATCAGCCTGGTGAGCGCGAAATAGCGCTCGCCATCCTTGGGGCCGCGGACCTCGCCTTCGACGGTATCGCCAGTGCGCAGGCCGAATTTGCGGACCTGGTTGGGCGAAACATAGATGTCGTCGGGACCGGCCAGATAATTGGCCTCAGGTGACCGCAGGAAGCCGAAGCCGTCGGGCAGCACCTCGATCGTGCCCTCGCCCATGATCTGCTCGCCATTTTCCGCCTCGACCTTGAGGATCGCGAACATCAGGTCCTGCTTGCGCATCGTCGATGCACCCTCGACCCCGAGCTCCTCAGCCATGCTGACCAGATCGGCGGGGCTTTTCTTCTTGAGGTCCTTCAAATGCATCTACGGAGTTCCTGGGTGCTTGACCGGCTGGTTCGGAAGAACGGGAGCGGGCGTGAAGCGCGCTATCTGACAACGGAAAGGGAGAAAGGTACCCAGCACGAACGGCAGGCCTGTTCTACGATGCGGATTAGGCGGCAGCCGCGATCAAGTCAAGCCGGCAACGGAGGATGAACGCTGTTCAAGCAGCGCCGAACCGATAGTCTTCCTGGCCAGAAAAAGTCTAGCGTGTGTCGCGCCGAGCCGCCTGGTCCTTCAGTCTCTTGCCGATCCGCTCCATCATCGCGCCACGCTCGGCGAGCTCCCGGCCGCAGCGGCCGACTTCGGTCTGGAGAGATTCCTTGGTCATGCTCGCCGAGATCGCCGCGATGCGCTTTTCGATCACCGCCTCGCTGAGCGTGGGATCGAGCCGGCCGAGCCAGTACAGGCTGTTGAGCACGCCGATCTGGGCAATGCCCTTGTCGCTGCTCGAGGCAAGCGAAGACGTTGCAGTGAGACAGCGCAGGATCGGCTCCTGCTCCTCGGCCTGGGCTGCCGATCCGGCGAACAGGGCGGCTATGGCGAACCACTTCAGGGTGGATGGCGGGAGCGGCATCAGAACGGCCTCACGATCACGAGGATGACGATGACGGCGGTGGCGATTCCGGGGATCTCGTTCATCAGCCGCAGTGGTCCGTCGGAGGGTGCGCGATACCCTGCGGCCATCCGGCGGCCATAGCCGACCGCCCAGCCATGATAGCCGCTCAGCAGGAAAACCGCGAGAAATTTGGCCTGGAACCAGCGCACGCTCCACAGGTCCTGATCGAAGGCGAGCGTCAGCCCGAACAGCCAGACCAATATCATCGCCGGATTGATGATGATCGACCGCAGCCGTCGCTCGCGCTCGATCCAGGCGCGATCTTCCGTCGATCCGGGTGTTGAAGCCTGATGATAGATGAAGAATCGCGGCAGCATGAACAGCCCGGCCATCCAGAAGATCACAAAGATCAGGTGCGCGGCCTTCACCCAGGGATAGGCATTGCCCAGGAAGCCTGTTGCGAGCCCGCTCATCGATCAGCCCCGCACGCGCGCAAGCAGCTGTTCGACATGGGCGATCGGAGTGTCGAGCAGGATTCCATGGCCAAGGTTGAACACATGCGGCCGCCCTGGGAAAGCCCCCATGATCGCGTCGACCGCCTCGTCGAGCGCTGTACCGCCGGCAATCAGCGATAGCGGATCGAGGTTGCCCTGCACTGGCAGCCGTTCGGGAAGGTTGGCGTGGGCCCAGCGTGGATCGACGGTTTCGTCGAGCCCGATCGCGTCCACACCGGTTTCGCGCGCATAGGCTGGCAGCTTGCCGCCCGCCCCCTTGGGAAAGCCGATCACCGGAACCCCGGGATGCCGTGCATGGAGGCGCTTCACCAGCTCGACGGTGGGCGCGATCACCCAGCGCTCGAACTCGCGCGGAGCAAGGCTTCCCGACCAGCTGTCGAACAGCTGGACCGCATCGACGCCCGCTTCGATCTGCTTGCCGAGATAATCGGCAGTGGCATCGACCAGCGCATCGATGATCGCGCCGAACGCGACCGGATCGCGATAGGCCATCCGCCGGGTCTCGGCCTGTTCCTTGCTGCCCTGCCCCGCCACCATATAGGTCGCCACCGTCCAGGGACTGCCCGCAAAGCCCAGGAAGGTCGTCTCGGCGGGCAGCGAAGCGCGGACCTTGCGCACCGTATCGTAGATCGGCAGCAGCCGCTGGGGCGCAGGGGCCAGCGTCGCCAGGGTGCGGTCGACGAGGGTCGGCGAGAGGCGAGGCCCCTCGCCGGCCTCGAACCGCAGATCCTGGCCCAGGGCATGCGGGATGACGAGGATATCGGAGAACAGGATCGCGCCGTCGAAACCGAACCGGCGGATCGGCTGTAGCGTTATCTCCGACGCGGCATCGCTGTCATAGGCCAGCTCGAGGAAGCCACCCTTCTCTGCCCGGAGCGCGCGATATTCGGGCAGATAACGACCCGCCTGGCGCATCAGCCAGATTGGCGGCCGCTCCTGCTTTTCGCCCTTGAGCACGGATAGCAAGGGGCGCGATTCGACGAACAGAGCAGCCATCTTCTTCCTTATATAGAATATTAAGAGAGAGTCTGAAGAGGTAGTAGGCAGGCGCGAGCCGGGGTTTATTCACAGTTGCTTCGATTGCCAACAGCTTGACTCGGGTGAAACCAAAGGACTGTACCGAGTCTCGGCCGCCCATGCCCATTATCCACAGCTAGCTGGGCGATTCGCTCCACTGTGGATGATATGTCGGAGGAAATGCTAGCGATGGGGATGAAAGCGCCGCTTGAAAGCGCCCCCGTGGTTCCGCTAGCCCCATCCCCATGGTTTTCCACAGAGTCGTCCCTGTAACGAACACAAGTTGCACAGCGGTTTCCGACCAGGCAACGACGTGCCGGCGGGCCGGCCGATGATCCGGCTTCATCTCCACCTTCTGTCGGACTCGACCGGTGAGACTCTGGAGAATATCGCCAAAGCCGGGCTCGCCCAGTTCGACGGCGTCGAGACCATAAAGCATTTCTGGCCGATGGTCCGCAGCCAGGGCCACCTCGATCGGATCATGCTCGAAATAGCCCAGCGTCCCGGACTGGTCATTTTCACCCTGGTCAACAACGACATCCGCAAAAGGCTTGAGACGCGCTGCCATGCGCTTGGCCTGCCGATCGTGTCGGCGCTCGACCCGGTGATCGACGCGCTGTCGCAGCTGCTGGGCCAGGAAGCGCTCGCCCGGCCGGGCCGCCAGCATATCCTCGACGCGGCTTATTATGCCCGGGTCGAAGCGATCCAATATACGATCGCCCATGACGACGGCATCGGTGGCGAAGACTGGGAGGAGGCGGATGTCATCCTGACCGGCGTGTCGCGGTCGTCGAAGACCCCGACCTCGATCTATCTCGCCAATCGCGGCTACAAGGTCGCCAATGTGCCGCTGGTGGTGGAATCGCCGCCACCGCCGGCGCTCTACCGGCTGGTCCACCCGCTGATCGTCGGCCTGACAACCAGTCCCGACCGGTTGATCCAGATCCGCCGCAACCGGCTGCTGACGCTCAACCAGTCGCCGGAAACCGCCTATGTCGACCAGGAAGCGGTGGTCGCCGAGCTTACCTTTGCCCGCCGTATCTTCTCGGACCAGGGTTGGCCGGTGATCGACGTTACCAGGCGCTCGATCGAGGAAACCGCCGCGGCGATCATCAACCTCGTCAACGAGCGCTCGCCGCAGGGCGATCCGGGCCCATGATGTATCTGCGGGTCTCCACCTGTTCTTCTTCGTCATCCTCCCGCATGCGCGGGAATGACGGTGGCCGCGGCAAGGCGACATGATGATCCTTGCTTCGCAATCCGCCTCTCGCCGCGCGATGCTCGATGCCGCCAGGGTCCCGCACCAGGCGATGGCCGCCGGCGTCGATGAGGACGCGATGAAGGCATCGCTGCGCGCCGAAGGCGTCGGCGCCCGCAATCTCGCCGACGCGCTCGCCGAACTGAAGGCGACCAAATTGTCGCGCCGCCATCCGGCCGAATTGGTGCTCGGCTGCGACACCACAGTCGCGCTCGACGACGGCACCATGCTCGACAAGGCCGAAAGCCGCGATGAGCAGCGGGCGCTGTTGCGCGCGATCAGCGGGCAGCGGCACCGGCTCTATAGCGCTGCGGTGATCTGCCAGGGAGGCACGGCGGTGTGGCGGCATGTCGACATGGCCGCGATGCATGTCAGGCCGCTAAGCGACGCCTTCATCGACTCCTATCTCGACCTCGAATGGCCCGAGATCGGCGGCTGCGTCGGTGGGTACCGGATCGAGGGCCCCGGCGCGCAACTGTTCGCGAGGATCGAGGGCAGCCATTTCACCATCCTCGGTTTGCCGCTGCTGCCGCTGCTCGATTATCTGCGCATCCGGGGGGTGTTATCGTCATGAGCCAGCAGCTCGACCTGCCGATCATGGCGGCCGCCAAGCCATATGCCGAAGTGATCGGCGATCCGATCAGCCACAGCAAATCGCCTATCATCCACAAGCATTGGCTCGAACGTGCTGGTATCGCTGCGGAATATCGTGCGTCTCATATCCGGTCCGAACAGCTTGAGAGCTATTTCGAACAGCGGCGGAGCGATCCGCTCTGGCGCGGCTGCAACGTCACCATCCCCCACAAACAGGCGGTGATCGCTCTGCTCGACCGGCTCGACCCCGCCGCCGAGCGGATCGGCGCGGTCAACACGGTGCGGCGTGAAGACGGAAAGCTCGTCGGCTATAATACCGATTATGCGGGATTTCTCGAGCCGCTGCAGCCGCTGCTCCGGCAGAACCACCTGTTTCGCATGGCGCGAATCTTCGGTGCCGGTGGTGCCGCCAAGGCGATCTGCCTCGCGCTCCACGATTACGGCTTCACCATCGTCGTTGCCGCCCGCAACATCGATCAGGTGCGCAGGCTGCGCGAGAGCTTCGAGCCCGACGAGCGGCTGATGGCTTCGCTCGACCATTTTGCCACCCCGACCGACTTTCCCTGGGACGATCGCGAGGGGATGCTCGATCTTGTCGTCAACGCCACGTCGCTCGGCATGGCCGGCCAGCCGCCGTTGCTGCTGGACTTCAGCCATGTCCCGCCCGGCTCGGTCGTCTATGACATCGTCTATGCGCCGCTGGAGACGCCGCTGCTGGCCGAGGCGCGCGCGCGCGGGTTGCGCACCATCGACGGGCTGCACATGCTGATCGGCCAGGCGGCAGCTGCATTCGCCCTGTTCTTCGGGACGCCCGCCCCGCGCGACGCCGATGACATGTTGCGGGCGAAGCTGCTGGCATGATCATATTGGGTCTCACCGGTTCGATCGGCATGGGCAAGTCCACCGTGGCGGCGATGTTCGCCCGGGCGGGCGTACCGGTCTATGATGCGGATGCCGAAGTGCATCGGCTGCAGGGCCGCGGCGGGCAGTTGGTCGCTACGATTGAGGCCGCCTTTCCCGGCACCGCAGGCCCCCATGGGATAGACCGGGCTGTGCTCGGCAAGGCGGTGCTCGGCGACCGCGCGGCGCTGCACCGGCTCGAACGCATCATCCACCCGGTGCTCGCCGAGTCGCGGCGGCTGTTCCTGCGCCGCCATCGCGCCCGGCCGCTGGTGGTGCTCGATATTCCCTTGCTGTTTGAGAAAAAAGGATGGCGGCAGGTCGATGCGATCGCGGTCGTGTCCGCTCCGCCCTGGAAACAGGCGCGACGCGTACTCGCGCGGCCGGGAATGAACCCGTTGAAATTGCGGCACATCCGCTCGCTGCAGCTGCCCGACCAGGTCAAGCGCGCGCGGGCCGATTTCGTGATCGATAACGGCGGGACGATTGGACGTACCCGCGCCGCCGTTCGTCATCTGATCACTTGCTTGCAGGCGCATGGAGTCCGATATTGCCAGACATGCGCGAAATCATATTCGACACCGAAACAACCGGTCTGAATCCAGTCACTGGGGACAGGCTGGTCGAGATAGGCTGTGTCGAACTGGTCAACCGGGTCGAGACCGGACGCACTTTCCACGCCTATTTCAACCCCGGCCGGCCGATGCCGTTCGAGGCGGAACAGGTCCATGGCCTGTCGGATCGGTTCCTGAGCGACAAGCCACTGTTCGGTACGCGCGCGCTCGAGCTGCTCGAATTCATCGGCGACAGTCCGCTGGTCGCGCACAACGCCAGCTTCGACTTCGGCTTCCTCAACTGGGAACTGAAGGCCTGCGGCCATCCTGAGGTCCATGTCGGGCGCATGATCGACACGCTGGCGCTGGCCCGCAAGGCGCATCCGGGCGCGAAGCATAGCCTGGACGCGCTGTGCAGCCGCTACGGCATCGATCGCAGCCACCGCGTCAAGCATGGCGCGCTGCTCGATGCCCAGCTACTCGCCCAGCTTTATGTCGAGCTGACCGGCGGCCGGCAGATCGGCCTGTCGATCGGCAATATTGTCGTCGAGGAGACGATCCTGGTCACGACGCCCTCGCTGGTCGCGGCGCGCCGCACGATCAGGACGATGCGACCCCATCACCCAAGCGAGGAGGAACTGGAGAGGCATAAGGCATTTGTTGCGAAGCTCGACGCGCCGCTCTGGCTGGAGGGCGCTGCGAGCTGACTATCTGATCCGTGTTTGTGCGGATGGTGCCGTGGCTCCGGCCGCTTCACCACCGCCTGACCAAGAGTGGAGATTTGTTATGGAAATTCGCGTTTCGGGACATCAGGTGAACACGGGCGACGCGCTCAGAACCCATGTCGAAGAGCGGCTCCACGCAGTTGCCGACAAATATTTCTCCCGAAGTCTGTCCGCGCATGTGACCTTCGGCCGCGGTCAGCACGGCAACGGCTTTTCGTGCGATATCGTCGCGCATGTGATGCAGGGCGTGATCCTCAAGGGCAGTGGCAACGCAATGGACGCCCATCCCTGCTTCGACCAGGCCGCGGATCGCATCGAAACCCAGCTGCGCCGCTACATGCGCCGGCTCAAATCCCGCAACGGTGCCGCGGTCACGCCGCCGCTCGAGATGATCGACGACAATGCGAACTACACGGTGTTCGAGGCGTCGCGTGAAGACGAGGTCGAAGGCGACAGTCCGGTCATCATCGCGGAGACGCGGGTCGACGTGCCGGACGCCAGTGTCTCGGACGCGGTGATGATGCTCGACCTCAGAAATACCACGGCGCTCCTGTTCCGGAATTCTGGTACCGGCGCCTTCAATATGGTGTATCGGCGCACGGACGGCACGATCGGCTGGGTGGAGCCGAGCAGGGTGGCCGGATAAGGAATGCGAATCCCGTTGAAATGACTGACAGCAAATCGATGGATGACCTGAGCGACCTGCTATCGCCTCAGGCGATACAGGCCGCTATCGCCGTTCCCAATAAAAAGGCTCTGTTCCAGCAGCTTGCGACGATCGCTTCGAAGCTGGTGGGTACCGATGCGCGTGCCATCGTCGATCGGCTGGTGGAACGCGAGCGGCTGGGCTCGACGGGATTCGGCGGCGGCATCGCCATTCCCCATGGCAAGATCGAAGGATTGGATCGAGTCGTCGGCCTGTTCGCGCGACTCGCCAACCCGATCGACTTTGCAGCCATCGACGACCTTCCGGTCGATCTCGTATTTCTCCTGCTCTCACCGGTTGACGCCGGCGTCGAGCATCTCAAGGCACTTGCCCGGGTCAGTCGGCGGATGCGGGACAAGGGCTTCGTCGCCAAGTTGCGCGGCGCCGGCTCGGAAGATGCCCTCTACGCGCTGTTCGCGACCGGCGAGGCCCGCCACGCCGCCTGAAGCACGGTGAGCGGCGACCGTCCCGCCGAGCCGGCGCCATCGGGCGCCGAAGCGCATTATCGCGCGCTGGAATCGCTCTACGCGGCCGCGCCCATCAACAACATGTTCCAGTCGCGCCTCGAGATTCCTGGCGAGGGACAATCACGAATCCACTTCACCGTCGAGCCGGGTCATTTCCATGCTGCCGGAGCGGCGCACGGCACTACCTATTTCAAGATGCTCGATGACGCCGCCTTCTATGCGGCCAACAGCCTGGTCAACGACTTCTTCCTGCTGACGACTGCTTTCAACCTGCTGCTGACCCGGCCGATGGGTGCGGGCCCGATCACCGCCGAAGGCCGCTGGATCAACGGCCGTCGCCGCGTGCTCGTCGCCGAAGCGGCGCTGATCGACGCCGATGGCGAGGAGATCGCGCGCGGCACCGGCACCTTCATGCGCTCGCGCATCCCGCTCGCCACCCTCCCCGGCTACGCCCGAAAATGATCGAGCCGCGGCCCGCATCGGGGCTGCTCGTCTCGGCGCTGATCCGGCGGGTCGAGTCCGAAGGGGGATCGGCGATGGTGATCGCGAAAGGCGATGCGATCGCCGGTGCCCTGCTGCTGCTGCTGGCCGACCGCGGCATGCTCATCCGGATCGCCGAGCGGACCTGGCGGTTCGAGGGCGGCTATGGTCTCGAGACGGTTGGCCCGGCTGATCCGGCTGCAGCCGGCGACTATATCGCGCGGCGGCGGAAGTCCGATCCCGACCTGTGGGTGGTCGAACTCGATCACCCGCTGGCCGAGCGGATCGCAAGCGATCTGCTCCTCTCGAACTGATGCTGTCTGGCGAGGCTGCGCGGGGATGTGGAAATCGTTCTCGTCCTGTTCTAGGGTGCTTCGATGGCCGCCGCCCCCGAGTCGTTCGAACCCCTGATCGCCGCGGACGTGGTGCGGGGCGTCGCGCGGCTGTTCCTGCGGGCCGAGATGACTCCGTTGCCTGAAGTGCCGCTCGGCAATGGCCGGCGTGCCGACATCATGGCGATCGACGCCCGCGGCTGCATCACCATCGTGGAGATCAAGGTCTCGCGCGCCGATCTGCTCGGTGACGGCAAATGGCCAGACTATCTCGACTATTGCGATCGCTTCTTCTGGGCGGTGCCGGGCGGATTCGACCTGGCGCCGTTCGAGACCGAGCCATTTCGGCCGGGCTGCTGCGGCCTGATCGTCGCCGACCGCTACGACGCGGCGGTGATCCGCGAGCCGCAGCACCGCCCGCTCTCCGGATCGCGCCGCAAGGCCGAAACGCTGCGCTTCGCCCGCCGCGCCGCGCGGCGGCTGTGGGGCGACCTCGATCCATTTCCGGAGAGCTGCGTCTGAGGACGGCGCGATTCCTCGAACCCCGTCATGCTAAATTGATTTCAGCATCCACTTTGCGGCAGGTTCAGCATGACGGCAGGGTTATCGCCCGGGGTTAGAGTCCGGGCCCTGACATCTTCGGCTTCGGCTTCACCTCGACCTTGGACTCGTCGATCACCTTGAGCACGGCGGCGCTGCGCGGGTCGTCGCTGGCATAGTCGCGCGCGGTTTTGCCGGCGATGCGATCGGCCAGTTTGGGATTGGCGCCGTTGGCGAGAAGCAAGCGGACAAGCGCCACGTTGCGCTGCTGAACCGCGATGATCAGCGGAGTCTCGCCGCTGTTGTTGGCGATGTTGACCTGCGCGCCCCGCCCGAGCAACAGTTCGGCGCCCTCGTTGAAGCCGAGCAGCGCGGCGGCGTGAAGCGGTGTGTTGCCTTGGCCGTCCCGGACGTTGGGATTGGCGCCCTTGCTCAGCAGGAAGTTCGACCAGTTCATGTCGCGGCGCTTGATGGTGATGGCCAATGCCGTCTCGCCGGTCTGATAATCGCGCGTGTTGATGATCGTCGCGCCATTGCCGTTGAGCGCCTTCGTGGCCTTCTCGCCATCGGCGTCGCGAACCGCCTTGAGGAAATTATAGCTGTCGGAAAACTGCGCTGCGGCAGGCGTCGAGGCGATCGCCAACGCTGCGGCGGCCAGCACCATATGGATGTGACGGCGGACCATAGTGTCTGTCATGTCCCTGTTATCAACGCCCTTGCGAAAGGGCCAATAGCAAAGCATGGCTGGCCGCACCATGAACAATCCACGCCTCGCCGCCTGGGCCGCGCTGCTGATGGCCGCGTCTCCGCTGTTGCTGACCGGCTGCGGCGGCTCGCCCGAGAGTCCGCCGCTGGCAGGCGCGAAGATCGGTGGGCCGTTCACCCTGACCGATCAGGACGGGCGGAAGGTCCGCGAAAGCGATTTCGTCGGCAAGTACCGGCTGATCTATTTCGGCTATACCTTCTGCCCCGATGTCTGTCCCGTCGATGTCCAGACGCTGATGAAGGGCTTTCGCAAGATCGAGGCCGACAAGCCCGAGCTCGCGGCCCGGATCCAGCCGATCTTCATCACCATCGATCCCGCTCGTGATACCCCCGCCGTGCTCAAGCAGTTCGTTCGTGCCTTCCACCCGAGGCTGATCGGTCTGACTGGCAGCGAGGCGCAGATCGCCGACGTCGCCAAGCGCTACGCCATCTACTATAAGAAGCAGGAGCCGGCCGCCGGTGCGTCGGGTTATCTGATGGATCATTCGCGCCAGGCGATGCTGTTCGGACCGACGGGCGAGCCCATCGCCCTGATCACGCAGGACAAGGACGCCGACACCGTGGTTTCAGACATCGAGCGCTGGGCGAGATAATGGTCGAGGCAAAGCCGTTCTGGGAAACCAAGCGGCTCGACCAGATGAGTCGCGCCGAATGGGAATCGCTGTGCGACGGCTGCGGCAAATGCTGCCTCCACAAACTCGAGGACGACGAAACAGGCGAGCTGATGGCCACCAATGTCGCCTGCCGGCTGCTCGATCGCCGCAGCGGCCTATGCAAGGACTATAAGCATCGCCGGACCTTCGTCCCGGAATGCGTGCGACTGACGCCAAAGGTTCTGTCGGAAATCGACTGGCTGCCCGCCAGCTGCGCCTATCGGCTGATCGACGAGGGCAAGCCGCTTGCCGACTGGCACCCGCTGGTCAGTGGGGATCCGGAGTCGGTGCATCGCGCCGGGATGTCGGTGCGCGGCTGGACCGTGTCGGAAGACGAGGCCGGCGATCTCGAACATCATCTGGTCGACCGTGATCTCTAGAGTGATCTCAAGTCAGATGGAATCACCCGACGACTCGGAAATCACGGCAATCAAAGGAAAGCTGGACTCGATCGGATTCAATCGGAACGGGATCGAGTCCAGCCGGGCAACGCCCCGATCATGATTTTCTCGCGAAAAGCGGCCGAGGCCGATCTGATATTCGAAGCCGGTGGCCGCAGCCGGCCGCTGGTCGTGCGGCGCATGGCGCAGGCGCAGGCGATGCGGCTGAGCGTCGATCCGCGCGACGGCGGCGTCCGCCTGGTCATGCCCAGCCGGGCTTCGCTGCGCGCCGCGCTCAAATGGGTGGAGAGCAAGCGCGGCTGGATCGAGGCGGCGCTGGTCGCTCTGCCGGAGGCGCGGCCGATCGAGGATGGCATGACGATCGAGGTCGCGGGCGAGCCGCTGCGCATCGAGCTTGCCGATCGGGGCCGGATCGTGCGGCGTGTGGGAAACAGCCTTGTCGTGCCCCGCCCGGCCGATCTGCTCTGCGCCCGAGTCACGCGTTGGCTGCGCACCCAGGCGTTAGAACGGCTGGAGGCTGAGACCCTGCGTTTCGCGGCGTTGGCCGGGGTCGACATCGGCCGTGTATCGATCGGCGATCCGCGCGCGCGCTGGGGAAGCTGCTCGGCCAATGGCGACATCCGCTACAGTTGGCGCCTGATCCTCGCCCCGCCCGCCGTGCTCGAAGCGACTGTCGCGCACGAGGTGGCGCACCGGCTGCACATGGACCATAGCCGCGCGTTCCATGCGGCGGTCCACCGCCTGCTCGGGCGCGACCCCGCCGCCGAACGCGCCTGGCTGCGCGCTCATGGCCGGGAACTCTACTGGCTGGGGCGCGACCCCTGAGATCTGCGCGGCTTTATTCGCTTCCGTCGAAGTCGATCGACGCCGAGTTGATGCAGTAGCGGAGTCCCTGCGGTCCTGGGCCGTCGGGGAAGACATGGCCAAGATGGCCTTCGCAGCGCGCGCACCGCACTTCGATACGCACCATGCCATGGCTGACGTCGCGATGTTCGGTCACCATCTGCTCGTCGGCCGGCGCGGTGAAGCTGGGCCAGCCGCAACCGGAATCATATTTGCTGTCGCTCGCGAACAGCTCGGTCCCACAGCCGGCGCAGCGATAGGTGCCGTCGTCATGGTTGTTCCAATATTTGCCGGTGAAGGCGCGCTCGGTGCCGGCCTGGCGCAGCACCTGATATTGTTCCGGCGTGAGCCGCTCGCGCCATTCGGCGTCGGTGAGATCGAGTTTTTCCATGCGCCGAATGTGGGTCTGCAGGCAGCGGAGGTCAAGCGCATGCCGCTGTGACGCGGATCACTGCGCGTCGGGATTAACCATCCTATCACCGAAGCAACGTTGCATGGCGTTAGAGTGGTTGCGTTGGCTTATCGGGGGCGCAGGGGAATCGCCCCCACCTTCGAGGTGGCTTGAGAGGCCCGGCAATCCAGATGGATCGCCGGGTCGAGCTCTTTCCGGCCCCCTGGTTCCGATCGCGCACGCCGGCTGGTCAGCTCATCCGATCCGGATCGCCGTCGTGAAACTGCGGCTGGTGCCCGGCGCAATCGTCACCATGCCCGGTTTTTCGCCGAGAGTTCCGTCGAATCCGGCCGGATCGCTGTGGCCTTGCCAGGGTTCGATGCAGAGATAACCTGCTCCCGGCTTCATCCACAGGCCGAGATGCGGCATGTCCTGGAATTCGATGGCGACCGGCGCGCTGCCCGGCCCCTGATAGACCAGCGAGCGGCTCTCGAGCTGGTCGAAGATCATAGCGTCTTCGGCGAAGAGGCTATCGTCGAGCGCGAGCAGCCGGCCATCGACCGTGGTCGGCCGTGGTCGCGGATCGAGCAGGCCTTCCGCATCGAGCCGCCTGATCGCCGCCAGCTCGGGCTTGTCGAACTGCACGAAATGCCCGGCTTTCGATGATGCACCGGGCAGCGGCCAGCGCAACGCGGGATGGAAGCCGAACGATGCCGGCATCGGATCGCCGCCGCGATTGGCGACGCGCGCGGTCATTGTCAGGGTCGCGCCGCTGATCGCGAAGATCATGTCGAGGCAGAAATCGAAGGGCCATGCCGCGCGGGTTGCCGCGTCGGATTCCAGGCGAAGGACGACGCAATCGCCGCGCTCTTCGACAATTGCGAAGCGTCGGCGTCGGGCAAAGCCGTGACGCGGCAGGCTATAGTCCCGCCCCTGCCAGTGGAAGCGATCGCCGTTCAACATGCCGACGATCGGAAACAGGATCGGCGCGCGCCCGGCCCAATAGGCGGGATCGCCGTCCCACAGATAATCGCGGCCGGAGGCGTCGGTCAGCCGCTGCAGCTCGGCGCCGTCCTGGGATATCTCGGCGGTCAGGCGGTCCGATGCGATACGGATCGCCATCGGGCGGTCAGCCTTCCGCGCTGTCGCCGCTGTCCTGGGGCGCGTCCTTGATATAAGGCTCGACCGGCCCGCTCAACTTGATCGTCAGCGCATTGCCCTTGCGGTCACGGGTATTGCCGACCGAGACGCGGATCCATCCCTCGCTCACGCAATATTCCTCGACATTGGTTTTCTCGGCGCCCTTGAACTTGATGCCGATGCCGCGTTCGAGCAGCTCGCCATTATAATGCGGGCTGGCAGGGTTGATCGAGAGGCGGTCGGGCAGGGTGTCGGTCATGATGTCGTCCGGATGATGCGAAGGGAAAAGCTGGTGCGAGGGCTTTAGCCAAGCCGGGGCCGGTCCGCCACCTCTCTCGTTACGAGCGGCCCGCGAGGCGCTAGGTTGTCATCCAGGGTGGTTTGAGGAACGCCGCCGCGAGAAAGTCGATCAGGACCTTTACTCGGGCCGGGCGCATCGCGGTGGGCGGCGTCACCACATGCAGCGCGCTGATCGGACCCATCGACCAGTCGGAAAGCACCTCTTCGAGCCGCCCCTCGCCCAGACACTTCCAGGCCAGGAAGTCCGGCAGCGGGACGATGCCGATCCCGGCGAGCAGCGCGTCCAGCAGCACGTCGCCATTGTTGGTGCGGATCGGGCCCTTGACCTCGATCGCGAATTCGCCCTGCTCGGGATGGCGGAAATGCAGGCGGCCCGGCGTGCGCATATGGGTGTAGGCGAAGATCGGATAGCGGACCAGGTCGCGCGGATGCTCGGGGCGGCCGAGCCTGTCGAACAGGGCCGGGGCGCCGACCAGCGGCAAACGCACCGGAAACAGCCGCCGCGCCTTCAGCGCTGAATCCTCGAGCTGGCCGATGCGCAAGGCGACGTCGAATCCCTCCTCGATCAGGTCGGTGCGCGCATC
This sequence comes from Rhizorhabdus argentea, assembly GCF_037861105.1. NCBI lineage: Bacteria > Pseudomonadati > Pseudomonadota > Alphaproteobacteria > Sphingomonadales > Rhizorhabdaceae > Rhizorhabdus > Rhizorhabdus argentea. The sequence continues at coordinate 33,683 of NZ_JBANFK010000020.1, forward strand.
GGAGAGATGGAGCTCGACGGTGACCTGAGGATAGGCCTGGTGGAACAGCGGCAGGATCGGCCCGAGATGCGCGATCCCGAACGACATCGGCGCTGCCAGCCGAACCAGCCCGCGGGGGGCGGCTCCGCGCTCGGAGATCGCTTCCTCGATCGCCTCGCCATCGGCGAGCATTTGCGCCGCGCGTTCCTGAGCAAGCTGGCCGCTGTCGGTGAGCGACAATTTGCGCGAGCTGCGGTGGAATAGCGGCGTCGCCAGCCGCAGCTCCAGGCGGGATACCGCCTTGGAGACCGTCGCCTTGGACAGCCCCAGATCGTCGGCCGCGCCCGAGAAACTGCCCATCTCCGCGACCTTGGCGAAGATCGCCCATGCCTCGAAGTCCGGAAGGTGCGCCATATGACATTGCCTATTTTGGAAACGATGGGTTTCGATCATCTCCATTTATTTGCTGACCTGCAACCCTAGATTGTCCTCAACGAGCCGCTGCGGCGGCCCAGCACAGGAGTAGACGACATGATCGAAGTTCGGCCCTTTTCCTCGCTCGGTGGCGGCAAGCATGGCTGGCTCGACGCCAAGCATCATTTCTCCTTCGCCGACTATCGCGATCCCAAGCGGGTCAATTGGGGTGCGCTGCGCGTCTGGAACGACGACGCCATCGCCCCGCACACCGGCTTCGCGCCGCATCCGCACAATGACATGGAGATCATCACCTATGTCCGTTCCGGCGCGATCACCCATCGCGACAGCCTGGGCAACGAAGGCCGCACCGAGGCGGGTGACGTCCAGGTGATGTCGGCTGGCACCGGAATCGTCCATTCGGAAAAGAACGAGGAGGATGTCGAAACCACCCTGTTCCAGATCTGGATCATTCCAGACAAGCGGGGCGAAAAGCCCAGCTGGGGTGCACGGCCTTTCCCCAAGGGCGATCGTGCCGGACGCTTCGTGACGCTGGCGAGCGGCATCGAGGGCGATGACGACGCGCTGCCGATCCGGGCCGATGCCCGGGTGCTGGGCGCCACCATCACCGCCGGCGAGACGGTGGAGCAGGCGATCGGCAGGGATCGCAAGGCCTATCTGGTGCCGACCCGCGGCAGCATCGAGGTAAACGGCGTCGCGGTTTCCCCCCGCGATGGCGTCGCCATCGCCGATCTCGACGCGATCAGCATCAAGGCGCTCGACGACGCCGAGATCGTGTTGGTGGACGTAGCCTGAATCCGGTGGACCGCCCCGGGCCAAGGCTCGGGGCCGTCCTTTCCGTCAACATGTTCGGAGTGAAGCAGATGCCGAAGATCCTAGTTCTCTATTATTCGACCTATGGCCATATCGAGACGATGGCGCACGCCGTCGCCGATGGCGCGCGCAGCGCCGGCGCCCATGTCGACGTCAAGCGCGTGCCGGAGACGGTTCCGCTCGAGATCGCCCAGAAGAATTTCTTCAAGCTCGATCAGCCGGCGCCGGTCGCGACCGTGGCCGAACTGGCAGATTATGATGCGATCATCATCGGCACCGGCACCCGCTTCGGACGCATATCTGGACAGATGGCGTCTTTCCTCGATGGCGCCGGCGGCCTGTGGGCGAGCGGGGCGCTCAACGGCAAGGTCGGTGCCGCCTTCACCTCGACCGGATCGCAGCATGGTGGGCAGGAGACGACGCTGTTCTCGATCATCACCAACCTGCTCCATTTCGGCATGGTGATCGTCGGCCTGCCCTACAGTTTCGCCGGCCAGACCGGGGTGGACGAGGTCAAGGGCGGCGCCCCCTATGGCGCCACCACCATCGCCGGCAGCGACGGCTCGCGCCAGCCGAGCGCGATCGAGCTGGATGGCGCAAGATTTCAGGGAAAACATGTGGCGGAGATCACAGCCAAGCTGTTCGTCTGAGCAGATAACAATAGGTGAGAATCGGAGGAAGACATGACTATCGCGATGCCGATCCAGGCCGAAACCGACGCTTCGACACCCCCTCTGTCGGCGCTCGAGTGGAAGGTGGTCAGCCTGGCGATGCGCGAGGCGGCCGAGACGCGCCGGCGCGGATGGTTCGGCCGGCTGGTCGAGGGCAGCAACGGGATTCGCCCCAAGCTCCCGCTGGCCGACCCACGGCTCGAAACCCTGCGCCGCTTCGTCGGCCGCGTGCGCGACCGGGCGGACGCTTCCGATCTCAAGCACCGGCTCGTCGAGTTCGGATTTCATCCCAACCAGGTCACAGCGGTGGCGATGATCGCCCGCTGACGCTTAGCTGCCGCGGACTTCCCCCCGATCGTCCGTGGCCTAAGGCCGCCCGTTTCTCCTTCGGGAGGGACGGGCGGTTTGTTATGTGCGAAGTTGCGGCGCTGACGATCGGGGAGTCGGGATGAGATATGTTCGGATCCTTGCCGGCCTGGCACTGGCGGCGGCTTCGCCTGCCCCGGCCGAGGTCAAGGCAGTCGAGAGCGGCGGCTTCGTAGTGGCGTTCTCCGCAACCGTATCGGCGTCGCCGCCCGCCGTCTGGGCAGCGCTGATCGCGCCTGGCCGCTGGTGGGACATGACCCACAGCTATTCTCAGGATGGGGCCAACCTGACCCTCGATCCAACGCCAGGCGGCTGCTTCTGCGAGAAGGTGCCGCAGGCGAAGGGCGCGGTGGAGCATATGCGCGTCGTGCAGATCATGCCGAACCGCCTGCTACGCCTGCAGGGCGCGCTCGGGCCGTTTCAGTCGATGGGCGTCGCGGGCGCGATGACCTGGGAGCTCAAGCCGTCGGGCAGCGGCACTGCGGTGAGCCTGAGCTACGCGCTCGGCGGCTACATGCCGGGTGGCGGGCAGGGCTATGCGCCGATCGTCGATCAGGTGATCGGCGGACAATTCGCGCGGCTGACGGCCTTCGTCGACAAGAAATAGGATAGTCTGGGCGGCGGCGCGGCGGTTATCAGCTGCCCACCCATGTCGCCACGTCGCCCGCGACGGCATTGGCGGCGCGGTTGAGCGCCGCGCTGACGCTGGCGGCATCTTCCTCCGCAACTGGCGAGGTCGCCTCGAAGCGCCTGGTCTTCAGAATGTCCGAGCCGCTGGTCGTGAGCGTCGCGTCGAAGATCACCAGCACCTTGCCTTGCCCGCCGAGCAGCTGGAAGGCCGCTAAAGTACCGGCCAGCCGCGTGTCAGGCATGATCGCGCCGTTGCGCTGGTCGGGCACGAAGCGGCCCGTCTTCGCCTCGATCGTCTCGGCGAGGACGGCACGGAACAGCGCCGCGGGCGTGTCGGCCCAGGCGGCTTTCGGAAGATAGGCGAAGGCGGCGCCGCTCTGCACCGCGATCCGCTGGTTGCGCAGCGCTGCGGGCAGGACCGGGATGGAGACGGCGATTGCCTGGGCGTCGCGGGTCGACTTGCCCTGATCGGCGGGCACGCGCGCGTCCGATGTCAGGCTGAGCAGCGCCTTGGGTGGCTTGGCGCCGAGGCTGATGCACCCTGACAGAGTGGCGAGCAGCACGATGGCGACGAGCGGGCGGATCATCTTCACTCTCATTGTCCCTTATAGTCGGGCAGCTTGCCCCCGCCCAGCACCGCGCCGGCGCCGCCGCGATCGAGTTTGGCCGAGATTGCGTTGAGCGACTCGGACATCTCGGCGAGGTTGCGGACGAGCTGGTTGATCTGCGGCACCGTCTGGGTCGAGAAGGCCTTCACCCCCGGCCTTGCGTCGGTGATCGCCTGATCGAGCGACTCCATCGTGTGCTGGGCTGCTGTGGTGGCGCGGTTGAGATTGGCCATCGCCGGCTTGACGTCGCTCGACATTACCCCGTTGGTCGTCTCGGCCAAGTCGCCGATCTTCGCGGCGGCGTCGCCCGCCTGCTGGAGCGTGACCTTGAGCTGCGCCACCGACGCGGCGATCTCGGGCCCGCGGTCGGCGAGATCGCCGCTGAGCTGCTCGACATGGGCGAGGATGCCGCTGATCGATTTCTGGTTCTTGTCGTTGAGCAGGTCGGTGAGCCGCTCGGTCAGCGCCGATATGCGGTTCAGCAGCTCGGGCGCGGAATTGAGCAGTTCGCCGAGTGCACCGGGCTTTGTCGGGATAACCGGCACGCCATAAGGACCCGGCTCGACGATCGGCGGGGCGCCCTTGATCGCGCCATCGAGATTGATCTGGCTGACCCCGGTGAAGCCGACTCCCGCGATGGTTGCCGTGGTGCCCTGCAGGATCGGCGTCTCCTGATCGACCGAGATCCGCACCCGGACGAATTCCGGACTGTCCGGGAGCAGCTTGATCTCCTGGATCTTGCCCACCGGAACGCCGGAGAAATTCACTGGCGACCCCTTGGCGAGGCCGTCGACCGAGGTCTTGAAGAAGATGTCATAGCGCTGCTCGGTGGCGGTGTTGAAACCCGCCAGCCACACGATGAACGCGAGCAGTCCGACGAGCAGGGCCAGCACGACGCCGCCCACCAGCACATGGTTCGACCGGGTTTCCATCAGTCCGTCATGCCCTGCTGTCCTTCGCCGCTTCGCGTTTGGCCGCGTCCGATGCAACCCGCCCCCGCGGGCCGTTGAAATATTCCTGAATCCACGGATGGTCCAACGCCAATAGTTCCGGGATCGTTCCAACCGCGATCACCCGCCGGTCGGCGAGCACCGCGACACGATCGCATATCGCATAGAGCGTATCGAGGTCATGGGTGATCAGGAAGACGGTAAGGCCGAGCGTGCGCTGGAGCGCCTGGATCAGTTCGTCGAACGCGGCGGCGCCGATCGGATCGAGCCCCGCGGTCGGTTCGTCGAGGAACAGCAGCTGCGGATCGAGCGACAACGCCCGGGCCAGGCCGGCGCGCTTGCGCATGCCGCCCGACAGTTCGGAGGGATATTTAGGCCCGGCTTCGGGCGGAAGCCCGGTCATCGCGACCTTGTAGGCGGCGATCTCGTCGAGCAATTGCGCATCGATCTGCGGGTAATATTCGCGGATCGGAACCTGGACATTTTCGGCCACGGTCAGGGTCGAGAACAGCGCACCGCCCTGGAACAGCACGCCCCAGCGCTTGCGAACCTGCTTCGCTTCATATTCCTCGCGGCCGATCATCGGCTCGCCGAACACCTCGACGTCACCCTCGATCGGGGTCTGCAGGCCGATGATCGAGCGCATCAGCACCGACTTGCCGGTGCCGGAACCGCCGACCACCCCCAATATCTCGCCGCGGCGGACATCGAGGTCGAGCCCCTCGTGCACCACCTGATCGCCGAAGCTGTTCCTGAGCCCCGAGACGTGGATGATGGTGTCGCCCTCGGCGGTGTTGAGCCGTGCCATCAGATCCACCCGATCGAGCTGAAGAACACCGCGAACACCGCGTCGAGCACAATTACCAGGAAGATCGCCTGCACCACCGATGCGGTGGTGCGCAGGCCGACCTCCTCGGCATTGCCCTGGACCTGCATGCCCTGGTAGCAGCCCGACATCGCGATGATCAGGCCGAACACCGGCGCCTTGATCAATCCCACCCACAGATCGGTCAGCGGCACCACCTCCTGCAGCCGCTGGACGAAGGTGATCGGCGGGATGTCGAGGTCGATCCAGCAGAATATGCCGCCGCCGACGATCGCGACGACCGCCGAATAGAAGCCGAGCAGCGGCATCAGAAACACGGTGGAGATCACCCGCGGCAGAATCAGCGCCTCCATCGGCGACACGCCGATCGTGCGCATCGCGTCGACTTCCTCGGCGAGCTTCATCGAGCCGAGCTGCGCAGCGAAGGCGCTGCCGGAGCGGCCGGCAACCATGATCGCCGTCATCAGCACGCCCAGCTCGCGGATCGTGATCCGGCCGATCAGGTTGATCGCGAACACCTCGGCGCCGAACTGGCGGAGCTGGACCGCGCCCTGCTGGGCGATGACGATGCCGATCAGGAAGCTCATCAAGCCGATGATGCCGAGCGCCTTGACGCCGACCACCTCAAATTGCCGGGCCATCGCGTTGAAGCGGAACCGCCGCGGATGGGTGACGAGGCCCCACAACCCGATCACGGTGGCGCCGAAGAAAGCCAGCAGGCCGACCAGAGAATAGGCCGCCGCCGCGGTGGCGTCGCCGATTTCGCGCAGCACGCGCAGGAAGGGCGGGCTGGAGTCCGGACGGATCTTGAGCGGCTTGTCGGCCGCGGCGATCTGTTCGAGAAGATGGCAGACATCCTGGTCCGCGCCGACCACCTCGGCGTCATGATCGCGGGCGATGCGGTGGACCAGCCAGGCGCCGACGGTGTCGATGCGGTCGACAGCACCGAGGTCGATCCGGCTGGGGATCTCGCCGAGCCCCGCGAGCCGCTGCGGCAGGTCGCCGATCCGGGCAAGCGTGAGCTCTCCGGTGAACCGCAGGGTTCCCTCGTGTAACTCGAAATCCGCTGGCGCGTTCATGGCGCCCAGAAGTGGTCGAAAAGCTGGAGATCGGCAAGCATCCGAAATGAAATCCTGGCCGCATGCGAAGGTTCCCATATTCTTTATGCCAGCAAATCGCCTAAGGCCATTGCATGACCGAGCTCGCCATCTACGACATGGACCGGACGATCACCCGGACCGGCACCTTCACCCCGTTCATGATCCATGCTGCGCTCCGCCTGGCGCCGTGGCGGCTGGTGTTCGTGCCCTTCGCGGTGCTGGTGATGCTGGCCTATGCGGCGCGGCTGATCGAGCGCAAGCGGGTCAAGGAACTCAACCAGGCGATGCTGATCGGGCGCATGCGGATTGCCAGGCTGAGGCCGGTCGCCGAGAGCTTCGCCGAGAAGATGGTGACGCGGAACAGCTATCGTAAGGCGCTCGAAAGCCTCGCCGAAAACCGCGCCGCCGGGCGGCGGCTCGTGCTAGCGACCGCGTCGTCGCGGCTATGGGTCGAGCCGATCGCGGCGAAGCTGGGGATCGACGACGTCATCGCGACCTCGACGATCAAGGGGCTCGACGATTTCGTCAGCCACAAGGTCGATGGCGAGAACTGTTATGGGCCTGCGAAGCTCCGCATGATCCAGGCGTGGATGGGGCTCGAAGGGCTCGATCGAAGCGATTGCCATATCCGCTTCTATTCGGACCATGTCTCCGATGTGCCGGTGCTCGAATGGGCCGACGAGCCCATCGCGGCGAATCCGCACCAGGGCCTGCGCGCAGTGGCGAAGGCGCGGGGTTGGACGATCGTCGACTGGGATTAGGGGTGGATTGTTTGCGCCACTCGGACGCTCAGCTCGGCGCCGGGCCTCGTCAGAGGCCCGCAAGCGCGACGGCGCCCGAGCTTAATGCGAGGAAGCCAAGGACAGCGGATGCTGGCCGCCCGGCGTTTGAGGACCGAATAAAGGGCCCTTATCCCTCCTGGCCGTTGACCTCGGAGATGGCGCTCGCAGTCGACTTGCCGTTATTGTAGATGAAGCCGTTGACTGGATAGGCCTTGTTGCCGACCTTGCCGATCGGCGCGAACCAGACCTTGACCTGGCTCCAGTCGTTGCGCGGCGAGGCATCGACGACGGTGACGTCGCGCTCGACCTGGCCGCGGCGGCCGTTGATGATCGACCAGTTGGCATGGGTGATCTTGATGACACGCTCGCTGACGACCTGGGTAACGGTGGCGACATGGCCCGAGCGCATCGAGCCGATCGCCTTGAATACCATGACCGAGCCGATCGCAGGGTTGTTGCCGCGCAGATATTTGCCCGCGGCCTGGTCCCACCATGCGGCGGCCGCGCCAAACAGCTGAATGCCGGAGAACATGCGGGCGAAGGGCGCACACTGGAGCATCTGGGCGTTGGCGGCAGCGGGCACGACAGCCATGCAGGCAAGCAGCATCGAACCGACAATTGCGCGCATCGTTTTCGTCATCTGGTAGTCCCCACCCGATCCCGTAGGCGTCTGGTAGCCACTCCTTTCGGCGAGAGGGAAGAGCAAAAGGTTAACAAGTTGCTGCAACGCGGCGAGCGGGTTCTATCCTGCGTTAAGCTGCGGCTTGGCCGGGACCGACTGCAGAGCCGGGCTTGGTCAGCTCAATCCCACCAACCGAATCATCTCTCTTGATCATACGAACGTAATTCGGATCGTCATCTCGGCGAAGGCCGGGACCCATAACCGCAGCCTCTTCGCTCGGCATGCGACGTTGCGCGTCTGGGTCCCGGCTTTCGCCGGGATGACGGATAGCGAATGGGATTGGGGCGATCCGGGAGCGATCGAGAGCCTAAGCCAGCGCGACGCTGTCGAACCGAATCGGCGTGCCGATCGCTGCATTGGCGAGACCGCCGTCCCACATCACCCGATGCCCGCGAACGATCGTGCCGACCGGCTTGCCGGTCAGTGTCATGCCGGTGAACGGTGACCATCCGCAGCGAGACGCCAGCCAGTCCTCCGCGATCGTCCAGCGCGCCCTGAGATCGACGATCGAGAAGTCGGCGTCATAGCCGAGCGCGATACGGCCCTTGGTGCGCAGCCCAAATACGCGCTGCGGGCCGGCAGACGTGAGCTCGATCAGCTGCTGGAGCGTCAGACGGCCCTCGGCGACATGATTGAGCATCAGCGGCAGCAGCGTCTGGACGCCGGGCATGCCGCTGGGCGATGCCGGATAGACCTTGGCCTTCTCGTCCTTGGTGTGCGGCGCATGGTCGGACCCGAGCACGTCGGGCACTCCCTGGCGCAGATAGTCCCACAGTCCATCGCGGTGGGCGGCGGACCGGATCGGCGGATTCATCTGAGCATAGGTGCCGAGCCGCGGATAAGCCTCCTCACCGGCCAGCGTCAGGTGCTGCGGGGTGACCTCGCAGGTGGCGATGTCCTTGTTCTGCGCGATCAGAGCGAGCTCGGCCGGGGTGGTGATGTGGAGGATGTGAATCCTGCGCCCGGTCTCGCGGGCGATCCTGAGGATGCGGCGGGTGGCGAGCAGCGCGCTTTCGTCGTCGCGCCAGACCGGATGGCTCGACGGGTCGCCTTCGATGCGCTCGCCCTGCCGCGCGATCATCCGCGCCTCGTCTTCGGCATGGATGGCGACGCGGCGCTTGCCCGAGCGCAGCACGCGCGCCAGATTTTCGTCCTCGGCGACGAGCAGATCGCCGGTCGACGCGCCCATGAAGATCTTGACGCCCGCCGTGCCGGGAATCATCTCCAGCTCGGCGAGCTGCTCGGCATTGGCCGCGGTCGCGCCGACATAGAAGGCATGGTCGCACCACATCCGGTCCTTGGCGCGCGCCAACTTGTCGGCGACCGCTTCGGCCGAGTCGGTATTGGGTTTGGTGTTCGGCATTTCGAACACCGCGGTGACCCCGCCGAGCACCGCGGCGCGGCTACCCGATTCGAGATCCTCCTTGGCCTCGAGCCCGGGCTCGCGGAAATGGACCTGGCTGTCGATCACGCCCGGCAGCACGTCCAGGCCGGTGCAGTCGATCGTCTCGCCCGCGTCACCGGCGACGCCGATGCCGGCGATTCTGCCGTCCCGGATGCCGACGCTGGTCTGCACTGGACCGCCCACCGTCCAGACGGTGCCGTTCTTCAGGAGGAGATCGTAGGTCATCAGAGCCTCGCCAATTATTCATCTCGTCGCCCGGCGGAGGCCGGGGCCGCCATCGCCGACATGCACCGCTTAACTTCGCGCGCAATAGCTCCTACCTTCGTGCCATGTCCGATACCACCCTGATCGATCGCGCGCTCATCCGTCTCTCCGGGCCGGAGGTCCGCGACTTCCTCCAGGGGCTCGTCACCAACGACGTAGGCGACACGCTGCCGGTCTGGGCGGGGCTGCTGACGCCGCAGGGCAAGGCCCTGTTCGACTTCCTCATATGGGCGGATGGCGAGGATCTGCTGATCGACTGCGAGGAGAGCCAGGCCGATGCGCTGGCGCGGCGGCTGTCGCTCTACCGGCTGCGCAAGCCGATCGTCATCGCGCGCGAACCGGCGCTGGCGGTGCACTGGGCGCTCGACGGCAGCCAGGGCGTTCCGGACCCGCGTCTGGCCGCGCTCGGCCGGCGGTGGATCGCGGCGCCCGATGGAGCGGCGACCGGCTGGCGCGAGCATCGGCTGTCGCTTGGCGTGCCCGAAGGGGTGGCGGAGCTCGGCTCGGACAAGAATCTCTGGCTCGAATGCAATGCCGATCTGCTGCACGGGGTGAGCTTCACCAAGGGCTGCTATGTCGGCCAGGAAAACACCGCGCGCATGAACTGGCGCAACAAGGTCAATCGGCGGCTGGTGGTGCTGCCGGACGGTACTGTCGAGCGGCGCTCGGTCGACAAGCTCGGCGATGCGCTGGTTCCGGCGTGGATGTGCGACGGGGCAGCCGCGGCGAGCGAATAGCCGCGAGTCTGCCTGGACGCGCTCTGGCCCTGCGCGATCAGGCGAAAAGGAAGTCGGAAGCCGAGAAGCTGGCGGCGCTCAATGTTCCGAGCGGGTCCGCGACATCGATTCGGAAAGCCGCGCCGCTCGACGTGACCGCCAGCAGCTGAACGCTGCCATCGGCCAGATCCTGCGCGAAAACCGTTCCGGGCGCCCCGCCAGAGACATATTGCCCGATGCCGAGGCCTTCGAGCCGGATATAGTCCACCCCGTCTTCGAAATCCTGGATGCTGTCGCCCGAAGCCGCGCCCAGACGGCTGAACGCGAACCAGTCCGCTCCGGCACCGCCCCACAGCTGGTCCGCGCCTGCGTCTCCATAAAGCCTGTCGGCACCGCTGTCGCCATGGAGCAGATCGTCGCCGTCGCTGCCCATCAGCAGATCGTCGCCCCGCCCGCCGGTGATGAGGTCGTTGCCTGTCTCGCCATAGAGCGAGTCCGCTCCGTCGCCGCCGTCTAGCCGGTCATCGCCGGCGCCGGCCTGCAGGATATCGCCGCCGTCACCGCCGTATAGCGCGTCGATGCCATATTCGGCGGAGAGCACGTCGTTGCCGGGCCCGCCGTCCAGATAATTATTGCCGTCGCCGCCATCGAGGCGATCATTGTCGAGGCCGCCGAAGAGATCATCGTCGCCGGCCTGTCCCTTGAGCTTGTCGTTGCCGGCCTCGCCATAGATCAGGTCGTCGCCCGCCCCGCCGCCGACGGCCTGGGTGGTCAGTTTCCCGGTGGCGGGATTGATCTCGTTGTAGAAGCCGTCGTCGCCGCCGCCCGCGTAGATCACGTCGTTGCCGGCCGATCCGTCGATATAGTCGCGACCGTCTCCCGCCATGATCGTGTCGTTGCCGGCATCGCCCAATATCTGGTCATGCCCGTTGCCGGCCTCGATCAGGTCGCTGCCGTTTCCGCCGGAAAAGATGTTGTTGCCCGACAGGTCGGACAAACGGTCGTCATCCTCGCCGCCATCCAGCTTGTCGTTGCCGGCGGCGCCCAGGAGGAAGTCCTTGCCGGCACCACCCTTGAGGAAATCCGCACCGGCCTCACCATAGAGCGTATCGTTCCCGACGCCGCCCTCGACATAGTCGTCGCCCAGCGACGCCCAGATACGGTCGTTGCCGCCGCGCCCGTAGATCTCGTCCGCGGCGCTCGTGCCGACCATGTCGTCGGCGATTTCCCGTCCGATCAACCTCGCCAATGGACCATCTCCATCCGCCGGAATCCCTTCCCGCGCAGGCGGGGCAGGACGAATCGCAACGGGAGCAGGATACCGCCACGCAACACCCAGTACCGTGACTCTTCTGCGGCAATACTTATGCGCCAGGTGCCCCCCGAGGCGCGGCGGGCAGCACATCGGTGCGAAAAGGGTTCACCGCGTCGCGCTGTTTCGCCTAAGCGGAACGGGTGATCCCCTTTGTGCCGCGCCCCCGCCCCAGCCTCCGCCTCGTCCTCGCAGCCGCGCTCGTTGCCGCAGTCGGGCTCTGGGTCCGCGCCTGGGGCATAGCCGGCGAGCCGATGTGGCTCGATGAGGGCTATAGCGCCTATGCCGCCTCGAAGGGCTGGCATTTCCTGTGGCATGTCGTGCCGCGCTACGAGACGCATCCGCCCTTCTACTATTCGCTGCTGCGCGCCTGGACGCTCGTTGTGGGCGATGGGCTGGCGGGGCACCGCGCGCTCGGGCTGGTCTGCGGGCTGGCGGCGTTGCCGGTGATCGCTGTGGCCGGGCATCGGCTGGCGCGGCTGTGCGGGGCGCCGGCGGGGCGTGTAGCCTTGGCCGCACTCGCACTGGCTGCGGTGTCGCCGATCCTGGTCGAGATGACCCGCGAGGTGCGGCCTTATCCGGTGATGATCCTCGTCTATGCCGCCGCCACGCTCGCCCTGCTGGCAGTTGCGGCGCGGCGGGGCGAGGGGCTGCCGCTCGCCGGGCAGGCCTATGCGGGGTATCTCGCCTGCGCCGCGCTGATGCTGTGGCTCCACAATCTGGGGCCGCTCTATGCCGCGGCGCTGGGCCTGGCGCTGCTGTGCGTGCTGCGGGTCCGGACGATGCGCCGTGCCGACTGGCTGTGGCTGTTCGGCGGCCATCTGCTCATCCTCCTGATCTGGCTGCCGGCGCTGCTGATCCTGATGGACCAGGCGCCCGAATGGGTGAAGGCGACCTGGCTGAGCTTCTCGACCGCCGATCTGGCGCGGCGCGCGACGGTGATGTTCAGCGGACCGACCGACGACATGCGAGTGGCGGCGGCGATCCTCGCGCTGCTCGGCGCAGCGCTGTTGTGGCGCACGCGCCGGGCGCGGCGGTGGCTCGCCGCGGTGCTGCTGCTCAGCCTGCTGCCGGTGGCGCTGTCGCTGGTCCTGTCGGCCACGGTCGCGCCGATCTTCATCATCCGGACGATGACGCCGCTGGCCGTCCCTGCGATATTGCTGATGGCTGTCGGGCTGGGCTGGCGCTGGCGCATCGGGCTGCTCGTCGGCACGGGTGCGCTGGCCTGGCTATGCGTTTCGCAGATCGCGTTCGACATCCGCATGCGCGAGCATCCGCGGCGCGACTGGTATCGGACGATGGCGTGGCTGAAGCCGCGTTTCCAGCCGGGCGATGTCGTCTTCGCCTACCCGAACGAGGGCGCGCTGCCGTTCGACCGGGCCGTGCGCGACAAGGGGCTGGCGATGCCAAGCCGTCCGATCCCGACCGCCATCCCGAGCCTGAACCCGCCGCCGGGCAGCATCTATGTCAGCGGCTCGCGCGGGGTGCCCTCGCTCGACCGGCAGCATCTGCGCGCCATCGCGCAGGCGCCGGAGACCCGGGCGGTGCCGACCATCTGGCTGCTGCGGCTGGGGCCATGGGCCTATGACAAGGGCGACGTGTTCCTCGAGGAGCTGTCGCGCGGGCGGGTCGAGGTCGGTCGGTTCAGGGATGGCGCGATCGATATCGTCGGCCTCCGCCGGGATGACGCTCGGGGGCGAATCAAAGCCCGTCGCGCCGCCCCAGCAGCCGCAGCCGCAGCGCCTGGAGCTTGATGAAGCCCGCCGCGTCGCGCTGGTCGTAGGCGCCGGCGTCGTCCTCGAAGGTGACGACCTTCTCAGAATACAGCGTGTACGGCGACTTGCGGCCGATCACATGGACGCCGCCCTTGTACAGCTTGAGCCGCACCGTGCCGGTCACCTTGGCCTGGCTATGGTCGATTGCGGCCTGGAGCATTTCGCGCTCGGGGCTGAACCAGAAGCCGTTGTAGATCAGCTCTGCATAGCGCGGCGCCAGCTCGTCCTTGAGGTGCGCGGCACCGCGATCGAGGGTGATCTGCTCGATGCCGCGATGGGCGAGGTGGAGGATGGTGCCGCCCGGCGTTTCGTACATGCCGCGCGACTTCATGCCGACGAAGCGGTTTTCGACCAGGTCGAGCCGGCCGATGCCATGGACGCGGCCATAGTCGTTGAGCTTCGCCAGCAGGGTGGCGGGGCTCAGCCCCTCGCCATTGATCGCAACCGCGTCGCCATGCTCGAAGTCGATGGTGATGATCTCGGGCGTGTCGGGCGCGTCCTCGGGGTTGACGGTGCGCGAGAAGACATAGTCGGGCACCTCCTCCCACGGATCCTCGAGGACTTTGCCCTCTGACGAGGTGTGCAGGATGTTGGCGTCGGTCGAGAAGGGCGATTCGCCGCGCTTGTCCTTCGGAACCGGGATCTGGTGCTGCTCGGCGAAGGCGATCAGCGCGGTGCGGCTGGTCAGGTCCCACTCGCGCCACGGCGCGATCACGCGGATATCGGGGGCGAGGCCGTAATAGCCGAGTTCGAAACGGACCTGATCATTGCCCTTGCCGGTCGCGCCATGGCTGACCGCGTCGGCACCGACCTGCCGGGCGATCTCGATCTGGCGCTTGGCGATCAACGGGCGCGCGATCGACGTGCCGAGCAGGTACAGCCCTTCGTACAGCGCATTGGCGCGCATCATCGGATAGACATAATCCTTCACGAACTCCTCGCGGAGATCGTCGATGAAGATATGCTTGTCGGGCACGCCCATCAGCCGCGCCTTGGCGCGCGCAGGCTCGAGTTCCTCGCCCTGGCCGAGATCGGCGGTGAAGGTGACGACCTCGCAATTATAGGTCTGCTGGAGCCATTTGAGAATCACGCTGGTGTCGAGGCCGCCCGAAAAGGCCAGCACCACCCGCTTCACGTCATTGGTCATCTCGATCTCCCGCCCCGCCATCTAAGCGCGCGCGGCCCTTGCCATGCGGGGGGCCGCCATTCAAGTTGCTACCCGAACTTCGTGGCGGCGCGGTGCCGGCAGGCGAGGAGGAGTAGCGATGCGTATCTGGGCCATCCTGGCGGGTGCCGTGCTTGCAGTGCCGGTTGCGGCGCAGGAGCTGCCGATGACGCGCGAGGGGCTGGACAGCGCGCTGGCGCAATATTTCGCCGGTGCCGACCAGGACCAGAACGGCACGCTGGATCGCGCCGAGGCCGCAGCTGCGCTGGGCGTGGCGCGCTCGATGCTGAGCAGTCAGCGCGACGAGGAGCCGTTTACGATGGACGTGGGGCCCGACGGCCGGCCGCGACTGATGCTGAACGATAATGGCCCGCTCAGCCGGGGCGGCATGCTGGACATGCTGTTCCGCCGCACCGACCGCGACTCCAGCGGCACGCTTTCGCTGGCCGAGGTGCAGGCGGCGGGACGCGAGCGCTTCGATGCGGTGGATGGCGACCATGACGGGATATTGGACGAACAGGAGCGGCAGGCGGCGAAACAGCAGCTCGGCATGCTCAAGGGGTTGTTGTCGAGCCCGCGCTGAGCTGCGCCGGGCCGGACGATGAGGCGCGCGAAAAGTCGTGATCGGGCCCGATATATTTCATCGCCGACACGGGATTTCACCATCGAACTATCCGGGCAAGCTTTGCGTTTCATCAGCCCGACAGGGTGGGCCGGTGTTCCCTGTCGCAGCCGGTCCGCCCGCCCCATTTGTGAGGTTGCCATGATGACGAAAACCCCTTGGCTCGCCGGAGCAGCGCTCGCCGCGACGCTCGCGGCCGCCGCTTACGCCCAGGCGACACCCGATAGCCCGCCGCGGACCCGCGCCGAGCTGCAGGCCAAGGTCGCCGAGCATTTTCGCAAGGCCGACGCCAATGGTGATGGCTTCATCACCCGGGCCGAGTTCGATGCCGCCCGCACGGCCATGCGTGCGGAATTCGCCGAGCGCCGCGAGGAGATGTTCGCGATGCTCGACAAGGACCGCAATGGGTCGCTGTCGAAGGACGAGTTCATGGCGCCGCCGCAACCCGGAGGGCCGGATGGTCCCGAAGGCATGGATCGCAGCCATGATGGGCATGGCGACGGAATGATGCGGCACGGCCGGATGGGCGGCGACTGGTTCGCCCGTACCGACACCGACAAGGATGGCAGGATCAGTCTCACCGAAGCTTCGGCCGGCGCGCTGGCGATGTTCGATCGGGTCGACACCGATCACGACGGGACCGTCAGCCCGCAGGAGCATGATGCCGCCCGTGACGCGATGAGGGCGCGGTGGAGAGACGGCGGAGCGGGCTGATGACCAGAACCTCGCCGGCCGCCATCGCCCTGCTGGGCGCGGCCATATTGCTCGCCGCCTTTGCCCAGCCAGGGCCGGATCGGGCACCGCAGAGCCGTGCCGAGCTAGCCGTCAGGCTGGCCGATTATTTCGACATCGCCGATGGCGACGATAGCGGCGGCGTGACGTGGGCCGAGTTGCAGGAGTCGCAGGATGCCGTCGACGACCGGTACGCGATGGGCCAGAACAATTTCCGGATCTGGCTGGTCGACAAGCTGGATGTCGATAGGGATGGCGCCCTGACGCATGCGGACTTCAACGGTACGGCACGCGCTCCTGCCTGGCCAAGCCACCCCTATGGCGGCGATGCCGTCGCCAACCAGGCATGGCAGCTGGTCGTTGCCGGCCAGGCGCCGGCGATCGGCACCAGCCGCGACTGGTTCACACAGGCCGACCGCGACAAGGACGGCAGGCTCAGCCTGGCCGAGGCCTCGGCCGGCGCCCTGGCCATGTTCGACAGCATCGACCTGGACCATGACGGGACGATCAGCCTGGCCGAACGGGATGCGGCGCGCGCGAAGTGGACGGGTGGTGGCCACAGCTGAGCTCGGCGGCGTCGCGCCGCTCTAGCCATCGCCCCAAGGATCAGACTATATCGTTCCGGCGGGGGCGGGGGCCCCCTTTGCCGGCCATTGGCCGGGAATTAGAACCGGGGGGTTCCACATGAGCAAGAGTTTGTCGCTGGCTGCTGCATTGCTGGTCGGATCGGTGCTGCTTGCCGCCTTCGGACAGAGGGGGCCGGATGGGCCGCCGCGGACGCGGGCGGCGCTACGGACGCAGCTGACCGAATATTATGACGCCTCCGACTGGGATGAAAATGGCACGCTCCAATGGTGGGAAATCCAGAGCCGCCAGGAGCGCATTGCCGAGGAACATGCCGAAGGGCGCGACAATCTCCGCGAGTGGTTCATGGCCAGGTTCGACGCCGACAAGGATGGCTCACTGTCGGAAGCCGAGCTGGCGGGCGAGGTCCGCCCCTATAAGGCACCGGTTCGCCCTTATGGGGACGACGCGATCCGCAACCAGGCGTGGCATATGGTGGTGAGCGGCGACGGCCCTGGGATCGGCACGAGCCGCCGCTGGTTCCGGCAGGCCGATACCAATGCGGACGGCTTACTCACCCGCGTCGAGGCCGCGCGGGGGCCGGTTGGGATGTTCGACCATGTCGACGCCGACCATGACGGTACTATCAGCGACCAGGAAAGACTCGCCGCCCGGCACGCCGTTTCGGCGGGATAGAGCATCGCCTGCTTCGCCCGTGCATGCGGTGCTCAGATCTAATCACAACCTGCTTTAGCCATGGACTCTAGCGCGGCAGCGCCGCTTCCACCGCGCCCATATAGTCGCGCGTGATCGGCAGCGCGCGGCGGTTGCGGATATATTGGAGCTGATAATTGCACAGATTGCCGTGCATGAACGCCGCGCGCGCTCCGGCCAGGTAGAAGGTCCACATCCGGAAGAAACGCTCGTCGTATAACGCGACGATCCCATCCCTGGCGGCCATGGTCCGGTCGTACCAGTGATCGAGGGTCATGCCGTAGTGGAGCCGCAATGTCTCGACATCGGCGACGATCAACCGGGCAGGCTCGCTGGCCGACAGGATCTCCGACAGGGCGGGATTATAGCCGCCGGGGAAGATATATTTCAACGTGAACGCATCGGTCTTGCCGGGCACGCCTAGCCGCCCGATCGTGTGGAGCAGCATCACCCCGTCTTCGGCGAGCAGATCACGGCATTTCAGGAAGAAGGTTTCGTACTGCGGCACGCCGACATGCTCGAACATGCCGACCGAGACGATCCGGTCGAAGCGGCCTTCGAGCAGGCGATAGTCGATCAGCTCGAATTTCACGCGATCGGAAACTCCTGCCGCTTCGGCGCGCGCGCGAGCCACCTTCAGCTGCTCTTCCGACAGGGTGATGCCGAGCACGTCGACATCGGCGGCGCGATTCAGGTAGAGCGCCATCCCACCCCAGCCGCAGCCGATATCGAGCACCCGCTGGCCGGGCTTCAGATGCAGCTTGGCCGCGATATGCGCTTTCTTGTCGGCCTGCGCCTGATCGAGGCTGTTGCCGGGATCGGCGAAATAGGCGCAGCTATACTGGCGGTCAGCGTCGAGGAAGAGATCGTAGAGCCGATCGTTGAGATCATAATGATGCGCGACGTTGCGCTTGGCGAGGCGTGCGGTGTTGAAGCTCTGCAGCCGTGCGCGGAGCCGGTCCCGTATCAGGCTCGCGAAGGTCCCGCGCAGGGTGATGCGGCCTTCTTCCCAGCGGCCGTTATAGCGCACCAGGTCGACGAGATCGCGGATGTCGCCCCGTTCGATGATCAGCCGGCCATCGAGATAGGCTTCGGCCGCGCCGAGATGCGGATTGCTCGCGATCGCGCGGATCACGCCCTTGTCGGCGAGCCGGATGGTGACCGGTTTTACCGCGGGATCGGGCGCTCCATACTGTTTCTGGCTGCCGTCGGCGAAGATGATGGTGAACTCACCGCGCTTGAACAGGCGGTTGGCGAACTTGTCGAATAGCGACATTCATGCGCTCCCAAGGGTTGCGCATAAAACCGCCGGGAGCGCTGTGATGCAAGGGGGACGGCCGGCTAAATTTGGCGGTTAAACATAGGTTATGGGACGGCGGAGTTGGTGAGCAGTCATCCGCTGTGAATCCCTGCCGGGATCCCGGCCTCCGCCGGGATGATGGACAGGCTCACCCCAGCGCCGCCTGCTTCTCCGCTGCCAGCCGGTCGAGTTCGGCGCGGCTCTTCTTCTCCGATGCCGACTTGAGCTGGCCGCAGGCCGCCATGATGTCGCGTCCGCGCGGCGTACGGACCGGGGCCGATATGCCGCCTTTGAAAATGATGTCGGAGAAACGCGCGATCCGGTCCGGATCGGAGCATTCATAGTCCGCGCCCGGCCACGGGTTGAACGGGATCAGGTTGACCTTGGCCGGCAGCTTGTACTTCTTGAGCAGGCGCACCAGCTCGCGCGCGTCGTCGTCGCTGTCATTCTTGTCCTTGAGCATCACATATTCGAAGGTGATGCGCCGGGCATTGTTCGCGCCCGGATAGTCGGCACAGGCCTGGAGCAGTTCCTCCAGCCCATATTTGCGATTCAGGGGCACGATCTCGTCGCGGACCTCCTTGGTGACCGCGTGGAGCGAAACCGCGAGGTTGACGCCGATCTCCTCGCCCGCGCGCGCCATCATCGGCACCACGCCCGAAGTCGACAGCGTGATCCGCCGCTTCGACAGCGCAAGACCATCGCCGTCCATCACGAGCTTGAGGGCATCGCGGACATTGTCGAAATTATAGAGCGGCTCGCCCATGCCCATCATCACGATGTTGGTGAGCATCCGCCCCTCGGGCTGCGATGGCCATTCGCCCAGCGCATCGCGCGCCAGCATCACCTGTCCGACGATTTCGCCAGGGGTCAGGTTGCGTACGAGCCGCATCGTGCCGGTGTAGCAGAAGCGGCAGTTCAGCGTACAGCCGACCTGGCTCGACACGCACAGCGTTCCCCGGTCGGCGTCGGGGATGAACACCATCTCGTAATCCTGGCCATCGTCCGAGCGGAGCAGCCACTTGCGGGTGCCGTCCGAGGACACCTGCGCCTCGACGACCGCGGGCCGCGACACGACGAAGCGCTGCTCCAGCCAGACCCGCATATCCTTGGCAATGTCGGTCATCAGCGCGAAATCGGTGACGCCGCGATTATACATCCATTGAAAGATCTGCTTGGCGCGCAGCTTCGCCTGTTTCGGCTCGAGCTGTGCCGTCTCCAGCGCCATGCGCAGATCGGCCTTGGTGAGGCCGAGCAGATCGATCCGCCCGTCCTGCCGCGGCGCCAGGGTGCGCGGCACCGGCACAGGATCGATATGACCGGGAATCGGCATGGATATGGGCTGCGGGTGGTTCATGCCCGGCCACATAGGCGATTTGGCGAGGTTTTTACAGGGGGCGGTCCGCCCCTGTCGGCTGGCGCGGGAACAGCGCCGCCAGATCGGCGTCGGTCATGGCGACGACGGCTGCCGGATCGGCCTCCGTGCTCGCCGCGATATCGCTGAGCAGCAGCGGGCGGCCGTAGAGATGCGGAAACAGCTGGTCGCCACGCGACGCCTCCCAGCGCAGGCCGGCCGCCAGCGCATCGCCCGGCACTGCAGCGAGGACGACGCGCTGCTCGCCGGCGAAATATTTCCGCACCGTCTCGCGGACCTGCGGCAGGGCGGAAAAATGCATATAGCCGTCGCGCAGATCGTCGGCGCTGCCGGCGAATCGACCGGCAGATTGCAATGCGCGCCATTCGTCGGTGCGCAGGATCTTGAAGATGAAATCTTGCATCGCCCTCCAGTGCAGCCGGCGCGCGCCGTGGTCAATCGGCGGCGCGCGCGGCCGACTGGGCGAGCGCCATGCCGATGGTCGCGATCTTCGCCGCCACCTGGCCGGACAGGCGGTAGCGGTCGTCACGCTCGGGCACATATTCGAGGATCGCCAGCCCGGCGATCCGCGCCTTGGCCGCCGCCCCGCGCAGCAGCAGCACCATGTCTTCATAACTCAGGCCGCCGGGCGTGGGCATATTAACCGCCGGCAGCACCGCCGGATCGATGCCATCGCAGTCTATCGAGACGAACAGCTTGGCGCCGTCCGGGATATGGCGCAGCGCCGCCTCGATTCCTTCGGCGTGCAAGGCATAGCTGGTGACGAGTTGACTGCCCCAGGCGCGGGCGTCGTCATGCTGCCAGCTCTCGCCACTGCCGAGGCCGCGGATGCCCACCTGCACCATGCCGGTCACCCAGTCATATTCCGAGGCCCGGCGCATCGGAGAGCCATAGCCATGGGCGTTGCCGGCGATGCTGTCGGCCCAGTCGACATGGGCGTCGACCTGCAAGATCGTCAGCGGACCATGGCCCTCATAGGCGGCGATCACCGGGATTGGCACCGAATCGTCGCCGCCAAGGATTATCGGTACCGCGGCCGCCTGCAGGATATGGCGCACCTCATGCCTGATACGGGCGCGATTACCCTCCGCGTCGCGCGGGTCGGTCGGCACGTCGCCGCAGTCGACCAGGCCACCGCCATCGCCCTTGTTCGGCAGGATCGTGCGGTCGAGGTCGAAATCATGCTGGCCCAGCGATCGTGCGATCGTCTGCGAGATCTTGCGCAGCACCCTGGGGGACTTGGCCGAATGGCTGCGCTTCTCGAACGCATAGGGCGAGGCTTCGGCGACGCCGAGGATGGCGACCTGCTGCCCGTCGAGGTCGGCGGGGTCGCAGTGCGGCAGGCCCAGGAAGGTGAGAGCGTCTTTCTTCGCCATGGCGAGGAGACGAGCGGCCTTCGGTGAAGTTCCTTCGGAGCGAGTTCGTCATTTCGGCCCTTCGACTGCCTGCAAGGCAGGCGCTCAGGAACTCCAGCCATAGGCTGCCACCGCCTGTCGCTCATGATCGCTCAGGCCAGGCTCGCCGTCCTTGTCGAACCAGGCGCGCAGCGAAGCGCTGTCGAGGAAGGACTGACGATCGTGCAGTCGCGGGAACTCGGCGGCCAGGGCCCGGAAAATCCGTTCGGAAGCGCCAGCCCGACTCGCCAGTGTCGATTCGTCCCTGCCCGCCATCTCTGCCTCAACGCCTGGGAAACCTGGCCGCACCATCCGCTATGCCCCTGTCCTGTCACCCCATTTGTGCGAGCTGGCTTCATGCAGGCGGGTGGGGACGGCGGCGTTCGTTGCAATGATCAGCGCAGCTTGGCTATGTTCAGGCTGTCGCCCTTCGCCCGATCCTTTACCGACTCCTCGCTACGCTTGAGCGCCTTGGCGATCGCCTTCAGCGCCATGCCCTTTTTTGCGAGGGTGTGGAGCTTCTGGATCTCGTCGGGCGTCCATGGCTGCCGATGCCGCTCGAACCGTTCCGTCGCCATGATCACCCACTCCCAACCTGTCGTAACGGCAGCATATCCCCGCGCTTCGCCGCTGGCCATCGCGCCGATTTGCCCCGGCCTACGATAAGGCGTAGGATGCGTGTATCGCCGCCCTACTATGCAGGCACGCGTCGACGAGAGACATAGTCGCTCCCGCTTGCCCGCTGGAGTACACCGATGTCCATTCCGCCCTGCGACACCAGGATGCTCGATCAGCTGCGCAACAAGGCTCTCGTCGCGGTTGCCGGCGCGAGCGATCCGCTGATCCGCCAGCAATTTGTCGATCTCGCCCAGAGCTATGCCGTCACTGCCACCGAATTGCGCGAGCACGGTGCCGCGGTGCTGCCGTCGCCGAACATCACCCGGATGCCCTGGCGCTCGGTACCCTTGTGGGTGACGAACGACCGATGAAGTTCCGCGGCATCACGCCGCTCCCCATCTGAAGGAAAACGCCATGGCCAAGGGCCAGCAAAAGAAAACCAAGGAAGTCCGCAAGCCGAAGAAGGAAGGGCCGCCCAAGGGCAACGCGTCCAATCCGTCGGCGAAGAACACCGTCAGCGGCATCTTCAAGGACTGAGCCGCCGGAACTCCGCGCCGGTTCAGGCGCGATAAAGCCCTTCGAGCCGCTCGCCATAGACCGCGCGGATCGCGTGGCGGCGGTTTTTCATCGATGGTGTCATCTGTTCGTTGTCGATCGAGAAGGGCTCATCGGCGATCGTGATGCGGCGCACCCGCTCGATCACCGACAGTTCCGCATTGACGCGGTCGACCGCAGCCATCAGCGCGCGGTGCAGATCGGGATGGTCGCGGAGCTTGGCGAGCTCCGGCGACAGGCCCTTTTCGGCGGCCCAGCCCGCGAGCCATTCCTGGTCGGGCACGACCAGCCCAACCACATAGGGCCGCTTGTCGCCCCAGATCATGGCTTGGGCGATTTCGGGCTGCAGGGTGAGCATCCCCTCGACCTTCTGCGGCGCGATGTTGTCGCCCTTGTCGTTGACGATCAGGTCCTTCTTGCGGTCGGTGATCTTGAGCCGGCCCTGCTCGTCGAGGAAGCCGACATCGCCCGAATAGAGCCAGCCGTCGCGCAGCACGCGCTCGCTTTCGGCCTCGTTGCGCCAATAACCGTGCATGACGAGTTCGCCGCGCACCAATATCTCGCCATCCTCGGCGATGCGCAGCTCGACCCCTTTCATCGGTGGGCCGACGGTGTCGAGCCTGATGCCGGCGCCGGGCCGGTTGCAGGCCACCACCGGCCCCGCCTCGGTCTGCCCATAGCCTTGCAGAAGCGTGAGCCCGAGCGACGCGAAGAATTGCCCGACTTCGGGGTTGAGCGGCGCGCCGCCCGAGACCAGCGCCTTGATCCGTCCGCCGAACTTCTTCGCGACCTTCGGCTTGAGCAGCAGGTCGATCGCCAGCTTATAGGGATAGTCGGAGAGACGCAGCCGCTCGCGCGCGCCGAGCTCGATCGCCTTTTCGAGCAGCTTCCTGGCGAGGCCCCCCTGCTTCTCCACCGTCTTGATCAGCCGCGCGCGCAGCAGCTCGAACAGGCGGGGTACGACAACCATGATCGTCGGGCGCACTTCCTCGATGTTGGCGGCGAGTTTCTCAAGCCCTTCGGCATAATAGATCTGGCCGCCCAGCCCGATCGGCAGGAATTGCCCGCCGCTATGCTCATAGGCGTGGCTCAGCGGCAGGAAGGACAGGAACACCTCGTCGCCCCAGCCGAAATCCTTTGAGATGATGTCGAGGCAGCCTTCGACATTGCACAGGATCGCGCCATGATGCTGGCGCACGCCGCGCGGCGCCCCGCCGGTGCCGCTGGTGTAGATCAGGCAGGCGAGATCCTCGCGGCGCACGTCGGCGACGCGCTCGGCTGCGGCGGCGACGTCGACGTCCGGATTACCTGCCATCGCGGCGAAGGAGAGGGTGCGCGTGCCGCCGGGCGGCAGCGGCTCCATTGCGATCAGGAATTCGCAGGTCGACGAGCGGACGATCGCCGGCAGCAGGGTATGCGCCAGTTTCGGAGTGGATACGATCGCCGCGCGCGCGCCGCTATTCTCGAGAATATGGGTATGATCGCGCTGGGTGTTGGTGGTGTAGGTGGGCACGGTCACGCAACCGGCCGCCATGATGGCGAGGTCGGCGATGCAGAATTCGGGGCGGTTTTCGGAGACCAGAACGACGCGATCGCCTTCCTTCAGCCCTTCTGCGCGCAGCGCCGCGGCGAACGAGGCAACCTGCCGCGCAACCTCGGCCCAGCTCAGCGCATTCCAGCTGCCACCCTGTTTGGCCCACAGGAACGGCGCATCGCCTTTCTCCGCGGCGCGCGTGAAAAACATCGTCACCAAATTCGGAAACCGCTCGAACGCGCGCATCGTCTCTCCTGCCCCCGGCGGGTCTCGGCCGCTCTGGCGACCGCTTTATAGCTCAATCCGCTTCCGTTCCCATATCCGTTGGGTTCGAGTGAGGGTCAGTAAATCGTGCTTATTGCGAAAGTGCGACACCGGGGCTGCGCGGATCGGCGGCGCCCACCCAGCCGCTGGGCGTGCGCTCGATCGCCATGATCTTCGACGGGATATCGCCGGCGGTGACGGTCTCGCCGAGCCTGGCCAGATCGGGGATCATCGCCTCGAGCGGGCTGTTGCGCTCGACCACCAGCGCGGTGCCGTTGAAGAATAGATTGGGCAGGCGGATCGCATCGGCCGCCGAAAGTTTCCAGTCGATCGCGCCGATCATCGTCTTCAGGCTGTGCATGATGATCGTCCGCCCGCCGCCCGATCCGAGCGCAAGCCACGGCTTGCCGTCGGGCGCATAGACGATCGTCGGCGCCATCGAGGAGAGCGGCCGCTTTCCCGGCTGGAGGCGATTGGGGACGGGCTTGCCGTCGGCCTCCGGCATCCAGGCGAAATCGGTCAGCTCGTTGTTGAGAAAGAAGCCGCCCGCGACGAGATGACTGCCGAACGGTGCTTCGACGGTGGTGGTCATGCTGACAATGTCGCCCTTGTCGTCGATCACCACCAGATGGCTGGTGCCCTGCTCCGGTGGCGCGGCGGAGCTCGCCAGTTTCGGCGCGCCGGGGGGCGTGCCGGGCTTGTACTCGCCCAGCGTGCGATCGGGCGAGATCAGCTTCGAGCGCTCGCCGAGATAGGCCGGATCGAGCAGCCCGGCGACCGGCGCGGCCACGAAATCGGTGTCGCCGAGCCAGGCGTCACGATCGGCATAGGCTAGCCGCATCGCTTCGCCGATCAGGTGCCAGGCGACCGGCGAATCCTTGCCGAGCGCCGCGAGGTCGAAACGCTCGAGCATGCCGAGCATCATCAGGTCGGTGATCGCGCCCGACGAGGGCGGGCCCATGCCGCAGATCTTGTAGCCGCGATACAGGCCGCAGATGGGCGGGCGGGGCTTGACCCGGTATCCGGCCAGATCGGCGGGCGTCATGGCCGTCGGGTTGCGCTTCGAGGTTGCGACCGCAGCGCTGATCTTCCGGGCGATAGCGCCCTTGTAGAAGGCGCCGGGACCTTTCGCCGCGATCTCGCGCAGGGTTTGGGCCAGCGCCGGATTGCGCAGATGGTCGCCCGCGCCGAGTGGCACGCCGTTCTTCCAGTAGATCGCCTGGGCGTCGGGGAAATCCTTCCACAGCTGCTGATATTGCCGGAGCCGGGCGGCGAGCGTCGGCTGGACCACATAGGGCCCAGGCGGGTTATCGGGCAGTAGCGTGAAGCCCTGTTCGGCGAGGCGGATCGCGGGTGCGAACAGCTTCGCCCATTTGAGCTTGCCCCAGCGGCGATGACTTTCCGCCATCAGTGCGACGGCGCCGGGGATGCCGACCGAATAGCCGCCCGGCACCGCCTGCATATAGGGCAGGGGCTTTCCGTCGGCGCCGAGGAAGCGCGTCGGACCAGCCGACGCCGGGGCTGTTTCGCGCGCGTCGATCGTCTCGATCCTGCCCGTGCGCGCGTCGTGATGGAGCAGGAAGCCGCCACCGCCGATCCCCGTCGCCATCGGTTCGGTAACGGTGAGCGCGACCATCGTCGCCATCGCGGCGTCGGCGGCGCTGCCGCCTTCGCGGAGGATCTCCTGGCCTGCCGCCGCAGCGCGGGGCTCGGTCGCGACGACGATGCCGCCGGCCTGGGCAGCGAGGGGGGTAAGGAGAGCGAGGAGGGCTATGGCGCGGTGCAGCATAGATGGCAGCTTATTGGATTTGTGGGCTTCGGCAAGCTTGCTCGACCGATAGGCTCAGCCCGCGCCCACCGCATCTGCGACCGTCGCGAAGCCGTCGCGCTCGAGCAGCTTCACCAGTCCGCGGTTGATTCGCTTTGCCAGTCCAGGCCCTTCGAACACCAGCGCCGAATAGAGCTGCACCAGGCTCGCCCCCGCGCGGATGCGGGCATAGGCATCCTCGGCGCTGGCGATGCCGCCGGCGGCGATCAGCGGCATAGCCCCGCCGGTCGCTTTGCGGAAATCGGCGAGCCGCTGCTGCGCGACATCCTTCAGCGGCGCGCCCGACAGCCCGCCGCTTTCGTCGGCATGGCGCGAGCGCAAGGCTGGGCGCGTGATGGTGGTGTTCGAGACGATCAGGCCATCGAGCCGGTGCGCCGCCGCGATCTCGGCGATGTCGTCGATGTCGGCGGGCTCGAGATCCGGCGCGACTTTGAGGAATAGTGGTGGGGCGGCGCCGCTCGCCGCCCGCGCGGCCACAACGGCCGCCAGCAACGCATCGAGCGCGCCGCGATCCTGCAGCGCGCGCAGGCCCGGGGTGTTGGGCGACGAGATGTTGACGGTCAGGTAACGCGCGAGCCCGGCCATCACCTGAACGCCATGGGCATAATCGGCGATCCGATCGGCCGCGTCCTTGTTCGCGCCGATATTGATCCCGACGATGCCCGGCTGCCTGTTGCGGCGGAGCAGCCGCTCATAGGCGGCCGCCTGGCCGCCATTGTTGAACCCCATGCGGTTGATTACCGCCCGATCCTCGACCAGTCGGAACAGCCGGGGGCGCGGGTTGCCTGCCTGCGGGAAGGGGGTCAGCGTGCCGACCTCGACGAAGCCGAAGCCGAGGCCGAGCATCGCGTCGGGCACCTGGGCGTCCTTGTCGAATCCGGCCGCGAGCCCGACGGGATTAGGAAAGCGCAGCCCAGCCACCTCGCTCGCCAGCCGCGGATCGGCGGCGGGCGCCGCCGCCGCCGGCTTGAGGCGCAGGGCGCGAATGGTGGCGCGGTGGGCCCGCTCCGCATCGAGCGTGAACAGCAGCGGGCGGAGCAGAGTGTAGAGCGACATGGCTCCGCCTAGAGCATTTTCCCATCAGGTGGAATCACCTGACGGCTCGGAAAAACCAGCGAAGCACTACGGCAACTCCCGCAATGCCAGCGCGCCGAGGAGCGCGAACAGGATCGCCGCCGCGATTCGCATGATCCGCATGGGCACGATCCGGGTGATCCGGTCGCCGAGGAACACCGCGGGCACATTGGCGATCATCATGCCGAGCGTGGTTCCGATCGCGACGAGCTCTACGGCATGGTAGCGTGCGCCCAGCGCCATCGTCGCGATCTGGGTCTTGTCGCCCATCTCCGCGAGGAAGAACGCGATCGTGGTGGTGATGAACACGCCATGGCGGGCCGGCTTGTCGGCTTCGCCCTCGTCGATTCTGTCGGGGATCAGGATCCATATGGCCATCCCGACAAAGCCGACCGCCACCGCAAGGCGGAACCAATAGCCGTCGAGCAGCCCCGAGATCGCCGCACCGGCCCATGCGGCCAGCGCATGATTGACGATGGTGGCGGCAAATATCCCGGCGACGATCTGCCCCGGCGCCCGGAAGCGCGCCGCGAGGATGATGGCGAGCAGCATCGTCTTGTCGCCGATTTCGGCAAGCGCCACGAGCAGGGCCGATGCGATGATGATGTTCATGCGTGTTCCGGGCCGGGCTGGCTTGACGACGGACGACACCACGACCCCCCGCCCGGCAGGCAGGGGTGCGGTGTCATCGGTCTTGCCAAGGCGCAGCGGCGAAAAGCCGATGGCCCTGATCGCGCCATGGGGTCTCCCCCAAGCATGTTGACGCGATTCCCGCCCGAAAGCGGCCGGCTACTCCCCGGATGACGAGGTCGAGGTAGGTGCCGGGGGAGCGGAGGTCAAGCGCCTCCGACTCATCCTCGAGCCGTCATTCCAGCGAAAGCTGGAATCTCCCGAGATTAGCGCAGTCCTCCAAACGAACGAGATTCCAGCTTTCGCTGGAATGACGACATCATAGTCTGGATGACTCGAGTACAGTGAAGCTTACCCGTTGCGCGCGGTCTCGAACAGGAACCAGGCGCGTTCCTCGGCCTGGTCGGTCCAGTCGTCGAGGATGCCGCTGGTGGCATTGTCCTTCGCGGCGTCGACGACTTCCTTGGCCTGGCGCAGCTTGGCGACCAGTGCCAGATTATCGTCACGCAGTTCGTTGAGCATGTCCTTCGCGGCGACGAACTCGGCGTCATTGTCCCTGATCGTCTGGCGGCGCGCGATATCGCCGATCGAGCGGAGGGTGGTGTTGCCGGTCTTGCGGACCCGCTCGGCGATCACGTCGGTGGTCGCGAGAATCTGAGTCGCCTGATCGTCGAGCATGAGGTGATAGTCGCGGAAATGCGGCCCCGAGACATGCCAGTGGAAGTTCTTGGTCTTGAAATACAGCGCGAAGCTGTCGGCCAATATGCCATTGAGGGCATCGGCGACGCTCATCGCGCTGTTGCTCTGCAGATCGGTGGGCGTCGCCAGCGGCGATTTGGGTTTCTTGGCCATGTGGAATCTCCGGCGGTTTCGATTCGGCTCTCCAACGGTGAATGTGGCAAAAGGTCGCACGCGCGTCGCGGTAAATTCCTTCGTCGCCCCAATCGACGCGGTCGATCAGCTGCAACGGCTGCGGCGCGGTTTGGCTTGACTCTTTCGTTCGTCCGCCGCTAAGGGGCCGTCCGATCAGCAGCGGCGGCGACGCCGCTTTACTTTTTTATATCGATAAGGGTTTCGGGTCATGGCCAAGCCGACCACTGTCAAGATCAAGCTCGTCAGCTCGGCTGACACCGGTTTCTTCTACGTCACCAAGAAGAATCCGCGCACCCAGACCGAGAAGCTCAGCTTCCGCAAATATGATCCCGTCGTGCGCAAGCATGTCGATTTCAAGGAAGCCAAGATCAAGTAAGCCGCTGGCCGGGTCGCCGGCCTGCTTGCTCGACACGCTTTAGCGCCCGCCCGTGAAACGGCGGGCGTTTGCGTTTCTGTTTGGAGCGCTTTGTTTGTTTGGAGTCCTCAGACGCCGGGCGGCAGGCATCCGCCTGCCTTGGCTTCGCGCCAATAAGGCGCGGCGGACGTTCGTCCGCTTCTCGGCTACGCGTCGGCCGACACAAAGCTAGAGTGGTTCGAAGAGACAAGCGCGTCCGAGCGTCAGCGAGGAAGCCAAGGCCAGCGGAGGCTGGCCGCCCGGCGTCTGAGGGCTCGACAAAAACTTCAACCGGCTCGCTTGAATCCTTCGCCCAATGGCCCGGCGAGGCTCTCGACCGCCGCTACGAAGCGGCTCACCGAGATGGGCTTGGAGACATAGGCGTCGGCGCCCGCCTGGCGGACGCGGCCTTCGTCGCCCTTGCCCGCATAGGCGGTGACCGCCATCACCGGGATGGAATCAAGCGCCGCTTCGGCCTTCATCAGCCGGATCAGCTCGACGCCGCTGATGTGCGGAAGCTGGATGTCCATGATGACGAGCTGGGGCAGGAAGCTGCGTATCGCGCCGAGCGCCTCGCGCGCATCGCGAACGGTTCGGACCTCGGCGCCATGGGCTTCCAACAGGTCGCGGAACAGCCGGAGGTTGAGCTCATTATCCTCGACAATCAGGACTTTCTTCGCCACGGCTACACCACCTAACCTATTGTAGGGCCTAAGTCATGCC
The DNA here is from genome assembly GCF_037861105.1 of Rhizorhabdus argentea. Taxonomy (NCBI): domain Bacteria; kingdom Pseudomonadati; phylum Pseudomonadota; class Alphaproteobacteria; order Sphingomonadales; family Rhizorhabdaceae; genus Rhizorhabdus; species Rhizorhabdus argentea. The sequence continues at coordinate 63,356 of NZ_JBANFK010000020.1, forward strand.
CCCGGCCGAATCAAACCCCGCTAAAGTACGTGGTGCGTCGGACGATGCTGTGATGTCGATCTCACTTTCGGCTCTTGTCTGGACGCTCGAGGATCCCGCCCGTGCGCAACGGCTGCTCGACCTCACCGGGCTGACTCCCGACATCCTGCGGGCGGGGATCGGTGACCGGGCGATCCTGGCTGCGTTGCTCGATTTTCTTGCCGGCCACGAGCGCGATCTGGTCGCCTGTGCCGAAGCGATCGGGATCGGCCCTGCCGAGCTCATTGCCGCCAGGGATCGGCTGCAGGCATGAAGCGGCCGCTGCTGATCACCGATTGCGACGAGGTGCTGCTGCACATGGTCGCGCCGTTCCGTGATTGGCTCGACGAGGCGCATGACATCGACTTCGCGATGGAGCAGGCCGAATTCACGGGGTCGCTCACCCGCCGCGCCGACCGCAGCACGGTGGAGCCGGAGCATATCTGGCCGCTGCTCGACAATTTCTTCACGACGGAGATGCACCGCCAGACGCTGGTGCCGCACGCCGCCCGCGCCCTGGCGACGATCGCCGAACTCGCCGATATCGTCGTCCTCACCAACCTGACCGACGAATTCCACGGCAGCCGCGTCGCCCAGCTCGATGCGGTAGGGATCCGCCACCGCGTCCAGTGCAACCAGGGCGGCAAGGGCGGGCCGGTTGCAGATCTCGTGGCGGAATATCAGCCCAGCGCGACCGTATTCGTGGACGATCTGCCCGATCACCACAGCTCGGTTGCCCGCCACGCGCCGCAAGTCTGGCGGCTGCACATGGTAGCGGAACCGCGCGTTGCGATACACCGCCCAAAGGCGCCGCAGGCACATGCCCGCATCGACGACTGGGCGGAAGCGCTGCCGTGGATCATCGCGCGTTTCAGCGAGTCGGCTTGACGCTCGGCGGCGCGTACAAGAAAGAAGGCCCATGAGTATCGATGCGCGTCTCGCCGAACTGAACATCGTCCTGCCGGCTCCGGCCGCCCCCGTCGCCGCCTATGTGCCGGCGGTTGAGGCGGGCGGACTGCTCCACATCTCGGGTCAGCTGCCGTTTCGCGAAGATGGTTCGCTGATTGTCGGACGGCTGGGCCAGGATGTCGACTTGGCCGCGGGCGCCGAGGCTGCCCGGCGCTGCGCGGTAATGCTCATCGCGCAGATCAAGGCAGCCCTGGGCGGCGATCTCTCGCGGGTCGTGCGGATCGTCAAGCTCGGCGCCTTCATATCGTCGAACGCCGACTTCACCGAGCAGCCGAAGGTCGCCAATGGCGCGTCCGAGCTGATGCAGGCAGTGTTCGGCGAGGCGGGGCGCCACGCCCGCAGCGCGGTCGGGGTGCCGGTGCTCCCGCTCGGCGCCGCCGTGGAGATCGACGCGATTGTCGCTGTTCGGCCTCTTTGATCGCTGGCGCTTCCCGGTTCCCGACGCGCGCCGCGTCGGCTACCTGACCCGTACGCCTTTCGCCAATCGCGGGCTGCATGGCAGTCGCCTCGCGGAGAACAGCCGGGCGGCGGTGCAGGCCGCGGTCGAACATGGCTATGGCGTGAAGATCGACGTCCAGTTTAGCCTCGACGGGCTCGCCCATGTCTTCCGGGACTCCACCCTCGACCGCATGACCGCCGAGACCGGGCAGGTCCGCCACCTGTCCAGCAAGCAGCTGTCGCAGATCGGGCTCAACGGCACCGAGGAGACCATCCCGAAGCTCGACGAGATCCTTGCGATAGTCGCCGGCCGAACCCCGGTCATCGTCGAGCTGCGTGCGGTCGAAGGCCATGTCTCGCAGCTGTGCGTCGCCGTGCGCCATGCGATCGAAGGCTATCGCGGAGAGGCTGCGGTGATGTCGCTTCATGGCGAGGTGCCGCGCTGGTTCGCGTCGCATGGCAGCCGGATCACGCGCGGGCTGATGCTGTCGGACAGCAGCGAATATGCCAAGGAGGAAGGCGCCGAGAGGATCAAGGCGCTATGGCGGGCGCGTCCCGAATTCCTGGCGATCGACATCGAGGATCTGCCCAACCGCTTCGCGCTGCGCCAGCGCAATCGCGGCATACCGATCCTGGCCTGGACCGTCGATTCGGCCGAGCAGCAGTCGATCGCAGCCGATTGCAGCGATCAGATCATCTTCGAGGCGCCGGGATGGTGAGGGCATGGTAGGAAACCTCACCGCCAGAATGGCGGAGGGGGTGACCAGCTTCGATCGCGATGAATGGGATGCCTGCGCTGGTACCGCGAACCCGTTCGTCTCGCATGATTTCCTGTCGGTGCTCGAGCTGTCGGGCAGTGCGGTCGCGCGCACCGGCTGGCAGCCGGTGCCGATCGCGATCGATGGCGCCGATGGCCGCCCCGCCGCGATCCTGCCGGCCTATGCCAAGAGCCACAGCCAGGGCGAATATGTGTTCGACCATGGCTGGGCCGACGCCTGGCACCGCGCCGGCGGCCAATATTATCCGAAATTGCAGATCGCGGTCCCGTTCAGCCCGGTGCCCGGACCGCGGTTGTTGCTGCGCGATCCCGACCTTGCGCCGCAGTTGATCGCTGCGGCCGAGAGGGTGGTGCGCGACAACGACATGTCGTCCGCGCATGCCACCTTCGTCGAGCCCGAGCAGGTGCCGCTGTTCGAGGCGGCAGGCTGGCTGATCCGGACCGACCGCCAGTTTCACTGGACCAATCGCGGCTATGGATGCTTCGACGATTTCCTCGCCCAGCTGGCGTCGCGCAAGCGCAAGACGATCCGCAAGGAGCGCGCCGCGGCGGTCGAGGGGCTCGAGATCGTCCATCTGAGCGGCGCCGCGATCGAGGAGCGGTACTGGGACGCTTTCTGGCACTTCTATCAGGACACGGGCGCGCGGAAATGGGGACGGCCCTATCTTACCCGGTCCTTTTTCACGCTGCTCGGCCAGCGCATGGCCGATCGGGTGCTGCTGATCATGGCGCTGCGCGACGGAAGGCCGATCGCGGGTGCGCTGAACCTGATCGGCGCGGACGCGCTATATGGCCGCAACTGGGGTGCGCTCGAGGAAGTGCCCTTTCTCCATTTCGAGCTATGCTATTATCAGGCGATCGACGCTGCGATCGCGCGCGGGCTGCAACGGGTCGAGGCCGGAGCGCAGGGCGAGCACAAACTGGCCCGGGGCTATGAGCCGGTGGCGACCTGGTCCGCGCACTATATCCCCAATCCCAATTTCCGGCGCGCGGTTGCCGACTATCTCGCGCATGAGCGCCGCGCGATCGAGGCGAACATCGAAAATCTGGCGGAGTTTACCCCCTTCCGGCGCGGCTAGAGCAAGCTCTAGGCTAAACAAATGCGTCGGCATCGGCTATTCGGATCGCGATGCCCATTCCCCTGCTCGGTGAAAAACCGTTTTTTGACGACAAGAATCACGCTTTCTGGGTCCTCCAGTCGGCGGGATGGACCGGCTATTTCGTACTACGCTCGCTGGGCGGGCTGGCCAACAACATGGGTCTGCTGTTCGTCGTCCCGACAGCGCTGACCACCGCCACCGGCTATTCGCTGACGCTTTTGATGGCATCGGCCTTTCGCCGGCTGATCCAGCTCAAGCCGATCGTCACCTGGTCGGTTTCGATTCTGATCCTGGTGATCGCGTCGGCGATCTTCTCGTCGATCGAAACCTGGGCGCACGCGACCTTCTACCGGCCGCAGGAAATGCCCGAGGGCATCCAGTTCTTCGGCGCGATCCTGCTGGATTTTTCGCTGCTCGCGGCATGGTCGGCGCTCTATTACGGCATCAATTTCCATCTTCTGCTCGAACAGCAGAGCGACCGGGTGGTGCGGCTCGAAAGCCAGGCTTCTTCAGCGCAGTTGGCGATGCTGCGCTACCAGCTCAACCCCCATTTCCTGTTCAACACGCTCAACTCGATCTCCACGCTGGTGCTGCTCAAGGAAACCCAGCGCGCCAATGCGATGTTATCGCGGCTCTCCTCCTTCCTGCGCTACACCCTCGCCAACGAGCCCGAGGGCACGGTGAGCCTGACCCAGGAGGTCGAGACTCTCAAACTCTATCTGGAGATAGAGAAGATGCGCTTCGAGGACCGGTTGCGCGCACATTTCGAGATCGATCCGGCGGCATCGGAGGTCCGGCTACCGTCGCTGCTGCTCCAGCCGCTGGTCGAAAATGCCATCAAATATGCGGTGACGCCGCTCGAGGAGGGAGCCGACATCAGCGTCCAGGCCCGGGTGATGGGTGGCGACCGCGAGCGCCGGGTGATCATAACCGTGTCCGACACCGGTCCGGGGTTGACCGACGGTGCTGCACGTCCCACCTATTCAACAGGCGTCGGTTTGGCGAACATTCGCGACAGACTGGCGCAGGCCTATGGTACCGATCAGCGATTTGAGGTCCAGACTGGCCGCGACGAAGGCTTCGGTGTCGTGATCGACATCCCCTTCCATACCGCGAAACAGCGCAAGGATAGTGAATGACCATCCGAACCATTCTCGTCGATGACGAGCCGCTGGCCATACAGGGCCTTCAACTGAGGCTGGCACCGCACGAGGATGTCGAAATCATCGAAACCTGCCTGAATGGCCGTGAGGCCATCCGCGCGATCAAGACCCATAAGCCGGACCTCGTCTTCCTGGACATTCAGATGCCGGGATTCGACGGCTTTTCGGTGATCCAGGGGCTGATGGAGGTCGAACCGCCGCTGTTCGTCTTCGTTACCGCCTATCAGGATCACGCCATCCGCGCGTTCGAAGCGCAGGCGATGGACTATCTGCTGAAGCCGGTCGACGAGCAGCGCCTTGCCGACACGCTCGACCGCGTCCGCCAGAGGCTCGCCGAGAAGCGTGGCGTCGAGGAAGCCGGGCGACTCAAGGAGGTGCTGGCCGAGGTCGCCCCCGACGCGGCCGACAACTTCGTCGATAGCGACGACGCCCCGGCCTCGAACCGTTTCGAGAAGCTGATCAACATCAAGGATCGCGGCCAGATCTTCCGCGTCGACGTCGACACCATCGAGCGGATCGACGCCGCCGGCGACTATATGTGCATCTATACCGGCGACAACACGCTGATCCTGCGCGAGACGATGAAGGACCTCGAGAAGCGGCTGGATCCGCGTCGCTTCCAGCGCGTCCACCGGTCGACGATCGTCAATCTGGACCTCGTCCGTCAGGTCAAGCCACACACCAACGGCGAATGCTTTCTCGTGCTCGATTCGGGCGCGCAGGTGAAGGTCAGCCGTTCCTATCGCGAGGTCGTCGCCCGCTTCGTCCATTGACTTCTTCGTTTCTCCCCGGGACGGGGAGGAGACAGGAGAAGCTGCAATGACCATTCGCCCGCGCCGCAGTGCGCTCTACATGCCGGCATCGAATCTGCGCGCGATCGAGAAGGCGCGCAGCCTGCCGTGCGATGTGGTTATCCTCGATCTTGAAGATGCGGTGGCGCCCGAGGCCAAGGAGCAGGCCCGCGCCAATGCCGTCGACGCGGTCCGCGCTGGCGGCTTCGGCGCGCGCGAGCTGGTGATACGAGTCAATGCGATCGACACGCCATGGGGCGAAGCCGATATCGCCGCGGCTGCGGCGTCGGGCGCACATGCGGTGCTGGCGCCCAAGGTCGGAGATCCGGAGACGGTGCGGCGCTATCACGCCGCCATGGCATCCGCGGCCGCCGAGACGGGTTTCTGGGCGATGATAGAGAGCGTACGGGCGATCTTCCGGCTCGATCCCATCGCCGAAGCCATGGCGGTGCGGCCGGGCTGTTTCGTGCTCGGCACCAATGATCTCGCCAAGGAAATGGGCGCCCGACTTACCGTCGAGCGTACCCCTTTCCTGAGCATGATGGCGCAAGCCGTGGCAGCGGCGAAGGGCTACGGCCTCGCCGCGCTCGATGGCGTCTATAATGCGTTCGACGACGAAGCGGGGCTGGAGCGGCAGTGCGCCGAGGCCCGGGACTATGGCTTTGATGGCAAGACGCTGATCCATCCGCGCCAGATCGACATCGCGAACCGCCTGTTCAGCCCCTCGGATCAGGAGATTGCCTGGGCCGAGGCGGCGGTCGCCGGCTTCGCCGATCCGGAAAATCGATCGAAGGGAGCCATTCGTGTCGGCGGAGAGATGGTGGAGCGGCTGCACCTCGATCGGGCGCGCGTAATCCTCGCGATGGCAACCGGCCGGCTAGGCTAGAGCGAGAGCCGATCAGCGTAAAGGCCGTAAATGTCCAACTTTAAGCCCTTGGGCAGCGATGCTAGGCCTATCGCGTAATCACCGATACCCGGAAGGGAAGGACAGGCAGACGGGGCCCCAGAGTTTCATGTTCCGCGCGCGGGCGCGATTGGCTGACGATCGCACGAGCGTCGGCCTTTCGATGCTGCTTGCCGCCATTGCCACAGGCGCGGTCGTGGAGGTGGTGTCCATGTCGACTCGTCCGGAAGCTGCAGCGCCGCACGCGGTGGTCGGCCTTCTGGCGGCGGCTGCGCTGGCATGGTTTTGGCGCGCGCGCGCGCGGCCTTGCTCACCGATGCTGCTGGCGCGTCGGGAACTGATGCAGGCGGTAGAGATCGCCGCGGTGATGGTGGTCGATGAGCAGGACGTGATCCGACACTGGTCACGGGGATGCGAGGCACTCTTCGGCTGGACCGCGAGGGAAGCGGAGGGACAATATCGCAAGGCGCTGCTGCATAGTCAGCCTTCCGAATCGGACCAGTTCCTCTGGCAGCAGCTCAGGCGCGAGGGTAGCCTCGACATTGACGTTGTCCATTGCCATCGTGACGGGCGCGAGCTTGTCATCCACCATGCCATCAAGCTGTTCGACCACCTCGACGGGCGTTATTCCGGGGTGAACGCGCTGACCGACGTGACCGAATGGCGCAAAGCGGAAACCGCATTGCGGCTGAGTGAGGCACGGCTCGCCACCGCCGTCTCGGTCCAGGGGATCTTCATCTATGAGGTCGACCTGATCGCCGGCAAGACAATTTGGACTACCCGCAGGGAAGCATTTTTCGGAGGGCTGGGCGCTCCGTCCCACGCGCCCGAATCGGATTTCTCGTGGTGTTCCGACTGCAATGCGACGGTTCGCAATATCATCGACGAAGCGATCGCGACGGGCCAGGACCGTGCCCATTTCGACTTTCAGTTCCCCTTTCCCGACGGCAGTGACCGGCTCGCCGAAGGCTGGGCGCGAATCATTCGCGACGAAGACGGGCGGGCGGTGCGGCTGCTCGGCACCCATCTCGATGTCACCGAGCGGCGCGCGCGCGAGCAGGCGCTGCGTGCCGGCGAGGCCGAGCGGCGCGCGATCCTGGCGACTGTGCCCGACGCGATGTTCGTGTGCAGCGAGCGAGGCGTGATCCGTGCCTGCAGCGCAACCGCCTGCCAGTTGTTCGGCTATCTGGAGGCCGAGTTGCTCGGCCGCAACATGTTCGATCTTATCGAAGACGAGCGGGGCGAAGAGACCGTGCGCCGCGAGCTGATGGGTACCACGAACCCCGATCGCGAGACGCCCTGGCCGCTGCCTGTCGGCATCCGTCGCTCCGATGGCGAGCTTGTCCCAACCTCGTTCCTGGTCGGCGACGCGATGGTGGAGGGGATACGCATGCACGTCGTCTTCGGGCGCGACATGCGACCGATGATCGCTTCGGAGGAGCGGTTTCACCGCCTCAGCAACGATCTCGCCCAGGTTTCCCGCCTGGGTATGATGGGCGAGATGGCAGCTGCCCTCGCCCATGAGCTCAGCCAGCCACTGTCGGCGATCGTCAATTTCCTGGGAGCCGCCGACCTGATGCTCAATGCCGATGCCCGCGCCGATGTGCCGCGCTTGCGCCGCGCGCTCAGCTCGGCCAGCGGCCAGGCGTCGCGCGCGGGCGAGATCATCCGGCGTCTACGCGCCTTCATTTTGCGCGGCGAGGCCGACATGCGCGCCGAGCGGCTGGCCAGTCTGGTGCGGGAGGCAGCGGCTCTGGCGCTGTTCAACACCAGTACGTTCGGCGTCCGCCTGTCCTACGAGTTCGAGAATGAGCAGCGGCTGGTGCTGGGCGACCGTATCCAGATCCAGCAGGTGCTGGTCAACCTGATCAGGAATGCTGCCGACGCGATGGCGGCGCATGCCGGTGATCGGCGCGACCTGGTGATTTCCACGGCGATGACGAGAGACAATCTGATCGAGATAGCGGTGCGCGATTCGGGACCGGGCATTGCCGCGGAGATGCTCGAACGGCTGTTCAGCCCCTTTGCCACCACCAAGCGCGAGGGGCTCGGTTTTGGCCTCGCCATATCGCGCAGGATCGTCGAGGCGCATGGCGGCCAGCTGTCCGCGGAACCCGCGCCGGACGGCGGCGCGATCTTCCGCTTCACCTTGCCGGTGATGGAGGAGGTGCTGGCATGATGGCGCGGCACATCTACATCGTCGATGACGACGACGCCCTCCGCCAGTCGGTCGAGGTGCTGCTCGATGTCGCTGGCGGCTTCGCGACCGCCTCCTTCGCGTCGGGCGAAGCCTTCCTCGATCGCGTTCCCTATATCGAGGCCGGCTGCGTGCTGCTCGATCTCAACATGCCCGGGATCGACGGGCTCGAGGTACTGCGCCGGCTTCAACATCTAGACGACCGATTCGAGACGATCCTGCTGACCGGCCAGGGCGATATCGGCGTCGCGGTGGAGGCGATGAAGGCGGGCGCGATGGATTTCATCGAGAAGCCCTATGACAATCGCATGCTGCTCACGGCGCTGGACAACGGCTTCGCGCGAATCGGGGACCGCGAGCGGGAAGCGAACGCGATCCAGCAGGCGCGGGACGATATCGACCGACTCACCCCGCGCGAACGCGACGTGCTGCTCGGCCTGATCGACGGCAAGGCCAACAAGATCATTGCCTATGAACTCGATATCTCGCCCCGAACCGTCGAGATCTATCGGGCGAATCTGATGGACAAGCTCGGCGTGCGCAGCGTCGCGGAAGCGGTCCGCATCGCCTTTGCGGCCGGGCTGGTGCAGGTTTTCCGGCGCTGACGATCGGTCTGGCACCAGAGAAACGCCGGCGGAACAAAGGGTCGGAATCGCTGTTGGGCCATCCGGGGCTTGCCAACAGCCCGCTGCGCCGCAACATCGTTCCACCCGCCGCTTCTGGAGGCCATGCGCTTCATGTCTTCTT
>NZ_JBANFK010000021.1:0-71009 GCF_037861105.1 Rhizorhabdus argentea
GCCGAGATCGACGTGGAGCTGTGCGCCGCTCCGAACGGGTCATATTCGCTCTCGGAGCGCTTGGTGAAGCCCGACAGTCCGCCAGGCTGGCGCAGCGTGCGGATACGGTCGCGCCGGCCGGTCAGGATCTTGTGCGGATAGGCCTGGTGCCCGACGTCCCAGATCAGCACGTCGCGCGGCGTATCGAAGACATAATGCAGCGCGACCGTCAGCTCGACGACCCCGAGCCCGGCACCGAGGTGCCCGCCGGTGACCGACACTGCCGAGATCATCTCTCGGCGCAGTTCGCCGGCGAGCTGGGTAAGCTGGCCTGGCTTGAGCTTCTTCAAGTCGGCGGGGGTGCTGACACTATCAAGCAACGGGGTCACGGGACGGTCGGTCATCCTGCTCGCCTTAACGCCATTGCCGGACCGTAGCTAGCGGAGATACGTCAGGCGAGGTCGCCCTCGGAACAATTCGCGCAGCTCCCGCGCACCTCTATAACCGGGCGCAGCCGCGAAAATCCGGCCTTCTCCGCCGAGCGCCGGACTGCGCTGGACAGGCTGTCGTCGTCGACATGGCTGACCCGTCCGCAGGCATCGCAGACCAGGAAGATGCAATCATGCTCGCAGTCGGGATGCGCATTGGCGATATAGGCGTTGGCGCTCTCCACCCGGCGGGCGAGGTTGGCCGCAACGAACACATCGAGGATGCGATAGACGCTGTTGGCGGCAACCCGACGACCGCTCGACCGCGAGACCGCCTCTGCCAGGTCATAAGCGGAAGCAGGGCGCTCGGCCGAGCTCAGCGCCGCGAATATAGCCGCGCGCATCGGCGTCCACTGCTCGCCCGCCCGTTCGAACGCGCGTCGCGCGGCGTCCGCGAGCGACTCGCCTTTGTGAATGTGGTGATCATGTGCGGTGGCCATACGGCCAATTTAGAACTTACTGGCCCAAACGGCAACGACCGTGAGCCCGATCGACCAGCGCGTCAGCTATGGGCACGGCCATTGAGCAGATGCGCCGTCGCAACACCGCAGACGCCGAGCATGGTGAAGCCCGCTTCCAGCAGCCCGTGCGGCACGCTCAGGGCGGTTGCCATCAACGCGATTCCGGCGGTCCCCACGATCATCGGTACGCGCCGCCGATGCTGCAGATAGCCCCGGCCGAGGCCGGCAATCGCCAGCACGATGGCCACGGCCAGCCCAATCTCATGGATCGCCGGATGGAGCAGCGCACCGCCCGCGGTCGCGAGCATGGTCACCAGGATGACGCTAGCCGCGCAATGGGCGAGACACAGCGCCGACACGCCTATGGCGAGCCGGTCGAACAGGTCACGTGCGGGGGCAAAGCGGATCACGATTCTTCCTCTCGACCGGCCAAATGGCACGGCTGGCACAAAGATACAATATATCATTTCGAGGATTGGATAACCGCGTCAGCGCTCAAGGGGCAATGCGCCGATGTCAGCCGGCTCGTTGATGTTGGGCAGCGCCGGCCAGTCGATCGCATCGGCGCCCACCGATGCCGCCCACGCCCGGACAGCATGTTTGCGGTCTTCGCTCAGAAATACCTCGAGTTGCGGCGCGAGGGCTGCGGGCCAATAGCCGATGACGGGCAGCCGGGCGACATAGCTGGGCCCGGATGACATGCGAAGCCGATCCAGCAGCGCCTCCGGAAGCAGCGGCGTGTCGCAGCCGACGCACAGCACGGCAGCAAAGCCGTGGGTCGCGGCATGATGAAGCGCGGCATTGAGCCCGGCGAGTGGCCCCATCCCCGCGGCCGGCCGGTCCGGGATCGCGAGCGCGCCGCCGCCATAGGGCCGGCCGCAAAGCACCAGATCATCGACCAGCGGCCGCAGCGCGTCGAGCGCATGTTCGACCAGCGGCTTGCCCTGCCACAACGCCTCGGCCTTATCCGACCCGAACCGGCTCGATCGCCCGCCGGCGAGGACCGCGCCGAGCAGCCGCCGGCTCATGACGCCACCAGCATCGAATCCGGCCGGGCCAGCACGACCAGTCGCAGCCCAGCCTCGCGGGCGCGCTCAATGGCCAGCGCGGTCGGCGCGGAGACCGTAACCAGAGTCGGGCAACCAGCCAGCACGGCCTTCTCGACCAGTTCGAAGGAGCAGCGCGACGAGAGCAGCGCAAAGCCGCCATTCCACAGCATGTCTGCGCGCAGCATCGCTCCGATCACCTTGTCGAACGCATTATGCCGACCGACATCTTCGCGGACCAGAACAACCTGCCCATCGCGATCGCACAGCGCCGCGGCATGGACGCCGCCGGTTTCGGCGTTCAGCGGCTGGTGGTCGCCGAGCGCGGCAAGCGCGCCGAATATTGCGGCAGCTGCCGGGGGCTGCCCCACCTCGAGCCGCGGCAAGGGACGCAGCGCCTGCTCCAGATTCTCGATACCGCAGAGGCCGCACGAGGATTCCGAGATGCGGTGCCGCACCCGCTCGACGGCAAGGCCGGCCCGGGCCTCGGTGAGCGTGATCCGGACCAATATGCCGCCCTCGACCGCATGGGTATCGACGTCGAGGATATCCCCCGGCGCTTCGATCAGCCGTTCGGCGCAGCTGAAACCAAAGGCCAGGTCCTCGAGATCGGCCGCGCTCGCCATCAGCACCGCATAGCCCAGGCCATTATACTCGATCGCCACCGGCGTCTCGTCCGCGACCTGCCGATCCACGCCCGAGGCTGCGCCGGTTGCCGCGATCCGCACGAACGGCCGTTGCAGCGACGACCGCAATGTCATGTCTCGATCGGGGGGTGCGGTAACGGCATCGTCATATCCCAGCGCCGCACAATGACGGCGACAGGGTTGCATGTAGATCAGCCGCCCACTGGCGTCACTCGCCATTCAGCACTTGCTATTGCCGCCGTGCGCCAGATCAGGGCCGCATCGTGCCCGTCGTGCCGGCTTCCGCCAGTTGCAGTGCTCGATCGTCTGCGCGATCGGCCGCCACGGCGGCGATGACCGCCAGTATATCGGCATCGAACTTAAGCCCGAAGTTCACGCAGCCTTCGACGCCTGCACAGGCATAGCCCAAGTGCAGGCCGATCGGCGCGCCGCCCCTTGCCGAGTAATAGGGGCCGCCCGACGAACCGGAGTCGGAATCAACCGAGCTCGCGAACAGCCGGGACGGATCGGATATGCGTATCCCGCCGGGGCCGTAGCGTGCCATGCCGAAGGGGAATGGTCGCGCTGCGCCGGCGCTGGTCCGCGCGTGGCGATCCGCTGCATCGGCGGGAAAGGAGACCAACAGCACGGCGGCCGGAGCCTGCCGGTCCCCTGCTGCAATGACCGGGATGGCTCCGACTGCCATTGCGTGGTCGAGTTTCAGCACGGCGAAGTCATGGGCACTGTCGTTGCGATAGCGCTTCTGGTGCCACGGCGACCGGGCATAACGGATGCGCGCGGCCTGCCGAACGGTGCCATCCGCGTTATATAGTCTAAACACGCACCCGCGCGGATCGATGGCATTGTCGCCCGCATAGAACAGGTGCGCCGCCGTCATCACGGTGTCTGCGGATCCGACGACCCAACCGGTCGCGTCTTCCACCGAGGCCCGACCGTCGGCGGCGCGGCATGTCAGACGCCCGACTCCCTCGAATTCCGCTGGCGTGTCGATCGGGGCCGAGAGCCGGCCGAGGTGCATGGCTCCCGCGGGAGCGACGAACTGCAGCGAGAACGCCAGCAGAAGCAGCATCGATAGCAACTTCCGATGCAACCACACCGACAATTTGCACGCCAATCCAACAATAGGCATCTTGGAACCCTGCGGTCAGGATATCCGGGCAGACAAACACACCCATCCAAACGACCGATGAAGCAACATCGCCTATCTCATCTACGGATAAATAGATAAATCATCGTAAATCTTCATAGCTGCCGGCTGTATTTGATGGTTAACTTCAAGGTTACTACACAATATCATATCTTATTGAGGATATATCTGTTGCCACGATGGCCGACGCGAAGCTGTGAAACTCCTCTGGACAAAGCCTTGGCTGCGGCGGCAAACCAGCGCCGGGAAGGCTCGCAATGGGGGCAGCCTTCAGGGGACCAGGGACGAAGGAGAGGCACGGCAACATGAACCGACCGCTCCGCCCGCTATAATGACCGAACTGAAGTCCATCTCTGCCGGCAGCGCTACGCCACCGCCCGGGCGGTCCTCGGCGCGCGCGCTGTTCTGGCGGCTGGTCTGGCTATACCAGGGCGGCTGCACGACGGCGATCGTCATCACCCTGGCGCTGGTGCTGTTCGGGCTGGAGTTCACACTGCGCCAGTGGATCATCATGCTCGTCATGATGCCGATCGTCGTCGCGATCTATAATCTCAGCGACGTCTATCTGATCGTCCGTCATTTCCGCCCGATCGATAAGGCGTTGCGCGCGCTGGACAGCGGCGTGAAGCCGCCGCCCGCCGTTATCGCGGAAGCGGTGGTCCGGGCGCTCAACCTGCCCTTCTACTCCTTCCTGCGCGTCACCTTCCTGCACGGACCGATGGTCACCGTGCTGGTGTGTATCGTGCTGCCGATGGGCAACCTCGTCGTCGGTGCCGGCTACCAGATGTGGCAGGTGACGGTATTCGCCGCGACCACGCTATTCTTCGCCTCGCCGACCCATGCGATCTTCGAATATTTCGGTGTCAGCCGAACGCTGGTGCCGACCATCGTCCGGCTGTCGCAGGCCCTGGAAGGCGGCCTTCCCACCGAATATCAGCGCCAGCTCGTCGCGATCCGGCTGAAGAGCAAGCTGCTCTACCTGACGATCTTCGTTGCCGCCCTGCCCCTGATCTTCTTTGCCGCATCGATCATCTTCAAGGTCCAGCGGATGTTCGTGCAGCAGGGCATCGAACCCAGCGTTTCGATGATGATGCCTTTCTATGTCTGGATCACCGGCGTCGTCTGCATCTGCATGCTCGGCTCGGTGATGATGGCCCTGCTGACCGCGCATGAGGTGTCGCGATCGGCGAGCCAGCTGATCGACGGGATGCGGCTGGTCGAGCGCGGCGAGCTCGACCAGGTCAAGCTCGAGGTGGTCTCGACCGACGAATATGCCGATATCTTCCGCGGCTTCCAGCATATGCTCGAAGCGCTGCGCGAGGAGCAGCTGATCCTTGAGATGAGCAACGACCTGGCCGGCGAGCTACAGCTCGAAATCCTGATCGCCCGGATCATGCGCGCGACCACCGAGCTGCTCAACGCCGAACGCTCCAGCCTGTTCGTCTACGACCGCAAGACCGACGAACTCTTCTCGCTGTTCGCCGAGGGAGACCTGATCCGCGAAATCCGCCTGCCGTCGAACCGCGGCATCGCCGGCGCCGTCTTCACCAGCGGCGTCCCGGAGAACATCGCCGATCCCTATTCCGATCCGCGCTTCAATCCGGAGGTCGACCGCAGCACCGGCTTCACCACCCGCTCGATCCTGTGCCAGCCGATCTTCGACAAGCATGGCGGACGGATCGGCGTCACCCAGATCCTCAACAAGCGCGACGGCTCGGCCTTTTCGAGCAAGGACGAAGCGCGGCTGCGCGCCTTCTCCGCGCAGATCGCCGTCTGCCTGGAGAATGCCCGGCTGTTCGACGACGTGCTCTACATGAAGAACTACAATGAGAGCATCCTGAAGAGCACCTCCAACGCCGTCATCACCTTCGACGAGGATACGCGGATCGTCACCAGCAACGAGGCCGCGCGCAAGCTGATGAACGCGTCCGACGGGCTAATCGGCACCAGCGCCCGCGATGCATTTTCCGGCAAGAACGCCTGGATTGCCGAGCGGGTGGAGCGCACCGATCGCGACCGCGAAGCCTATCTCGCGATCGACGCCGAGCTGGTCGGCGACGACGGCAACGCCGCCTCGATCAATCTTACCGCCGCACCGCTGCTGGACGCCAACGACGCGGTCATCGGATCGATGCTGGTGATGGAGGACATCACCAGCGAGAAGCGCGTCCGTTCGACGATGGCCCGCTACATGTCCAAGGAAGTCGCCGACCAGCTGCTGGAGGCCGGCGAGAGCGAGTTGATCGGCAAGGACCAGACCGTCTCGATCCTGTTCTCCGACGTGCGCGGCTTCACCACCATCGCCGAAGCCATCGGCGCGCGCGAGACGGTGGCGATGCTGAACAGCTATTTCACCGAGATGGTCGACGTCATCTTCGAGCATAAGGGCATACTCGACAAATATATCGGCGATGCCATCATGGCGCTGTTCGGCGCGCCGTTCGCCGGCCCGAACGACGCGGACAACGCGATCGCCACCGCGAACAAGATGCTCGTCGAGCTTGCGTCGCTCAATCTCAAGCGGACCTCGATGGGCGAGAAGCCGATCGACATCGGGCTCGGCATCAGCACCGGCGATGTGATCGTCGGCAATATCGGCTCGATCAAGCGCATGGAATATACCGTGATCGGCGACAGCGTGAACCTGGCCTCGCGGCTGGAGGGCGCCAACAAGGTCTATGGCTCGAAGATCCTGTTCTCCGAATTCACCCATGCCCGCCTCGCCTCGCCAAGCCTGACCCGCGAGATCGATCTGATCCGCGTGAAGGGCAAGGACTTCCCCGTCGGAGTGCATGAATCGCTCGGCTACCGCGCGGCCGAGATAGACCGGGGCCTCGGCGCGATGCTCGAACATTACGCCACCGGCTTCGCCGCTTATCGCGCGCTGCAATGGGGGGATGCCGAGCAGGCGTTCCTGAAGGCGCTCAACGCCATGCCGGGCGACGGCCCTTCGGCCATGTATGTCGAGCGATGCCGCGCATTCGCGGCGACGCCGCCGGGGGTGGACTGGGACGGCGTCTGGACGCTGACATCCAAATAGCAACCAGGCCAGGCCGGCCCGGCGATCCGTCGGGTCGGCCTGCGGATGGTCTTACTCGGGCAATCCGAAGTTCTTGGGCCGGCCGAAATCGGCCGCGCCGCCCTGCGCACCCATGCCGCCCTGATGGCTTGCATCTGCGTCATCGACCGCGCTCGCCATGGCGCGCCGTCGGCGTATCTCCAGCCGCTGTGCTTCGGTAAGGTTTGCGTCGTCCACGCCGTTCTCGGCAGGTCCGCCGGCAGCGGCGCCGGCTTCGGACGGGCGGTTGGGCAGGTTGTCATCGGCCATCGTCATTCTCCTTCGTGTCGAAAAACGAAGGGCACTGCTCGCTGTTCCTTGGATCCGCCGATGGCTTGCGATCGTTCGCGCTTCGTTCTATTCTCGCATCATGGCCCAACGTGCCGGCAGTGCCGATCTTCCCCTCCATGGTGGCCGCGTGCCGGCCTGGCTTGGCCAGCGCATGGCCCGGCTCGGCGCGGTGATGACCCAGGCGATCATCCACCATTATGACCGCGACGAGTTCCTGCGCCGGCTGGCCAACCCGTTCTGGTTCCAGTCGTTTGGCGCTGTCATGGGGATGGATTGGCATTCCTCCGGCATCACCACCAGCGTGTTGGGCGCGCTGAAGCGCGGCCTCGCGCCGATGCGCGGCGAACTCGGCCTTCATGTCTGCGGCGGACGCGGAAAGCATAGCCGACGCACGCCCGAAGAACTGCTGCTGGCAGGCATGCATAGCGGCTTCGACGGCGCGGCGATGGCGCGCACCAGCAAGCTCGTCGCCAAGGTCGACAGCGCCGCGGTTCAGGACGGCTTTGACCTTTATCTTCATGGTTTCATCGTCGCGAACGACGGCGCCTGGGTCGTGGTTCAGCAAGGCATGAACGACGCAAGCCGCCGGGCCCGGCGCTATCACTGGCTGTCCGAAGGTCTGGAGAGTTTCGTGGACGCGCCGCATGCGGCGATCGAGGGGCGCGGCGGCGGCGAAATCGTCAACCTTGCCGATCGTCGTGCGGCGGCCTCGCGGACATCGCAGCTCGATCTGCTCGGCAGCCTCGGCCCCGATGGGATCGCAAAGGAGGCCGCCATCCTCCGCCGGTCAAACCAATCGCTTGCCGTCAGCGCCCAGCCGCTGCTGCCGCATCTCGTCCTGCCGGATCACCATGACGTGCGATCGGAGGATGTGGTGATCCGCCGCCTGCACGGCGCGCTCGCCGCCGCGACAGAGGCCGGGCCGCGGGATTTTTCCGAGCTGCTGCTGGTCCCCGGCATCGGCGCCCGCACCGTTCGCTCGCTCGCCCTGGTTGCCGAGGTGGTCCATGGTGCGCCGTGCCGCTTCACCGATCCAGCGCGCTTCTCGCTCGCGCATGGCGGCAAGGACGGCCATCCCTTCCCGGTACCAACCAAGGTCTATGACAAGACGATCGGGATTCTCAAATCTGCAGTCGAGGCGGCGAAGCTCGGCCAGGACGAGAAGCTTGGCGCGATCCGCAGGCTCGACGCGCAGGCCCGCGCCTTGGAAGCAACGGCGGACGGCCCGTCCTTCGAGGCGTTCGTCGCCGAGGAACGGCGGCAGTCGCACCAGTTCGGCGGCCGTTCGATATTCGGATGGGAGTCGCCTGCATCGATCCGGCGCGTGAGGCAGGTGAAGCAATAGCGAGCTCCCGCGAACGCATGCCACGCAGGGCGGTGCGCCCCAGGCTTTTCACAAGCCGGGATCATGCCTGGCATGAGGCTATCGCCTGGAGCAGCGCGGAAGAAGCCACTTACGCCTCCGCCTGCGCCCAGGCGATCTGCGCCAGTTCGGGAAAGACGCGCGCGCGCTCGGCCGCCTGGGCCGAAGCGGCGGTGCCGCGGATCACCCGGCCCTTGATGCCGTGGAAGATCGCAGCGAGGCGGAAGAAGTTGAAGGCCGTGTAGAAACGGTAGCCGGGAATCGAAACGCGACCGGTCCGCGCGCAATAGGCCGCGATATACTCTTCCTCGCTCGGCAGGTTCAGTGCCGCCAGATCGGCGCCGCCCAGTCCGGCGACGATGTGCGGCGGCATCTGGTACATCATCGCATTATAGGCGAAGTCGGCGAGCGGATGCCCCAAGGTCGAGAGCTCCCAATCGAGCACCGCCAGCACGCGCGGCTCGGTCGGATGGAAGATCATATTGTCGATGCGGAAGTCGCCGTGGACGATGCTGGTCTCTTCGCCTGGCGGGATGTTCGCCGGCAGCCATTCGATCAGCCTGTCCATGTTCGGATCGCGTCCGGCCTCATGATCCTCGAGATATTGGCGCGACCATCGACCGATCTGCCGCTCGAAATAATTGCCGGGTTTGCCATAGTTGCCGAGGCCCACCGCGGCATAGTCGACGCTGTGCAGCGCGGCGATCGTGGCGTTCATCGCATCGAAATAGGCCGGACGCTCCGCGCGAGGCACCTCGGGCAGGGTCGCATCCCAGAATACGCGCCCCTCGACCATGTCCATCACGTAAAACCATGTGCCGATGACGGCATCATCGGTGCACAGGCCATAGACGTGCGCGACCGGAAAACCGGCCTTTTCCAAGCCCGTGAGCACCTCGGCCTCGCGCTCGACCGCGTGCGCGCCCTTCAGGATCTGCCCGGGCGGCTTGCGGCGCAGCACATAGGCCTTGGCGGGCGTCACCAGCTTGTACGTAGGGTTGGACTGTCCACCCTTGAACTGCTCGACGCTCAGCGGCCCCTGAAATCCTGCGACATTATCCGTCATCCAGCGCGCGAGGCTTGCCTCGTCGAAGGCGAAGCCGGCGCGGACGGTCGTCGTGCCGCTATTCTCGTCCTGGCCGGTGCTCATAGCGCATGCCCCTGAGCATGCTCGCGCTTGATTGCCTTGGCGAGCGACCATTTGTGCACCTCGGTTGGACCATCGTAGATGCGGAAGGCGCGGATTTCGCGGAAGATCTGTTCGACGACAGTATCGCCGGAAACTCCGGTGCCGCCCATCACCTGGATGCAGCGATCGGCGACGCGATAGAGCGCCTCCGACACCGCAACCTTCGCCATCGAACTTTCGATCGTTCCGAGCGAGCCGCCGTCGAGCACGCCAGCGCACCAGTCGACCATCAGTTCGGCTTGCTTGAGCTCGATCCGATTCTCGGCGAGCATGAACCCGACGCCTTCATGGTCGATCAGCTTCTTGCCGAACGCCTCGCGACGGCAGGCATATTCGGTGGCGATCTCCTGCGCGCGGATGCAGCAACCGAGCCAGCGCATGCAGTGCGACAGCCGCGCCGGCGACAGCCGGATCTGGGCATATTTGAAACCCTCGCCGCTGCGTCCCAGCATCTGATCGGCCGGCACACGCAGGTTATCGATCGTCACCACTGCGTGGCCGCCGGGCATCGAGCTGTCGATCGTGTCGAGCAGCCGCTCGATGCGGATCGCAGGGTCGGGCAGGTCGACCAGGAACATGCAGGCGCCGCCGGTGCCATCCGTGGCTTCGGACTTCGCCATGACGATGCCCACCTTTGCGCCCTGTGCACCGGTGATGAAGGCCTTGCGGCCATTGACGATCCAGTGGTCGCCCTCAAGCCGGCACGTCGTCTTCATCATCGACGGGTCCGAACCGGCACCGCCATCCGCCGCGGGCTCGGTCATGAAGAAAGCCGACCGACCCTCCCCCGACACCAGCGTATCGAGGAACTTCGCCTTGAGCTCGGGTGATCCGATCTTGCCGATGAGGTACATATTGCCCTCATCCGGCGCCATGGTGTTGACCGCGACCGGGCCAAGTGGCGAAAGGCCCGACTTTATCAGCACGATCGCGGTTTCGCGCTGGGTGAGGTGCGATCCGTCGTCCAGGATATGCGGGGTCATCACCCCCGCCGCCCGCGCCTTGGCGCGCATCTCCAGTACGAGGTCCTCGGCTGGACCATGCCCGCCAGCGCGCGGGTCCTTCTCGTAGGGAATGACGGTCTCCCGGACGAACGCCTCTACCTTCGCCGCGATTGCATGAGCGCGTTCGGTCATTGTGATTTCCTTCTAAAGCGAGCTGAGCAGATGGCCGCCATCGGCGACGATGATCGATCCGGTCATGTACGACGATGCGTCGGAGGCGAGCAGCAGCAGCGGGCCGTCAAGTTCGGACACCTCCCCGGTGCGACGCTGCGGAATGCGTTTGAGTATCGCCCTGCCCGTATCGGTCTCCCACACACCCTTGTTCATGTCGGTCGCGATATAGCCGGGGCAGATCGCATTGACCCTGATGTTGTGGCGGGCGAGTTCGAGCGCAGCGACCTTCGTCATCTGGATCACGGCCGCCTTCGAGACCGAGTAGGTGGCGAGGCGCATGCTCTGGCGCAGTCCCAGGATAGAGGCGATGTTGATGATCGAGCCGCCCTTGCCCCGCGCTATCATCGCGCGTGCTGCAGCCTGAGTCAGCAGGAACATGCCCTTCGCGTTGGTATCGACCGTCGCGTCCCAATCGGCCTCCTCCTGATCGAGAAACGATTTCTCGATAGCGATCCCGGCATTGTTGACGAGAATGTCGACGGCGACGAGCAGCGGCGCAACTGCGGAAATGCTGGCTGGGTTCGATACGTCGAGCGCAACGGCGCGGCAGCGGCCGCCCGCCGAACGGATCTGCTCGGCCACCTCTGCGAGTGCCTCCTCCCGCCGTGCGGCAAGGATCACCTCGGCGCCGGCACCCGCCAGCACGCTGGCAAAACGGGCACCAAGACCTGCCGAAGCCCCCGTCACGAAGGCCGTCTTGCCGTCCAGGTTCAACAGATCCGCCATCCCGCCCCGCTACGACTCTCGATTTCCATCGACTATAGAACAGGATTGTGGAACAATCAACGTCATGATGTCCAGTGAACCGCTACCTGATGACGATAACTGGCATGGCGCCGAGCCGGCCGGCTCGGCGCGTCGGGTCTATCTTGGCATTCTCCAGGACCTGGAATCAGGCCGGATGGTGCCGGGCCAGCGGCTTGCCGAAACCGACCTCTCCGCTCGCTTCGCCGTCGGGCGCAACGCTGTGCGCGAAGCGATGCAGCACCTTGCGGCCCGCGGTGTCGTCGATCTCAGTCGGAACCGCTCGCCCGCAATCCGCCAGCTCGACCTGACCGAGAGCCTGGAGGTGCTCGACGTTGCGGAGGCCATGACGCGGCTCGCGGCGCGCGCGGCAGCCACGCGGTACCAGCCCCGCCATGCCACCCAGCTTCAGGCGGCGATCGATGATCTGGTCGGAGCTGCGGCGGATGAGCCGCCGGTGTTCAGCGGCGCGCGCCGCAGCTTCTATCGCACCCTGCTGCTGATCGGCGGCAATCGCGAACTGCAGCGGCTGTTTCCCGCGATCGGCGTTCACATCATTCACGCGCAATTCCCATCGGCCAGGCTTCGCGGCATCCGCATTGCCGACTATCGCGCGATCGCCGCAGCCGTTGCGGCCGGCGATGCCGCCACCGCGGAAGACGCCGCGACCGCCCATGTCGATGCCGTGCGCGCCGTAGTGCGGGAACTGGCCGCCGGACGACGCTAGACGAGAAGCAGGTTGCAGCCACTGCAGCGGCAGGCCATAGATCCCCCATGCGGGGGCACATCACTTCATTGCTGGCAGCGGCAATCGCGCTCATGCCTGTCGCGGCTCGTGCCGAAACGTCCGCCGAAGCGGAAACCGAAGCGCGGACAAAGGCCACAGAATCGGCCGCCCCGATCGCGATTTCCTATAATCTGGCGATCGTGTCCGACTATCGCTTCCGCGGCCTCAGCCTCACCAACCGCGATCCCGCAGTCCAGGGCGGGGTCGATGTGGTGTTCAGCTCGGGCTTCTTTGCCGGCACCTGGGCGTCGAACATAGCCGATTATGGCGGTTCGAAGATCGAGATCGACGTCTATGCCGGCTATGGTGGCGAGTTGGCGGGCCTCAGCTACTCGGCAGGCGCCTATGCCTATCTCTATCCGGGCGGCAACGACGTGAACTATGTCGAACTGCAGTCGACGCTTGCGAAGACGGTCGGCCCGCTGACGACGACGCTCACCCTTGCCTACACGCCGGACCAGTCGAACACCACGCGCGACAATTTCTATGCCGGGCTCGGTGCGGACGTGGCGGTCGGCAGCCTGCCGCTGACGGCCTCCTTCGCCGTTGGTCGCGAAAATGGCGGCTATGATGAAAAGTGGGACTGGTCGGCGGGCCTGACCTGGAAGCTCGATCTGCTTGAAATCTCGGCCTCCTATGTCGACAGCAACTACAAGGGCGAGCTCGAAGCGGGCCATAATGGCGGCGCCGGCGCGGTGCTCTCGGTCAAGGCCACCTTCTAAGGGAGCTTGCGAGCCATGGTCCGGCTGTTCCTTTCGGTCGACATGGCCGGTTCCACCCAGTTCAAGGCGCGGTTCACCGATGGTGGCAGCTGGCTGAACACCTTCCGTACTTTCTTCACCAATTTCCCGCTGATGCTGGCCGGTCAGATCGGCTTCGCGTTCCTGGAGGAGGGCGACACCCCCTCGGTCGAGGTGTGGAAGGTGATGGGGGACGAGGTGATCTTCGTCGCCTCGCCTGCCAGTGCCGAGGAACTGGTCAACCTGCTGCTCGCCCTGTTGCGCACGATGAACGCCTATGAAGAGCGCTATTTCCAGGATCTTCCGCTGCGGCTGAAGGGAACCGCATGGCTGGCTGATTTCTCCGGGCCCAATATCGAACTGGAGATCCCGGAACTGTCGGGCGGCGACGGCATCCGGGCCATGGACTTCATCGGACCGGACCTCGACCTCGGCTTCCGGGTCGGAAAGTTCGCGCGCCCGGAGTGCCTGGCGCTGTCGTTCGACATTGCCGACCTGTTGCTCGGCGCCGCCAATGCAAACCAGATCGCGCTGTACCTGATCGGCGCCGAGGAGCTGAAGGGGGTGATGTTCGGCAGGCCCTATCCGATCATCTGGATGCTCGAGGCCGGCGGCGGCTTCAACTTCATGCCGTGGGAGATCGAGCAGTGCGCGCATATGGCCAAAGCCAGTGCGATGCTGCCCACGCCGTTGTCCGAGATCGAGCAGATGATCGGCGATATGCGCCTTTACCTGCGCAAGATGCACGGGGTGCAACGACCGCGATTGACACTCGGCATCGTAGAATAACCGCCACCGAAACGATGCTGCAATTGCGAATGTTTGCGGCGATACTGCAAATGAACTGCTCCATCGACTTTATTATACTAAAGTCTCATAGCGGTTTCTACCTATAGACAAAAGTATAAGCAGTATCTCGGCTAATATTCATGAAAAATTATGATATTTCGCACATTTAAGAGGGACCAGGTTATGCAGCCTTCCCGCATAAAGTGGTGATGATGACGGGGTAACGTGGGAATTCATCGGCATGGCACCAATAAACGTCCTTATCGTCGATGATTCCCTCGTTATTCGTGCTATGATGACTGGCGTTCTCGAAAAGGACAAAGGTTTAGCAGTAGTTGGGGCGGCGTCCTGTGCCTCAGAAGCTGCACGAATATTGTCCGAGACGATTGTTGATGTTGTAACGCTGGACATAGAAATGCCCGGTACGAGTGGCTTAGAGTATCTTCAAACGCTTACCAGGAAACGCATCCCGGTAGTCATGTTGTCGGGTCACACCGCAGACGGATCCGGTGCGCGCGAGCAGGCCCTCGAAAGAGGGGCTTATGCTTGTTTCGATAAAGCAAACGCGGTTCGCGATGCTGGCCAACTTCTGAAACTGATCAAGGAGGCGGCACAGCACAGGCCGGCACCGGCGGAGACCGAGCAACAATCCAATAGCCAACACAGCGTCGCCAGTATGGCACTGGTTGAGCGCCTGATCGCCGAACACGGGGACGGGCTTGTTAAACTGATCGCCGAGCGCGTAGGGTTTGCGACGCTTCAGGGCGATACGGCGGAAATGGCCAAGTGGGTCGCCATTTCGCGAAGGGTGGACGAGGTGTTGAAGAATCCGGCAAGATCGGACGGCAGAGCCGGTATGCCCCAATCCCTTTATTCTCCATCCCTCGGCCAGGCATGATCCTCGGTCGGAAAATCTCCAGCTGATCGGGGCGCCAGACCTCTTCTGCTTTTCCTGCCCTCCATACCCGCACCGCGCCTCTCGTCAGCGGCGCCAATTCGCCGCACTCGATGAAGGTTGATCAGCGCCCAGCTGACCGCCTATCGTCGTGCTCGAAAGTCATACGAGCACGATCATGTCCGACGAAAGCCAATCTCCATCGCAGATGATCGACCATAGGATCGAAGAGCTGGGCGACTGGCGCGGCGAGATGCTGTCCCGGCTTCGCGGCCTGATCAAGCAGGCCGATCCCGAGATCGTCGAGGAGTGGAAGTGGCGAGGCGTCCCCGTCTGGTATCACGACGGGATGGTCTGTACCGGCGAGACCTACAAGCAGGTCGTGAAGATGACCTTCGCCAAGGGCGCCGCGCTCGACGACCCCTCTCGCCTCTTCAACGCCAGCCTTGACGGCAACACGAGGCGAGCGATCGACTTCCGTGAAGGCGATGCGATCGATGAAGACGCGCTGAAGTCGCTCATTCGCGCCGCCGTGACGCTCAACACGTCCCGCACCCGCCGCTGAGGTCGCCTGGCAGGACTCCAGCCGTTGCTGACATTGCCGGTGCTCGGCAGGCCAACCGGCTGGATAGCGCTCGAGTGAAACGCCCTTGGATCGCGAGCCGCAAGAACGGGCAAGAACCGAACGATGCGCGCACAAGCAGGAACGTGATCGGGTGCGGCGTGCGCCTGAGCGGCATAATCCCGGCGATGGTCAAAATCATTCGGTCTTTATATCACAAGCTTTCACGAAATATTGCTGGGATAATATGACGAATTCGTCAAGGCGAATTTGCCATAATTTGTGCATAGATGACTCGGCAGAAGTGCTGCGATGTAGATCGAGTTTCGTTTCGTCTCCGGAATCATAATACAATAATCTTCCTCCAATTCTCCATGCACTATCCATCTTAGTCGTTCGTGCAGCATAATGATTATTTCATCATAATTGCCATTCAAGTACGAAGATTTGGCCATGATCAACGCGCGGGGCTGACCGACGTGGAATCCGAAAGAGTCAGGAGGAAAGACTTGCGGCCAGCCTCCATCGTGCGCGCCGAGGACCTTTCAGCGGAAAGCCTGCTCCACCTGGTTGCGCGCCACATGGACTGTCAAATGGCGGTGTTGAGCCAGCACAAAGCCATGAATGAACATTCCGAGGTTCTGGCTATTTTCCAGATGACCGAGGCCATGGCCGGCGGAATCGCTCGTTCGATCCAGCGGGCCGCGCCCTTCGACTATTGGCTCGCAGGATCAAGCGCACCTTCATCCTCGCAACTCGACATCGAAAGCGAATATCTGCCCGAAGGTCGGCGCAACGCTCGGCGGTTCACCTTCGTCTGTCCGGTCGACCCTACCTGCTTTCTTGCGCTCTCCGTATGCCGCTTCGATACCGATAAGGGGCCGGAGCAGATATCGGCAGCGCAGGAGATCCATGGCTGGGTCGACGGCCATATCAGGCTGTTGTGGAAGTTGAAGCATGATCGTGGCCGGGCAGAGATGTTCGCCCAGGCGTTCGACCTGTTCGATTTCGGCACTTTCCTTTTGGACGCGGACGGCAGCATCCTGTTTGCCAATGAGCGGGCGCGGCACCTGCTCGATCGTGGGGATGGCCTGCGTCGCGCCGGCCAATCGGTAACAGCAGCCGATTTCGACACCGCAGTTCGCCTGCAAACCGCCATCCAGCACCTTTCGCGCATCGAACATGGCTCCGCTTCCGAAATCGCCGGGCCGTCGCTGATGCTCATCCGCCGTGCGAACCCCGGGCCGCTGGTGGCGATCCTCGCACGGCTCGCCGATATCGAATCCGGCAATGCTGCCGCTACCACCGCGCTCTATGTACTGGATCCCGAGATCGACACCGGCCCGCTCGGCATGGCGCTGTGCCGCGCCTATGGGCTGACCGCAATGGAAGCGGGACTGGTAGTCCGGCTCGTAAGAGGGCTGACGACCGACGCCGCAGCGCGCGAACTGCGTATCCAGACCCAGACGGCACGCGCTTATCTGAAACAGATATTCTCCAAGACCGATACCCACCGCCAAGCCGATCTTGTGCGCCTGATCCTTGGAGGCGTGGTCCGCATCCGCTCGGTAGCCGCTTTCGGCTCAAATGGGGGTAGGGAATCCCGCTATTGAGGCCAAGCGCACACTCATGTGGGGCTAAGTCGCTCAATTCCGGCAGGTTATGAGTGCAGCGCTGCGACATCGATAGAGAGGGTACCAACAAGGGAAGGGTGTCGCCGATGGCCCTGTTCGAAGCGAGAGGAAACACTCATGAAACATGTCCTGCTATTGACTGCCTCGGTCGGCGCATTGTCGCTCATGGCGAGCGCGGCGCCCGCACAACCAACCGACGTCGGCGGAAGCTTTGCGACGGCTGACAACGGCGCCACCGCTACATCGACCGACAGTTCGGTGGATACCACGACCGACAACTCGAACTCGAGCGATTCAGGCGGGCTGGGTTCGGCCAATAACGGCGGCACGTCGAGCCTTACCGTGGACGCCAGCGACAACAGCGATAACAGCGACAACAGCGACAACAGCAACTCGAGTGACAACAGCAACTCGAGCGACAACAGCGACTCAAGCGGCCTCGGCTCCGCGAACAATGGCGGCACGTCGAACCTTACCGTGGATGCCAGCGATGCCAGCGACAACAGCGACTCGAGTGGCATCGGTTCGGCAAACAATGGCGGCGTCGCCTCCACCACCTACAATACGCTGACGACGACATCGTCGCTTGCCGGTTCGGTGACCGGCGGCACAGTCTATTTCTGGCAGCCGTCTGCCGGCGGCGGTGCCGGCAGTGGCGGCGATGCATCGACCGGCCTTGCCGATAATGGAGGAACCGGAGGGGCTGGCGGCACAGGCGGTGCCGGCGGCGCTGGCGGCGCCGGTGGGTCTCCAGTGATGTCGTGGGATGCCGAGTTCGACAACGGCGCCTTCTCGTCCTTCGCTGGACTGAACGCGATGAACGTCAACACCGGCGTCTTCGCCTCGCAAAATGCGAGCATCAACGTGGGAGCGAACGTCGGCACGTTCAACGCAGGCCCGTAAACGATCGAAAGACCGGCCGCTCTGGTGGCGGCCGGTCTCTTTTCGCCGCTCAACGCGAAGGAGAAGACTCCCGTGGCCTGCTCTCATTCCCTCATAGCCGGCATTCTGATTACGAGCCTGCTTCAGGCCACGCCTGTTATGGCAGCCGACAGGTTTACCCCGGCGCGATCGCCGCAGGAGCTTTCACACGGGCCGACTATCGAGCCCTCCCCGCCGTTCGCCAGCGTCGCCATTGCCGACGACGCCCAGCTCTCGGTCGTTACGGGCATGGCGGACATCAAGGCCATTCAACAGACCGCGAACGTCGCCAATACCAGTACCGTCACCGGCAACATCATCAATGGCGACCCTGTGACGGGCACGATTTCGATCGACGGGGGGTCGTTCAGTGGCTTCAACGGACTGGCATTGGTCAGCGCCAACACTGGTAACAATGTCTCGATCAACGCGGCGATGAATGTTAATGTCGCGATCCAGCAATAGCGCGGCCTGCCTGTTCGCGATCGCGATGATGCTGACGGCGTGCGCGGACCGGACGGTGCCGCGGATCGGCAGCCACCTCAGCCTGGCTGCAGGCGATTATGCCTTGCCGGTCAAGAGCATGGCAGAACGTCGATATCTGACCGTCGTCCGCCAGAAATATGATTTCAGTTGCGGATCCGCGGCGCTGGCGACCTTGCTGCGCTACCATTATGGCGACCTTCAGAGCGAGCGGACGATCTTTCTCGGCATGTGGAAAGAGGGCAACCGCGAAAAGATCAGGCGGCTCGGCTTTTCGCTGCTCGACATGAAGCGTTATCTCAACGCGCGAGGCGTCAAAGCCGACGGGTATCTTGTGACGCTGGCGGACATCGAGGCGACGGGAGTCCCCGGCATCGCGCTGATCGACATCAAGGGGTACAAGCATTTCGTCGTGATAAAAGGGGTGGCCAACCGCGAGGTTTTGGTCGGCGATCCATCGCTCGGCATCCGGCTTATCGATGCGGCCCACTTCCAGGCGATGTGGAATGGTATCCTGTTCGCGCTCGGCGACGCGGTCGATCGCGGCAAGCGCAGTTTCGGGCGTGATGAGGAATGGGCGCTGGTGGCGCGCAGCCGCGCGCCGATGATGATCGAACCCGCGAGTCTGCAGGCGCTCGCCCTCACGCGTGCACCTGCCTACCCGGTCGAGATGTAGGTGGCTGTCGCGACATCATCGCGCGCCAGGCGATGGTGGATCTGGGGCGGTCTGTTGCTGGTCAGCTCGGTGAGCCCTGGCCTGGCGCCTGCTCTGCAGGCGGCC
This sequence comes from Rhizorhabdus argentea, assembly GCF_037861105.1. Classification (NCBI taxonomy): domain Bacteria; kingdom Pseudomonadati; phylum Pseudomonadota; class Alphaproteobacteria; order Sphingomonadales; family Rhizorhabdaceae; genus Rhizorhabdus; species Rhizorhabdus argentea. Next base: position 19,184 of record NZ_JBANFK010000021.1, read on the forward strand.
AACCCGCCCTTCCCGACCCGGCTGCACATCGCCGACGATGCCCTGGATCGCGTGCGCGGCGGCTTTGTCCTGCCTAACGGAATGGACGTCTCGCTGGGGATCGGGATCGAGACACGGTTGAATGGTGTGCTGGCGCTGCGAACCGAGCTGACGACCGGCGATGACGGGATCCCGATCGTGTTTTCCGGCACCGGCGGCACGCCAGCCGCTCCTGCGGCAGGTGGCGGGACCACTACCACGATCCCGGGCGTGGCGGTCGTCCATGTCGTCGAAGGGACCGCCAGCCCCGCCGAAGCGACCGCGGGACGACCGGGGCTTGAGCTGACACCGAACGGGCCAGCCCTCTCCACTCCTTCGGGATCGGTACAGCTGATAAAGGATGATATGGGATCGACGGTAGTACTACATGATGACTCTCTCGAATTGCGTCATATGATTGGTAGCTTCACGGGCGCTGTCGTTGCAAACACGGCCAATGATAGAACAATAAATACTGTAGTCACGGTCGATATCGATTTGCATAATTCGGCAGTCCCGCTTGGCAACGCACTGCTTCACTGGGAATCGATTGCGATCGAGGCGGCCAGTCGCTCTATCCGTTAAAAGACGCCGTTACCGGGGAGACATCGATGAGAGGGCTTCCGACAGGCGCGGCGCTGCTGATCGCGGTGCTGGCCAACCAGGCAGAGGCCGGGGGGCGCACATCGGCGCCGAACGGCCTTCCGCCTGACGTGCCCGAACTCGTCAGGCTTCAGAAGCAGATCGAGGCCGAGCGCCAGAACATCCAGGAACAACGCCTGATGCTCGATGCGCAGGAAAGACGCCTTCTCGATCTTGGGGACGCGCTGCTGGACAAGATGCGCGCCGCCGGTGTGCCTGGCTCGCAGTTGACCCCGTCCGGCTCAGTGGCCGAAGCACCGCCCCCACCCATACCACAGCGCGGGGAGGCCGTTTCCAGTGTGGGCGTCAAGCCGGTCGAGCGCCGGCGGGCACAAGAGGTCGCGGTGCTCGCCGAACAGGGCAGCGTGCTGACCAGGGCCGGCAGGATAACGATCGAGCCGACCCTCGAATATGCGCGCGTGGACCGCAATCGCTTCGTGTTCCGGGGGATCGAGGTTCCACAGTCGGTGCTGGTCGGCGTGTTCGACATCAATGAGAGCCGGCAGGATTTGGTGACCGTGGCAGGCGTGGCGCGCTATGGCGTGACCAATCGCCTCGAAATCGGCCTCAAGGTACCATGGGTTTATCGCAACGATGCCTCCGTCCTCGTCCCGCTGGTCCAGAATCCGCCTCAGTCGGGCACAGGCACGATCAATCAATCGGCCGAAGGATCGGGGATCGGGGATGTCGAGTTTCTGGCGCGCTACCAATTGACCAATGGCACCGGGGGCTGGCCGTTCCTGACTGCCAACCTCCAGGTCATCGCGCCGACCGGAACGAGCCCGTACAAGCTGCCGCGCGACGGGCTCGGCAATGCCACCAGGGCGGCAACGGGCTTCGGCTTCTGGGGTGTGGCACCCAGCGTGACCGTGCTCATACCCAGCGATCCGGCGACGCTGTTCGCTGTGCTCGGCTATAATCTCAACTTCGGCAGGGACATCGGCGAGCGCATCAGCGATGCGCAGATCGATCGGGTCGAACCAGGCTCCGGACCCAATTTCACCGGCGGAATCGGCCTGGCGCTCAACGAACGGACCTCGATCAGCTTCGCCTATGCGCATAGCTGGATTTTCCCGACGAAGAGCACGATTCGACCGATCAGCATCCACAACGGCGTTCCTACTGTAGGCGATCCGATCGTCGCCAAAACCCGCAGTCTCCAGGCCGGCCGTTTCCTGTTCGGGATCAGCTACCGCTTGACCGAACGCACCACGATCAACTGGTCGGTCGAGTATGGCCTGACCGATGATGCCTCCGATCTGCGGACGAGTCTCCGTATTCCCTTCACCTTTGATTGAGCGCCTCTCGTTCGCCTGAACGGCCGAATGGGTAGGGAAACCTGGCCGGAGCGCAGTCGCGCCAGACGTCCCCCGCGCTTGCTATTAAGTCGTCCGGGCGACCTTGGCCGACGCCGAAAAGTCCCCAATTGCCGTGCTAGACACATTGGCCCTTTCGGCTCTGGCGGCAGCTAAGCGCGGCTGATAGACAGGCATCTTCCTGTAGAAAGGTGCATTTCAGATGCACAATCTTATTCGCTTTTTCGAGCTCTGCCCCGATCTGCTCATGGTGTCCGATTTGCGCGATGGAATGATCACGCGCGTCAATCCGGCCGCCTGCCGCATGTTGGGCTGGAGCGAGGCCGAGCTGTTGCAGCGGCCATTTCTCGAGCTCATCCATCCAGACGACCGTGATGGCGCCGCGGCGGCGGTAGCGGCAGCGCTGGGGGCGGGCAAGACGACCGTCTGGTTGGAACATCGGATGATCCGCAAGGACGGCAGCCATTTCTGGACCGAGTGGCACGGCGCCTATCTTGCGGGTGAGGAGCTTGTCTACGGTACCGGTCGCGACATCACCGAGCGCAAGCAAGCCGAGGCCGCATTGGCCGCCGCACAGGCCGAGCGGAACATGGTCCTCGAAAGCATCGGCGACGCATTCTATTCCGTCGACGCCGAATGGCGGATCACCTATGTCAATGCCCTGGCTGCGGAGCGGGTGGGCCAGACTCCCGAAACCATGATGGGGCGGCGGCTGGGTGACTTTATTCCCCCAGAAAGAAGGGCCGAACTGGCACCTCAATTCGCCCTTCTGCAACGGGCGATGGCGGAGCGAGAGCAGCAGGATCTTGAGTATTTCAGCTCATCGGAACGACGATGGATATCGGCGCGGATCTACCCGCGTGACGATGGCGGGCTGTCCGTCTATTTCCAGGACACCACGGAGCGCAAGCAGATGGAAGAGGCATTGCGGGCCAGCCGTGCTCACTTCGAAGCAGTAGCCAATCTCGTCCCCGACATGCTCTGGCGCGCCGAACCCGATGGAACCCCGCTCTGGTCCAATCAGGCCTGGATAAACTATTGCGGGTCGCCCGTCGTGATGGTCCCGGATGGCGGGTGGAGCATCTTGCATCCCGATGATCTCGAGGTATCCCGGGGCACTTTTGAAGCCGGGCTTCGGAGCAAACAGCCCGTCATCTTTGAAAGCCGCTTCCGTCGTAGCGATGGCGTGTACCGTTTTTTCTTGGTGCGTGTGCAGCCGGTGCTCGACAGCGATGGCGAGGTTACCGCCTGGTTCGGGGCTGGGACCGACATCGACGATCTCAAGCGGTCTCAGGAGCTGCAGGAGCTGCTCATCGCCGAACTCCAGCACCGGACACGCAACCTGCTCGGCGTGGTTCGCTCGCTCGCCGCTCAGACATTGGCGGGCAGCGCCACGCTCAACGACTTCTCCGAAAGGTTCAACAGCCGGCTGGGGGCGCTGTCGCGCGTCCAGAGTTTCCTCTCGCAGGGGTCGGCAATCGGAATCCGCGACCTTCTGCGTGCGGAGATCGCGGCGCACGGGATCGAGCCTGACGAGCCGCGGGTCGTCCTCGATGGGCCGCCGGTCGAACTAGCGGCTAGCGCCGTTCAACCGCTGGCGCTGGCCGTGCATGAGTTGACCACCAACGCCCTGAAGCACGGCGCGTTCGCCACGCCCTCTGGCCGCCTCGCGGTCCGATGGCGGATGGAAGGCGAAGAGAGCCCGTGCCTGTCGCTGGAGTGGCGCGAAAGCGGAGTCGTGATGCCGGATGAGAAACCTCTGCGCCGAGGATTTGGACTTGAGCTGATCGAGCGGAGTTTGCCCTATCAACTGAAGGCCGAAGTAAAAATGATCTTTTCGCCCGACGGCATTGCCTGCAATCTCGTACTGCCGCTTGCTGACACGAATTCGGTCGCGCGCCCCTTGGTTGCCTAGGCCAGCGATGTGGGCGAAGCTGGGTGGATGGGAGTTGCTCATCAGTTTAGCGGCCTATAATCAGTGCCGCTCCGGGACGTACACGTCTTCGGCGACGACGTGCGTTCCACCTGGGCTGTTTCGAAAAGGGACATGGCTGTTCCCAGACGCGAGGGCGAAAGCAGGCGTTTGGCGACATCTGATGACAGGCGAACGACGCCGCGGCCGAGAGAAGATCCAAAACGGACGAAAAAGCAGCGATTGTGTCGAGTTCGCGACATGCTTAACAGGTTTGTTCGAATGTGCTGTAGCGAGGGGGGAGAAACATGCACAACGAGATACTGCGCTATGAAGCGGACGGGCCGCAGAGGGAGAGTCACCTCCACACCGATGAGATCTCCGGACAGGCCAAGTGATCGCCATGGTCGACACATCGAATGGAAGCGCCGCGAAACTGCGCCGAGAAGCGGCAAAGGCACGTCTTCTTGCGCATAACACAGCGGATGAGGAAGAGCGCGAGCGGCTTAGCGCAATCGCTGCAATGCTGGAGCGCGAGGCGGTGGCGATCGATGAGGCATTGAGCGGCCGCGCGAGCTAGAGTGATTTCAAGTCAGGTGGAGTCACCTGGCGGCTCGAAAATCACGGAAAACCACGGCAAACTGGACCCAATCCGGTTCGACCTGAACGGGATCGGGTCTAAGCCGCGTCTGCGAGACTGTCCCGCTCCCGGACAGATAGTTGCATTGGCCAACCCGCCCGATCCGCGTTAGAAGGTCGTCGAAGGGGGCTACAATTTTGCTGACGTCGCTATGCATGGTTTCGGAACCGTGCTGACACAGTTCTTATCACGCGATTACCGTTCGGCGGCATTCGAATGGCGCGAGACGTTCCTTGTCCAGATCGTCCTTCGTACGCTCCTGACCGTCGCGCTTCTCGGCGGCCTGCTGGCCGCGTTCATTCTGATCGCCGCCGGCAAAGCCGATGAATTGTCGATCGACCGGCAGCAACATCTTATCGCGACGGTTATCGAGCAGAATTTTCGCGCGATAGAGCACGACCAGGAGGCATCGACCGTCTGGAACGATGCCGTCGAACAGATGAACGCGCCGGTGCGCAACGACGATTGGATCGACCGCAACCTCGGGATCTGGTTTCACACCTATTACGGGCATGACGAGGTGTTCATCGTCGATGGCGCCGATCGGGTCATCTATGCCATGCGTTCCGGGCGGCGCGAGGTCGCTTCGGTCTATGCGAAATCCATCGGCACCACCGTAACCCCCCTGATTTCCGAACTACGCGGCAAAATGCTTAGCGGCGCCGACACGGGGAATGATGCAACCGTGCTGAGCCCAGGCGCCAGCGACCTGGGCACGGTTCACGGCCATCCGGCGATGATCAGCGTGAAGCCGATCGTTCCCGAGACCGATGATATCGTGCTGAAGCCGGGCAGCGAATATCTCCACGTCAGTATCCGCTATCTCGACCGCAGCTTCGCCGCAAACCTGGCCCGGCGTTACGAGCTCGCCTATGGTCACTTCGCCAGACTGCCTCCCGACAGCTCTGCATACAGGCAGGTTCCGCTGCGCGCCCGAAATGGCAATCTGCTCGGATATTTCGTGTGGGAGCCGTTCCGTCCCGGGACGGCCATGCTCGGTGAGGTGGCACCAGCCCTGATCGTCGCGCTGCTGTTCGTATTCGTGATCGTTGCGTGGCTGCTGCATCGGATAAGCCATCGCACGCTGCAGCTCAGCGCGGCGAAATCGCATGCCCAGCATCTTGCCAACCATGACCCGCTGACCGGCCTGGCCAACCGCGCCCTGTTCGACAAGCGCCTTGGCCGCGGACTGGCCCAACTCGATCTCACCGGTCGTTCGCTCGCCCTGCTCTATGTCGATCTCGATCATTTCAAGAATGTGAACGATCATCTCGGCCACCCCACCGGAGACATGCTGATCCGCGCAATGGCGCAGGTCTTGCTCGATCTCGCGCCCGGCGATGTGGTAGCCAGGTTGGGCGGTGACGAATTTGCGATCATCCATGTTGCCGACGATGCGGCGTCATCGGCCGAGCAACTCGCCCAAAGCATCCATCGGGCGCTGGCCCGCCCGATCGACCTCGGCGATGGCGAGGTGCTGATCGGCGCCAGCATCGGTATCGCGGTAGCGCCGCGGGACGGCCACGATCCGGTCGAGCTGGTCCGCAAGGCGGACATCGCCCTTTATGACGCCAAGCTGACCGGCCGCCGGCGCCACAGCTTTTTCGCGCCGGAGATGGGCGATCGAATCCGCGAGCGCCACGAGATCGAGGCCGAACTGCGCGAAGCGATGCGCGCCGGCGAGGGCCTCAAGGTCGTCTACCAGTCCTATTTCGGTGCCCGATCCGGCGAGATGATCGGCGCAGAGGCGCTCATCCGATGGGACCATCCCCTGCGCGGTGCGATGTTGCCCGAGCAGTTCCTCCCGACCGCGGAAGAGTGCGGGCTGATCGAGACGCTCAACGAGTGGGTGCTCGAACAGGCGTGCACCGCCGCCGCGCGCTGGCCCGCTGGAATGATCTCGGTCAACCTGTCGGCGGTGCAGCTGCGCAATCCGACGCTGGCGGAGCGGATCTATACGATCATCAAGCGGGCGCGGCTGTCGCCGAGCCGGCTCGAGCTCGAGATCGCCGAGACCAGTTTTCTCGAAAGCAGCGAAAAATGCCGCCGCAACCTTGGTTGGTTGCGCGATATCGGCGTGCGCATCGCCCTCGACGACTTCGGCACCGGATATTCCTCGTTCAAGCATCTGCGCGGTTTCGAGATCGACCGCATCAAGATCGACCGGAGTTTCGTCTCGACCATCCAGCTCGGGCAAGGCGGCAGCCCGGTGATCCAGGCGATCGTCGATCTGGCGCGGGTGAGCGGCTTGTCGACGACCGCGGAGGGAGTCGAGACGGAGCAGCAGCGGCTCTTCCTGACGAGCATAGGGTGCGACGCCCTGCAGGGCTTCCTGCTGGCGGAGCCGGTCAGCGCGGCCGATCTGGAGGCGCGCTTACTCAGCGCGCCGCCTGGGCCTCGGCTGAAATCGGAACCGGAAGCGTAGAGCTGTTCTACTCAGGTTAGACCGCCCATCCTGAGTAGCCATTGAGTCGAAATGGCGTATCGAAGGCCAAGCTGAAATCGAACCCCAGACCAGCCTCTAAGCCGGTTCAGCCTAGATCATCGCCTCGACGAACTCCCCGCGCATGCAGTGGTTGGAGCTCATTGCCGAACCATAGCCGCCCGCGTTGATCAGCGCGATGCGGTCCTCTTCGACCAGCGGCGGCATCGCATGGTCTTCGATCCACAGGTCGAGCGCCTCGTTGATGTTGCCGGCGATGGTCACCCTCTGCCACTTGCTCTGGTCGGTTTCGCGCAGCCGGCACATGACGGGTTCACAGGGCAGGCCATAATGTGCCGGTTCGGGCGCGAGGTTGAAGCCACCGTCGACCGACACGAAAACTGTGTCGCGCTTGTGCTCGACGCTCGTCACCGACAGCAGCAGCATGCCGGCGTCCTTGACGATATAATCGCCCGGCTCGATCGCGATGGTCAGGCCCCGCCCGCCGAAATGGCGCGCGACGATGGCGGACCAGCGATCGAGATCGAGCCGCGCCTCACCGGCGCGGTGCGGAAGGCCAAGCCCGCCGCCGATATTGACGGTCGTCAGGTCGGGCAGGTCACCGAGGAACGTCGTCGCTACGGCGACGGCGGCGTCCCAGGCATCCAGCTGTTGCGACAGATAACCGCAGCCGACATGGAAATGGATGGTGGTGACGACAAGCCGGTACTGCGCGGTGAGCGCGATAGCCTCGGCCCATTGCTCGCGATAAATGCCGAACTTGGTGGTGCGCGTGCCGGAATAGGTTAGCCGCGCATCGTCGTCATAGCCGGTGCCTAGACCGGGATTGATGCGGATGCCAATGGCGCGGCCCGGTGCGCGTTCGCCGATACGGCGTATCTGGCTGAGAGAATCGCAGTTGATGTGCATCGCTGGCTGGGCGAGCAGCCGGTCGAGATCGCGGTTGGAGATACCGGCGCCGGTATAGCTGATCTGTTCCGCCGCGAATCCGCAGGCTAGGGCGTGATCCATTTCATTGGGCGAGCAGATATCGACGCCGATGTCCTGCCCTGCCGCCAGCATGCGCAGCAGCGGCGCGAAACGGTTGCATTTCATCGCGTAATAGAGGCGATGGTCGCATCCCGATTGCGCCAGTGCCGTGCGAAGCCGAGCGACATTGGCGCGGATGCGGGCGCCGCTGTAGAGGAAGAGCGGGCGATCATGCTGCCGCGCCAGCGCCTCGACATCCTTCCCCGCGAAGATCAGCCTGCCATCGTCATAGCGCAGATCGTCGCGCGCCCACCACCAATCAGCGGTCATTGCGCCTCGCAAGCCATGCGCGGCCCGCGGCATCGGGCTGTTCGCTGCGCCCGGTGATCCAGCCGCGGCACGAAGCAGCCCCGCATTTGCACGCGAACTGGCGGTGAAGCCTGTCCTCGGTGGCGGCATAGTCGATCGTGAGGATATCGCCGGGTGCGATATTCTTCAGCGCAACAAGCGCAAAAGCCGTCATGTCGAGACGGCAATTGGGATCGCAGCCATGACTCAGATAGCCGATATAGCGCGTGTCGCTGAGATGACGGACGGCATCGACCTGAAGGCTGTGCTGACAGATCCGATCACTGACGATGCCCGCGAAAAGATGCAGCGTCTTGCCGGCGCTGAACCCCTTGCGGGCGCGCACGCCAAGCCCGCGACACGCGTCGACGCGTACCACCTCGACCGCTTCATCTTCCTTCTGCCGAGCCGTTGCCCCGTTCGGCGCAGACGTCATTGCTTTCCCCCTCGCAATGGCTCGCATCTACCCTCGAACCGCTAGAAAGTCTTGCGGAATGTCAGCCGGTTCTGGCCGCCGGAATGCGCATATGACACGTCGTCCATCATCTCGCGGACGAGGTGGATGCCGAGCCCACCTATGTCGCGATCTTCGAGGCTGGCGGCCGTATCGGGCTCCGGCCGCGCCAGCGGATCGAAGGCCGGTCCGTCGTCGGCGATGGCAGCGTGAATCGTCCGATCGGCCAATGTGAGGGATATGTCCATGGTGCCGCCGCCATGCATGGCGATGTTGCTCAGGATCTCGTCGAGCGCGATCATCGTCCGCGCACCCTCGGCCATGGGGACGCCCGCTTCCTCCAGCCACGCCTGGATCGCATCGAGCAAGCCCGGCACGGCCGCGCATGTCGCGGGCAAAGTGCGCGCGAACTCAGCGGTCATCGCGCATAGCCCTCCCGCGCCCACTGGCGAATGCCCCCAACGGCGCCACGACAATCCTGTGGTATATCGACACCCACTCCTGATATGCAGCGACGCCGGACAGGCCGGGGCACCATAAGAGATTTTCCATCGATGGACATCAGTGAAAATAGCCGCGACGGCGCACTCGTCATTTCTGCGTCAGGCCGCCTCGACAGCAGCACCGCAGGCGCGCTCGAAGCGGTGCTTCCGGCACGCACGCGCGAGCAAAAGGCGGTGATCCTCGATCTCGCGGAAGTGCCCTATGTCAGCTCTGCCGGGCTGCGCGTGCTTCTGATAGGCGCGAAGGCGGCCAGGGCGGCCGGTAACAAGCTGTTCATCACCGGCCTCTCGCCTGCGGTTCACGAGGTGTTCGACATCAGCGGCTTTTCGAAGATCTTTGCTATCGAGAGCGATGTCGACGCAGCGTTGGCCAAGTCGTCATCCTGAAGCGAGTTCCGCGTCCCGCGAAAGGGAGTGCGCTGGCTTCGCCGTCACGATGACGCCTGCATCAGGGAACAGGATAGCCAGATCGTCCGCGAGCGCGGCCGGGTCCAGGTCGGGGTTGCGCCGCGCATAGGTCGCGGCGGCGCCAGCGTCCTCATGAAGCGCCAGCGGCGGATGTTCGTCGACAGTGCGCCAGTCGACCGACATCAGCTTCTGGACGCCATGGGCGCGTGCCGCGCGCTCTAGCCGTTGTTCGAAGTTGCCGACGGGGCCCGCCGCGACATAGTCGCGCAGCGCGATCGCCGAAGCGAGCGCCTGCGCCGGTGTGCCGGCCACCTCGCCGATCGCGATCCTGCAGCCGCTCGCGTGGGGCTGGACGATATGGAAACACCCCGCAGGCGATCGGTGCGGCGTCCGGACAGCGATGGCGAGGCCGCCGCACAATGTGGAAATATCGGGAAAGTGCCGGGCATGGACGGCGGCGATGCCCGCGTCGAGATCGGCCGGAGCGCTTCGGCCGATCCGCTGCAACTCGCCCGCGACGCTGCTGTCGATCAGGTGAATGGCATCGCCGAGTTCGCGCACTTCCAGGATGCCGAGCCCGTCCTGCGCCAGAACTCCGTCGCGCGCATCGATGATCGCTCGTGTCCGGCGGAACTCGCGGGCGACCCGCCGCGCGACGATCAGCCCCAACAGAATCGCCAGCGCCGCCGATCCGCCGATCAGCGCAATGGATAGGCGCTTGAGATGGAAGGTGCGACGGGCGAGCGGCTCCGCATCGACGTCGGCGACGACCATCGCGCCTCTGCCGACGGGCGCCAGCGCTGTGATCACCCTGTGTCCGTCATCATGCTGCCAGGTGCCGAGCACATGCACAGTCGACGGTACAGCACCGCGATAGGGCACCCTGACAGGCTTGGCGATGAGGTTGAGCGGGGGAGAGCCGGGCCGGATGAGATAGAGCGAATCGAGCCCGACGATGTTGTTGGAGACCTCGCGCAGCGCGAACAGCCGCTCTCCCTGGGCAAGGTCGACGTAGGGATCGGAGGAGGATTTGGCGAAGTCCGCGACGGTCACTGCCGCCGCCTGCGCCTGCCCGCGTAATCCCGCATCCATGTCCTTTGTCTCTTCGCGGTAGAGAAGCAGGCTGTTGACGCCGGCGAGCAGCAGGAACAGCGGCAAGGCCAGCAGGACGATGATGATCCGGACACTCATGGCGTCGCTTCGCCCAGGCCGATCAGGGCCACGATGAACTCCGGAAATTCACGCGCAATGGTGAAGACATAAGGCTTCGGCACCGCCAGCGCAGCGAGCCCGCTGCTGCCCGCGCGATATTCCTGGCGCGCCTCAAGCCCGAAGAGGAGGCCGGGCGCGTCGAATACCGGCGGCGCGGCCGTGCCGCCCGCTCCGACCAGTTCGCCATCGATGCAGCCGAGCAGGACATCGGCCACCTTGCCCGCGGCGAGCACGGTTTGTCCTGGCGCAAAACGCCGAAGGTTCGAACGCGAGATGATGACCTGCAGCGCGTCGGCATCGAGCCTCGCGAATCCGGGCAGCAATTGCAGCGCCTCGATCATGCCGACTCCCCGATAACCAGCGTTCGGCCGCGGGCGAGCCGCGCCATCGCACGCTCGCCCGCGCTCAACCTCAACAGCGGTCCATGCGATTCGATGTCGGCGGCGAGGGCCGGATCGGCGGCGGCTCGATCTGCGAGGTGCGCGGCCGCCGCGCGACGCAGCATCGCGTCGGCGTCGTCGGCGGAGCCCTCGAAGTTCAGTGGTGCGCCCGCCGCCAATATCGCGAGTTCCGCGGCCAGCGCAGCCACGCCCGCCTCCTGGCGGGCCGCGAGCGCCCGGCCGCGGGCTTCGGCGAGGGTGCTCGTCATCGCCGACGTGCTTTCGGCGAGCGCATCGCGCAGGCTGGCGATATCGCTGGGCGCGGCAAAGGCGGCGAGCGGCCGATGGTCGCCGCCCGCAATGCGCAGCGCTTCCTGGCGGAGGCGGTCGAGCGGTTGGGCGATGCTGCGCACGATCAACAGGATGACGAGGGTGCAGGCGAGCAGCGAGGCCATGCCGATGACGACGCTGGTGAACAGCGCGTTCTGCGTCGCGATGCGGATCAGCGACACGTTGACGTCCGCGCCCGCGGTCGCGACGATGCGGCCATTGGCGTCGCGCAAGGGCGCGGCGGCGGTCTTCAGCAGCCCCCATTGTTCCTGATATTCGATCGGAGAGAGATGGATGCTGCCGCGCGTCTGCGCGCGGCGGATCCCGGCGAGGGTTTCCTTCGGCAGGTCGTCTTCCGAACCGATCTGCGAATGCTCATCGCCCTCGGTGCTGTCGAGGACGTAGATGATGTCCTTCTTGCCACCCAGCACCTGCGTATAAAGATAAGTGATGTCCAGCTCGTCGCGGATACGCCGCATCGGCACCACCGCGCGCAGATATTCGGGGCTGCGCTCGGCTGCGTCGTTGTCCGGCTCGGTCCGGGCGATGGCGATCAGGCGGTCATGATCGCGCCCGTCTATCATGGCGGCGGTAAGCGCGCTGGTGGTGATCAGCTTGCGATCGAACCCGTCGAGGATCGTATCGTAGAGCCGGTTGTAGCTCAGCAAGCCAAGGCCGAGCGCGACGACCGCCACCGCCGGCAGGAACACCCGCAGCAGCAGAGTCTGGATGGGGATGCCTTCAGGCCGCATAAGCGCGATCGTCGCTGGCCTTGAGGATTGAGAGCGCCAGATCGGGGTAGCGGCCGGCCAGTTCCAGGACATCGGATTCCGCGAGCCACATCGGCGGCGCTCCGGCTGCATGTATGCACGTAGCCGCGCCGGCCGGCCTGCTGGCCTTGAGATAGGCGGTGAGGCGCGCGTGCACCTCGATCGATGCCGGCGCGAATCGGGGTATCTCCGCAACCGCCTCGATCAGGTCGACCAGCGTATAGGGTCTCGCCCCTTCGAGTTCGAGCAGCGAGCCGATCAGCTGACGCCAGGCCTTGGTTGCGCCAGGACGCAGCATCGCCCGCAACCGCGATCCGAGATCCTCCGCCGGCACCATGTCGCGCAGGGTCTGCGCGGCCCCGGCCGCATCGAGCAGGTTGGGATGGGTGAGGCCTGCCTCAACCATCGCGAGCAGTTCGGCGCGTGAGCTTTTACCCTGTTGCCGCGGTTCGATCAGGCCCTTCAGCAACAGGAAGGTGGAGCGGTCGACGCCGTTTTCGATGGCCTCGATCGCGTTGGCGCGCACCTTCGCATTCTGCGAATGAAGCGAAACCACCAGCAGGTCGAAATCGGGCAGCCGCCCACCCAGTGCCAGCAACTCGAGGGCGAAGTCGGTGGCCTGCCCGATCCGCTCGCGCTGGAGTCGGGCGAGCATGCGCATCGCCCGCGTCTGATCCGGCTGCGCCTCGAGCGCTTCAGCCAATGCGAAGCGCGGCTGGGCGAGATCCAGCTCCTCGCGCACCAGCGCACCCAGCCGTGCTACGAACAGCGGATAGGACAGCCGGGCCAGCGCTCGCCCCGCGAGCGACCGGGCTTGATAATATTGCTTCGGATCGGCCATGACGGCTGCCAGCCGGGGTATGGCGCTCTCCCCCCATTCGATCAGCATATGCCCGATATTGTGTCGTTCGCTGGGGCTGAGCCAGCTGGCCGCGGCCAGAATGTGCGGAACGGCATCGATATCACGCGTTGCGGCGAGCTGGCGGACCGCCTGCTCGCGCGTGCCGCGATCATCGGACTTCAATTGCTGGAGCAGCAGGTCGGCCGGCGGCACTTCACCCTGCATCGGCTCCGCCCGCGCGCCGCGCTTCTGTCCGAAGTCGAGCAGCATCGCCTGCATGTTGCGCGCCATCGCCTGCGGATAGACCTGGCGCAGGACGATCACCACAAGCAGCAGCACGACTCCCAGGATCACGCCGATGCCGGACAGGTCGCGGATATCGGTCCGGGCGGCCGCGAAGAACAGGAAGCCGCCGGCGGCGAAGCTCGCCAATGGCTCGGCCATGCCCTCGACGATGGTGCGTACCGGCCGCTTGGTCGCCGAGGGCACGGCGTTGAACAGCATGTTCTGGTTGTTGTATTCGATCGAGGTGAGGATTCCGTGATAGGCGAAGAAGGCTGCGAGCGCGCCTTCGAACGAGCCGGTCACGAAGAGAAACCCGAACGCCGCGAAATAGGACAGCGGCATGATCAGCGCGACGTTGCGCACGCCGATCCGCCCCACCAGCCGGTTGAACACGAACAGGCATATGATGACGTTGAAGATGTTGGCGATGGCGTAGAGCGTGCCGAGCAGGCTCGCCAGTTCGGCCTCGCTGCGGTTCTGCTGGAACACGCTGGAATATTGGAACTCGGCGAGGTTGGTCATCAGCAGCGTGACGAACAGGACAAGCGTCAGGACCAGCGTGTAGCGCGAGGTGCGGAAGGTGCGCACCACGGCGCCGATCTGGCTGGCGACGCCGTCGTCGCTGTCGGCCAGTTCGCTGTCGGCGATCCGGCTCCATCGCCTGCGCAGGCGCAGTGCGACGGGGAAGGTGACGAGCCCGATCACTGCCCAGCCCAGGAAGAAGTCGCGTAGCGGAACGATCCTGGCCAACTCGCTGACGATCAATGCGCCGCAGGTGGTGCCGAGCGCCGTGGCGGCGGCAAGGAGAGGGAACAGGCGCTTGCCGTCCTGGATATGAAAATAGGCGTCGGTATAGTTCCAGAACAGCGAATAAAGCGCGATATACCACATCGCGAGGTACAGCTTCAGCCCGATATAGACAGGCAGCTGCCACGCCGGCGACAGCTGCAGCCCCAACAGCACGAAGCCGCCGACCCCGCCGAGCACGAGCAGGCCGATGGTCGCGTCGACGACGCGATCGATCGAGAAGCGCACCATCAGATAGGAGAAGAGCGCGGTGTAGAGCAGCATCACGGCCGGCGTGAGCATGAAGATCAGCGCGAGCCGGTCGGCCCCGGCATGGGCGAGGAACGCCGCATCGCCCGCGCTGAAGCCGATGCCCAGACCCATCTGCAGCAGGAAGCCGAGCAGGCCGAACCCGGCGAGCTTGGGCCACTCCCCGGGCGCGACCCGGAGCAGACGGTTGAACATTCCCCCCAATTCGATCCCTCTTCCCGTTAGGACTACCGCTCGCCCCCGCCCGGTGCGATAGTCCCGGCAAGGGCTTAGCTTTCGGGGCGAAAACGGGTGGATGCAAGGGGCAAGATCGCATGAGCGGCGAAGCACGACGGCAATCGCGCCGTTTCGGGCTGCGGCCGCAACTGTTGCTGCTGCTGTTCGCGCTCAATCTGGTGTCGGCGATCGCTTATTCGACGACGCTCTACATGATCGATCGACGCGAGATCATCGCCGGGATCGACGCCAAGCTGTCCACTGCGGTGCACGCGGTGCGCGAGATGATCCCGGAGGGCTATCACCGCCGCGTGACGGGGCCGACATCGATATCGCCGGCGGAGTTCGATGAACTGCAGGCGCGGCTGTCCGGCTTCGCCGACCGCTCCGGTCTGATCTATGTCTACAGCTATATGCGGTTCGGCCCGCACATCTACACGGTCGCGACCAGCGCCACCCCGCGCGAGATCGCGACCGGCAGCCAGACCGGTTATTTCACCCGCTACGACACCGCCCCGGCCAAGCTCTACCAGAGCTTCGCCGACGGGCAGGTGCGCTTCGACGAATATCAGGACAGCTTCGGCCGCTTCCGCTCGATCTACATGCCGATGCGGTCGCGCGACGGGCGCATCCATGTGATCGGCGCCGACGTCGATCTCGGCCTGCTCGACCAGCGGCTGCGCGACTCCCTGATCACCTCGATCCTGGTGGGGGTCGCGATGTTCGCGCTGGCGATGGTGGTGGGCTCGCTGCTGATCAACCGGATCGTCGGCCCGCTGGTCCGGCTCACCTCCTACACGCGCAGCATCGAGGAGCGCAGCTTCCAGTCGAACGAGGCGGAACTGCACGCGATGCATGCGATCGGCGGATCGCGCCGCGACGAGGTGGGCAGCCTGGCCGAGGCGATGTCGGGGATGATCTCTCGGCTGCAGCGCTATCTGATCGAAATGGAGGCGGCGACCGCGGCGCGGGAGCGCGTCGAGGGCGAATTGTCTGCCGCGCGTGACATCCAGATCGGTATGGTGCCGCGGCGCTTCCCGCCCTTTCCCGAGCGGCGGGACATCGACATCTACGCGCTGCTCGAGCCGGCCAAGGAGGTCGGCGGCGATCTCTATAATTATGTGATGATCGACGATAATCGCCTGTTCTTCGTGATCGGCGACGTATCGGGCAAGGGCGTGCCGGCGGCGCTGTTCATGGCGATGACCAGCACCCTGTTCAAGGCGAACGCGCTGTCCGCCACATCGACCTCCGAACTGATGGCCCGGGTCAACGCCGAGCTGTCGCGCGACAACGCCGCCAATCTGTTCGTCACCGCCTTCGCCGGCATCATCGATCTGCGCGACGGCAGAGTCCAGTATAGCGATGCCGGCCATGAGGCGCCCTTCCTGATGCGCGCGGCCGGCGGCGTGACGCGGTTGGCCAAGCCCGAAGGCATGGCGCTGGGCGTGTTCGACGACGCCGAGTTTGCCGACGCCGAAGTGCAGCTCGCGCCCGGCGACGCGCTGATCCTGTTCACCGACGGCGTCTCCGAGGCGACGACGGCGCAGGAGGAGCTGTTCGGCGTGCAGCGGATCGACGAGACGCTGGCGGCCCTGGCGAAGGACCCGTCGGCACGGCGGATCGCCACCGGGCTGGCGGATCGGGTCAACCTGTTCGTCGGAGCGGCGCCGCAGTTCGACGACATAGCGATCTTAGTGGTGCAGTATCGCGGTTAGGCGGCCGCCGGTAGCAGGACCTATTCCGAAAACCAGGTGGCGACCAACGTAACCGTGCAGAGCAAGGTTGCCAGCGTGGTCGCCCATCCCAGCATGTTGGTCCAGCGGCTATTGGTTCTCGCGCCCACGACCTTGCGGCTGTTCGTCAGCATCATCATCAGCAACAGCAGCGGGGGTACCGAGAAGCCCTGGACGATGCCCGACCACACCAGCATCTTCATCGGATTGAAGCCAAGGAAGTTCATCGCCACCGCCAGCACCGTCACCGTGCCGATGACGGCATAGAAGAGCCGGTTCTGATCGGGCTGGTCGTGGAGGCTGCCTTCCCTGCCGATGCCCTGGACCACGTCATAGGCCGCCCCGGTGGTCATGATCGGCACCGCCAGGAAACCGACGCCGACGACACCCGCCGCGAACAGATATTTCGCGCCTTCGCCGGCAAGCGGCTCCAGCGCTGCCGCCGCCTGTGCGGCAGTCTCGATCTCGGTCTGGCCGGCGGGATGCAGGGTAAGCCCGGTCGACATGATGATGAAGTAGAGGATGATGTTCGAGAAGATCATGCCGATCAGCACATCGTTGCTGGTGCGCTTCATCTCGCGCCGGGTCGCCCCCCTGCGCTGCCACAGCCGCGTGCGGCCGATGGCGATCTGTTCCTCTACCTCCTGGTTCGACTGCCATGTGTAGACATAGGCCGACAGCGACGTGCCGATGCACGCGACCACCAGCGAGACGAACTCCGAATTGAGCGCGACCCGCGGCAGCAAGGTCGCGCCCAGGATCTCCAGCGGGTCCGGTCGTGCCATGACGGCGGCGGCGACATAGGCGAAGAGGGTCAATGCCAGCCAGCGAAACACCCGCCGGATCATTGTATAGGACCCGAAATACTGGATGGTGAAGATGATGGCGGCGGCGACCAGCACGATCATCGACACGGGAATCGGTACGAGAAGATTGAGCGCCGCGCCGATGCCGCCCAGGTCGGCCGCCGCCTCGATGATGTTGCCCAGGAAGGCCAGCGTCACCATCGGGTACAGCACCGATCTGGGGAACTGGTCCCTGATGCAGGCGAACAGCCCCTTGCCGTACACCTGGCCGATCTTCGCCGACAGATAGGTGACGACATACATCATCGGCAGCAGGACCGGAGCGATCCACAGGAAGCCGAGGCCGAACCTTGCCCCCGCGCTCGCATAGGTGCCGATGGCGGAGGGATCGTCGTCCGCCGCGCCCGTCACCACGCCCGCGCCGACCAGCTTCATCAGGCCTGCGGGCGGCGGCGGGGCGTGGACTTGCGTGTCCGCCTCTAGCGGCTCGCGGATCGGATCGGTCACGTCTGCGTCTCTTCCTGGCTGGCGAGGCGCTCAACCCTCCGCCGGCGCAGTGGTTCATCGGCAAAGTGATCAACCCCTCTCCCACTTGGGGAGAGGGAGGGGCCCAAGCTGAAGGCTTGGGAGGGTGAGGGCACGCTTCCTCTCTCCAGATGGGAGAGGAATTATTTCGGCCCCGCAAATGCTCGCCCAATCGCCCGTTGCGACGGATCGAGTCGCTGAACCGTCATTTTGACTCTTGCGTCTATATCCAGATGAGGCACTATAGGTGGTGTAAGACAACAGGGGTAACGCTAGTAGTGGTGGCTGACGTCGGGGAGCATGGCTCCGGGCGAATGATCCACAGCGGCGTGTTTAGCTGGGGATAACGCTGAATCGGCGCTGGAATAGCACCGCGGAAGCACTATCTTGGAGGAACGCCCCGAGTCGAACGTATCACGAACATGGCCTTTTGCGGCCGGTTCTATTATAGTGCGCGGGAGACGGGCGTGATGGATCTTTCTGGCAGCAGCGAAGTGGGCTCGAACGACGTGGCGACGATCATCGATTCTCCGTCCAAGGAGCCCAACACGGCCGAGCTGGCGGCGGCACCCGAGGCAGCGGCAGCACCCGAAGCTCCGGCCCCGGCGCCCAAGGCGAAGAAGCCGGGCATCGACAGCATGGAGATCACGCCGCAGCTCTATCCGATCGAGGTCGATCACAGCCGCGACGCGCTGCTCACCGATTTCGGCAAGGATACGCTGACCGATCGCTACCTGCTGCCCGGCGAAAGCTATCAGGACCTGTTCGTGCGCGTCGCCTCGGCCTATGCCGACGATCAGCCGCATGCCCAGCGCATCTACGACTATATCTCGAAGCTGTGGTTCATGCCCTCCACCCCCGTTCTCTCGAACGGCGGCACCGGGCGCGGCCTGCCGATCAGCTGCTATCTCAATTCGGTCGACGACAGCCTCGAAGGCATCGTCAACACCTGGAACGAGAATGTCTGGCTGGCGGCGCGCGGCGGCGGCATCGGCACCTATTGGGGCTCGGTGCGCGGCATCGGCGAGCCGGTCGGCCTCAACGGCAAGACCTCGGGCATCATTCCCTTCGTCCGCGTGATGGACTCGCTGACCCTCGCGATCAGCCAGGGCTCGCTGCGCCGCGGATCGGCCGCGGTCTATCTCGATGTCTCGCATCCCGAGATCGAGGAGTTCCTCGAGATCCGCAAGCCATCCGGCGACTTCAACCGCAAGGCGCTCAACCTGCATCATGGCGTGCTGCTGACCGACGCCTTCATGGAAGCGGTCCGCGACGGCGCCGAGTGGGAGCTGGTCAGCCCGAAGGACGGGTCGAAGCGCGGCTCGGTCGATGCGCGCGCGCTGTTCCAGAAGCTGGTCGAGACCCGGCTGGCGACCGGCGAGCCCTATATCGTGTTCAACGACACGGTGAACCGGGCGATGCCCAAGCATCACCGCGATGTCGGCCTCAAGGTGTCGACCTCGAACCTCTGCTCGGAAATCACCCTGCCGACCGGCCGCGACCAGCATGGCATGGATCGCACCGCGGTCTGCTGCCTCTCGTCGCTCAACCTCGAAACCTGGGACGAGTGGAACGGCGACAAGCGCTTCATCGAGGATGTCATGCGCTTCCTCGACAATGTCCTGCAGGACTATATCGACCGCGCCCCGGACGAGATGGCGCGCGCCAAGTACAGCGCCGGCCGCGAGCGTTCGGTCGGCCTCGGCGTGATGGGCTTCCACACCTTCCTGCAGGCGCGCAACATCCCGTTCGAAGGCGCGATGGCGAAGAGCTGGAACCTCAAGATCTTCAAGCACATCGCCGCCGGTGCGCAGGAAGCCTCGATGCTGCTCGCCTCCGAGCGCGGCCCCTGCCCCGACGCCGCCGACCAGGGCGTGATGGAGCGCTTCAGCTGCAAGATGGCGATCGCGCCGACCGCGTCGATCTCGATCATCTGCGGCGGCACCAGCGCCTGCATCGAGCCGATCCCGGCCAACATCTACACCCACAAGACGCTGTCGGGCAGCTTCTCGATCAGGAATCCCTATCTCGAAAAGCTGCTCACCGAGAAATCGAAGAACAGCGACGCGGTGTGGAACTCGATCCTCGAAAAGGGCGGCTCGGTCCAGCATCTCGACTTCCTGACCCAGGAAGAGAAGGACGTGTACAAGACCAGCTTCGAGATCGACCAGCGCTGGCTGATCGAACTCGCCGCCGATCGCACCCCCTATATCGACCAGGCCCAGTCGCTGAACCTGTTCATCCCGGCCGATGTCGAGAAGTGGGACCTGCTGATGCTCCACTTCCGCGCCTGGGAACTGGGCATCAAGTCGCTCTATTATCTCCGCTCGAAATCGGTCCAGCGCGCCGGATTCGCCGGCGGCGTCGAGGCGGACAACACGCCCGACCTCAAGCAGATCGAGCTTGAGGTGAAGGATTATGACGAGTGCCTGGCCTGCCAGTGACACCCGTCACTGGCGATCCCGTCACTCTGGCCTGCCAGTGAGCTGAACGGTCGCCCTCCTTACTCCGTCATCCCGGACTTGATCCGGGATCCCACTGCCTTTCGCCGGCGCGTAAACGGCCGGGCAAGGAAGAGAAAAAGAGATCCCGGATCGAGTCCGGGATGACGAAAATCCGTATGCGATAGCCTGGTTCGCAGGGAAGGGAAGGCAGAAGCAAAGCCACCCCTTGTGCCCCCATGCCGCAGCGCACCACAACAGCTAGTATAATCCCCGATATTTTTCCGGTGGATAACCCGCGAAATCATTTGGTGAAGAATGCCGTCTGACATAGGATAGCCCCCTGCCCGGCGACGTGGGGACGTTCCCGTGGACAAGGTTGAATGTGGGGGCCGCAGCCCCGATCTACAGGGTGGTGCCAGGCTGATGATCGGCGTGACGAGTGATGCTGAACGGGCGAATCGAGGCTGATCGGTGAACGACTTCCCGATCATCCCGGCCATCGCCATCGCATCGCTGCTGGTCGGCCTGCTCTGCCTGTGGCTGGCGGTCGTCGCCATGCTGCGGCTGGGCAAGGCGAAGAAGGGCAAGGGCGTGCCCGGCGATACGCCCGCCGAGCTCAAGGGTTTCGCGCTCAGGCAAAGCCTGAGTGCCGTCGTCATGTTCGCGCTCGCCGCGATTATCTTCAGTTATAGTTGAAAGGTCCGTCCCATGCCGCTTCTCCAGGCCAGCCGCACCTACAAGCCGTTCGAATATCCGTGGGCGTTCGAATATTGGAAGCGCCAGCAGCAGCTCCACTGGCTGCCGGAGGAAGTGCCGCTGGGCGAGGATTGCCGCGATTGGGCGCAGAAGCTCAGCGATCATGAGCGCAACCTGCTGACCCAGATCTTCCGCTTCTTCACCCAGGCCGATGTCGAGGTGCAGGATTGCTACCACGACAAATATGGCCGCGTGTTCAAGCCGACCGAGGTCAAGATGATGCTGACCGCGTTCAGCAACATGGAGACGGTGCACATCGCCGCCTACAGCCATCTGCTCGATACGATCGGCATGCCCGAAACCGAATACAGCGCCTTCATGCAGTATAAGGAAATGAAGGATAAGCATGATTATCTGGCGACCTTCGGGGTCGACAGCGATCAGGATATCGCCCGCACGCTGGCGATGTTCGGCGGCTTCACCGAGGGGCTGCAGCTGTTCGCCAGCTTCGCGATGCTGATGAACTTCCCGCGCTTCAACAAGATGAAGGGCATGGGCCAGATCGTCACCTGGTCGATCCGCGACGAGACGCTGCACTGCGAGGGCATCATCCGGCTGTTCCACGCCTTCTGCAAGGAGCGCGACTGCCTGACCAACAGCGTCAAGGAAGACATTCTCGACATGTGCCAGAAGACGGTGCGGATCGAGGACGCCTTCATCGACCTGGTGTTCGAGATGGGCCCGGTCAACGGCATGACGCCGAAGGACATCAAGAAATATGTCCGCTACATCGCCGACTGGCGGCTGGGCCAGCTCGGCCTCAAGCCGATCTACATGATCGACGACCACCCCCTCCCCTGGCTCGCACCGATGCTCAACGGCATCGAGCATGCCAACTTCTTCGAGACGCGCGCGACCGAATATTCGAAGGCGGCAACGCGCGGCCAATGGTCCGACGTGTGGGACGCCTTCGACAACCGCAAGGTGGCGAAGCAGAGCGTCGCGGCGAATGAGGATGCGGCCGAGGGTGGGCTGTTCGGGCATGCTGGGGTTGCGGCGGAGTAGCGTGCTTAAATCGATACAGCTTACTAACTTTCGGGGTTTCCGAGATCACGCAATTGATCTCACACCTTTTAGCTTGCTTATCGGCCAGAATAATGCTGGCAAAACGACATTGATCGAGGCCCTGCGCCTCGTAACGATTGCACTTAAGAAGGCTCCCACGGCTAACTTTACCATGGCGCCTCGGTGGCTCGAGTCGCAGGTCACTGGCGCCGTATTCCGGATTGCAGTGGATACGATTGGTTTTGATCAAAAGAGCATCCACTACAATTACAACAGTGACGATCCTGCGATAATCCGCGCACGGTATTCTAACAACTCGTCGATCACGATTGCTATTGGCCCGGAGGCCGGCGAGATCTATTGCCAGCTAATGATCGGCGGTGGCAGAAAGCTCAACGCTCGCAGCCAGTTTTCGACTACGCGGTTCCACCCCATTCAGGTAATGCCTCCCGTCGGCTCGCTCCTCGACCGAGAGACTCTGAGAGATCGTGAGTATTTATATAAGCACATAAATGGCTACCTGTCTTATCGTCACATCAGGAACCAAATGTCGGAAATGCCTCAAGAATACGTCTATTTTCGGAATTTGCTTGAAGAAACATGGCCGCAACTCCAAGTCGGCGACATAGAGTATGGACTTGGTGAGAAAAGAGATCAATTCGGTATAACAATCCGAGAGGGACCATTTGTCTCGGAGGTTGGCTTGGTCGGCTCTGGATTGCAAGCATGGATCCAGACTCTTTGGTTTTTGTCCCGCGTCGATAAAGACTCAACAATAGTTCTCGATGAGCCAGATGTTTACTTACATGCAGACCTCCAGAGGAAACTTATCAAAGTTCTAGATAATCAGAACTATAGACAAGTTCTTGTTGCCACCCATTCCTTGGAGATGATTTCGTCAGTCTCACCTACGGAAATTATTTCGGTGACCAAAAGAGCTCCACGGTCGCGGCCATTGAGTTCGAACGAGCAAGCGCAATCGTTAGTAGAACGCCTTGGCACAAATCACAACATACAACTCTCTAAGCTAGCGAATACAGGTCGCGTTTTGTTTGTTGAAGGCAAAGATCATGCTTTTTTAGACCAAATAGCTTTCAAACGTGGCAATGTGTACTATGAACGATTTTCAAAGATTCCTCATTTCTCCGTAGGGGGCATGAGCAATTGGCCGCGTGCGGCAATGGCATCAAAAGTATTCTTCGAAACTTCGGCCGGTCGCGTTAAAAGCACGCTTATAATAGACCGTGATTATAAGTCCGCCGATTATCTAGACGACATTCTTCAAAGATCTGCGAAAGATTATCTAGAAGTTAAGTACTGGAGTCGTAAAGAGATCGAGAATTATCTATTGGACACAGATCTGCTGCATCGCCTGATACGGTCACGCAGTTCTGCCGAGGTCGATAGAGAAGATATCACAGATATCATGAACACTACCGTTAATGAAATTGGATCAGACCTGATAGAACTTATAGCCGACAGCTACCAGTCCGAGAATAGAAAATTGGCTCTGCCTACCGTGATGAAAATGGCTAAAGATTTTTTTGCCGAGAGGCGATCTAATGGAGCTGAGTTGCTTGATATGATTTCGGGTAAGGCTGCTATAAGTAAGCTCTCTGACGCATGCAACAGTAAGTACGGTGTTGCTTTCGGACCAATGACTCTATGTCGCCATATGGGGGCTGAGGCTATCCCTTCGGAGGTCGCTAGCTTTTTAGACGCGCTATAATACTAACTTACCAATTGATTAAATTATGGTGACAGTTTACTTAATTCTCGCCCGCTGCCTCACGCCGCCATCTCCAATCGCGAAACCTTGATCTCCTCCGCGTGAGTACGCGCCTGCGCGAGATCATAAGCGGTCTGCATCCGCATCAGCGTGTCGGCGCTGACCCCGAAAGCCTTTTCGAAGCGGATCGCCATATTGGCCGTCAGGCTCGCGTGACCATTGAGAAGCGTGCTGAGCGCCTGGCGCGAGACACCGACATGCGCGGCAAGATCCTTCACGTTGACGCCATGGGGCGCGACGATCTCGGACTTAAGCCAGACGCCGGCGTGAACCGGAAGCGAAGGGTGCATCTGAAGAGCCATGATAATCTTCTACGTCGTAGACTCAAAACCGCCTGTCGGCTAGCGGCCAATCGCCGTCATTGGGCTACCACCAGCTTGGCTCTTGCTCGGAGGCCGACCAGCCCCAATCCCGCAGCATCTCTCTTGAATTACGGTGACAGTCTATTTAACTCTCCCCCGCTACCTCGCGCCGAATTACGGTGACAGTTTACTTAACTCTCCCCCGCTACTCGCGCCGCCATCTCCAATCGCGAAACCTTGATCTCCCCCGCATGAGTGCGGCGCGCCTGCGCGAGATCATAAGCGGTCTGCATCCGCATCAGCGTGTCGGCGCTGACGCCAAAAGCCTTTTCGAAGCGGATCGCCATCTCGGCAGTCAGGCTCGCATGGCCATTGAGCAGCGTGCTGAGCGCCTGGCGCGAGACGCCGCAATGCGCGGCGAGATCCTTCAGTATGACATGCCCAAATTTCCACTCTCCAAACCGACACCGCCAAGTCACAGCTATTGGCGCGCCACCCAGGAAGGACGTTTGAGTCCGAGATGCTCGCGGAGCGTGCTGCCTTCATATTCTCGGCGGAACAGCCCTCGGCGTTGCAGTTCTGGCACGACGAGTCGGCCAAAGTCACGCATTCCCGACTCGAGCGGAAACATCAACATGAAGCCATCGGCAACGCCGGCTGTGAACCATTCCTCCATCACGTCGGCGACCTGATCAGGCGATCCGTGGACCGTGTTCGATGAACGGCTTTGGCAGAATTGGAAGTAGAGTTCACGCACGGTCATCGGACGTTTGGTGAGCCACTCCCGGAGCAGCGCATCCGCGGATTTGCTGGAGTTCGCGTCCGCCGGAAGCCGATCAACGGTGACATAGTCATCCAGGTCGAGATCCATGACGTTGGTCTCGAGGTCATAGGAAACGGTGTGCTTCATGAGTTCGGGATGAAGCGTAGCCTGCATTTTCTCATACTCGTCGATCGCCTCCTGGGCGGTCTCGCGAACGACGACCTGCATCGCGCTCAGAATGCGCATCTCGTCGGGTTCGCGGCCATATTTGGCCATCCGTCCCTTGAGGTCCTGATAAAATCCGCGGGCTTTCTCAAGCGTGCCGTTGATCGAGAAGTTTACCTCCGCGAACCTGGCAGCAAAGTCTTTGCCATCACCGGAAGAACCGGCCTGGACAAGCACCGGGCGGCCTTGCGGTGGCCGGGCGAGGTTCATCGGACCACGAACCTTGTAGAACGCCCCCTCATGGTGGAGCGGATGGATTTTCGTCGGATCGAAATAATGTCCCGATTCCACATCACGACAGAATGCATCGTCCTCGTAGCTGTCCCACAGCCCTAACACGACTTCCGTAAACTCGTGGGCGCGCTCGTACCGATCCGCATGCGAAATAGATTCCTGTCCAAAGTTCGGTGCTGCCAAGGGATGTCGGCCGGTCACGATATTCCAGCCGAAGCGCCCGCCGCTGATGTGATCGACCGAAGCGGCGAGACGAGCGAGGTTGAACGGCTCCCAGAAGCTTGTGCAAGCGGTGGAGATCAATCCTATGCGCGACGTCAGTTGCGACAGTGCTGCCATCTGGGTAAATGGCTCCAGCATGTTCGCGTAAATGCATTGCCGCGCGACCGCATCAATTGGCCCAGGCCGTATAGAAACGGCATCCGCCTGAAAGATGAAGTCGAGCTTGGCCGCCTCGGCATCTCGCGCCATGTTCGCGAAATGCTTTATGTCGTTTGTCACGTCCCGCTTATCAGCGAACGTCTGCCACCCCGTAGCATGGGTTCCTGCTGGTTCCATGAGCCAACCGATTGCCATTTGGCGTGTCGCAGACATTGATACATCTCCCTCAAGTCCGCTGCGGCAGGAACCGGCTGCGGCAGCGCCTTATTTAATGGATTGCATTAATGTATACCCATTACCAGCTTGGTGCAATAAGCAGAGTTGCATGCATCGGTCTTTCACAGCCCTGTTGACTGCGCGCTCCGAATGGGGCGGCCGGTCCGCTGCGCGTCGTACGAGGATTTCATAGGTGAATACCAAGGAGGCTATGATTGTTGCTGCCGAGCGTCGGTTTGCGCTGCATGGGCTGGAGGGTGTTTCGCTGAGGCAGATCGCCCTCGACGCACATCAGCGCAACGAGTCCGCAGCTCATTATCATTTCGGCTCTCGCGAAGGCCTGATCCGAGCCATACTCGATTATCGCATCTCCAAGATCAATGCGCGGCGCGAGAGGTGGTTTAGTGATGAAGACCCGTACAAGGGCGTCAGCAAACCGCGATTGATAGCTTCAGCCTTGATATACCCGATGGCTGAGGAGATATTCGCCGATTGGCGGAAATGTTACTGGGTGCGGTTCATGTCTCAATTATTCGCCATTGAGAAGTTTCGGTCCCTTGCCGAGGAAATGGAACCGGTAAGCCATGCTTTTATTAGAGCATACGACATGCTGCGGAGTCTTCCGGACATCGACCCTGTAATCCTGGAGGTACGCCGGGAAGCTCTCAGGCGGGACGTCGTATGGGGACTGGCCCAGATCGAGGCATTGTCTTTTCAAGAAGATCGAGAGATTTGCGAACTCCACGTCGCCAACCTTGTCGACATGATCGCTGCCGCCATCGCCGTTGCGCCCTCGTCGGAAACCCTACTGAAGGCGGGTGCCGTCGCTAATAGGAAGGTCCGACCCAGGCGGCGAGCCTGACGACCGCGTCCCGCTGTCGTGGCTTTACCGAAGGCCCATATATCGTGCTGAAGACGACGCTCGAATTACGGTGACACGAATTACGGTGACAGTTTACTTAACTCTCGCCCGCCGCCTCATGCCGCCATCTCCAATCGCGAAACCTTGATCTCCGCCTCATTGGTGTGCGCCTGCGCGAGATCATAGGCGGTCTGCATGCGCATCAGCGCGTCGGCGTTGACACCGAAAGCCTTTTCGAAGCGCAGGCTCGCATGGCTATTGAGAAGCGTGCTGAGCGCCTGGCGTGGAACGCCGAAATGCGCGGCAAGATCCTTCACGTTGGCGCCATGGAGCGCGACGATCTCGGACTTCAGCCAGAGGCCGGCGTGAACCAGAAGCAAGGCGCAATGTCGGATCGCGGCGAACTGAAGGACAGGAATGGGCGGGAGAGTGGGATGACGTTATCTTACGTCAACCATCTAACCGTTCGTGTCGAGGGAAGTCGAGACACCACCCGCATCCCTTGCGACCGTCCCTCGACTTCGCTCGGGACGAACGGATCAGCAGCGTCATTCTGCGTTAGCATCCTGAACCGAAGTTCTTCTGCCCCTTTCCCGTCATCCCAGCGAAGGCTGGGATCCATGTCTCTCTCCATTTTCACTACCATTATTTGTGGATAGAGACATGGGCCCCGGCCTGCGCTGGGGCGACGCCTCGGTTATATGACGTGCATCTACATCTATCACCATCCCGTTCCGCGCGCGCAGCTACGTCCCGAGTTGGTCGAGGCGCTGGCGGATCACCGACGCCTCGTTCGCGGTGAAGCGGCCGCCGAGCGGCGCATGCTGCCTTCCTCCGCGCCAGAGCATCGCCTTGTACCCGTTTTGTTCTTGAATCCCCAGCAGCTTTTTGCTAGGCACACCGGTCCGGTAAAGGACCAAAGAACAGCCCATGCAGCCCGCCATCCTCGCCTCTGCCCCCCGCTGCGGCGCGCGCACGCGGTCGGGTGCGCCGTGCCGCTCACCGGCCGTCGGCGGCAAGCAGCGGTGCCGGATGCATGGCGGCAAGGGCAGCGGCGCACCGTGCAACAATCGCAACGCCTGGAAACATGGTGTGCGCTCGGCCCGGTTCAGGGCGATGGCGCGCGAGGTGCGGAAAACCAGCGTTCTGCTGCGCACGGTCCGGCTGATCCTGCACGCCCGGGCGGCGGCGAAACATATGGAAACCGATGCCGGCTCGCGGCTCGTCGAGGTCGCCACCGCGCTCGCCGCGACGCACCGCCCGGCGGAAAAAATAAAAAAACGGGCGAACAACCCCATGCACCCGGATTTTTCACGGTCCGAGCCCGCCTGCGGCCAACCCAAGCTTGGGCTCAGGCTCAAGCCCGGGCTCACGTCCGCACCGGCCTCGACGCGCATGAAAAAGGGGCGGAGCCGTGAAGCTCCGCCCCTCCCTCCAGTTCAAACCGGGCGCTTAGCCGACCCAGTTATCGCCATCCCGTTCCGCGCGCAGCTGCGTGCCGAGCTGGTCGAGGCGCTGGTGGATCACCGACTCCTCGTTCGCGGTGAAGCGGCCGCCCGAGCGGCGCATGCGGTTTTCGTCGCGGCGGATCGAGGCGAGCTGATCCATTGCGCGGCGGGCTTCGCGGCGGCTGATCGTGCCGCGCTCGCGCATCCGCTCGATCCGCTGTTCGAACCGCGCCTCGCGGGTGCGGACATCGCGGTCGCGGCCATAGGCGACATCGCCTGGACGGCCCGCGCTCATGCCGGTCGAGACCCAGCGGCCGCGCGCGTCATAATAGCCGGTCGTCTCGCCGCGCACCCAGCGGCCGCTCTCGTCATAATAGCCGGGCTGGGTCTGCGCCTGCCAATAGCCGGTCGGCTGCCCATAGCGATTGCTGTCGGCGATCCAGCGGCCATTGGCGTCATAATGGCCGGCGGCGGGGCCCGAGACCCAGCGGCCGTTGCTGTAATAGCCGGGCGCGTTGGCCGACACCCACTGGCCGTCGGCGGCATAATAGCCGCTCACGCCGACCGGAACCCAGCGGCCGTCGCGATCGCGATAGCCATAGTTCTCGGGGTCGCCGTTGAAGGCCACCCAGCGGTTGTTGTTGTCATAATAGCCGGTGGGCGCGCCTTCGACCCAGCGATTGTCACGGTCATAATAGCCGCGCGCGCTGCTCGCATCGATGCGGTTGGCGTGCCAGCGGCCGCTCTCGTCATAATAGCCGTAGGAAACCTCGCAGCGATCATTGCCGCCCTTGGCGAGCTGGTTGCCCGCGATGCCGCCGGCGATCGCGCCGCCGATCGTGCCGACCTCCTTGTGGCGGCCGCCGTCGATCACCCGGCCGAGGACCGCGCCGATGCCGGCGCCGGCGACCGTAGCGACCGTGCGGCCGGTATTGTCCTGCCTGCACACGGTTTCGGCCTGGGCCGCGCTGCTTGCCGCAAGCGCGGCTATACTGGCCGCGATCAAATAGTTGCGCATGATGTCTCTCCTGGAAAGCCGGCTTATTGCCGTTCCACGCTACAAATACGCTTGATCAACATTAATGTTCCGCCTCCGACGAGTCGGGTGTGGAACCCGATGAATCTTACGATTTGTTCAGATTCCTTTACCATTGCGAAGCCGTGGAGCCGAACTTGTTCCAATATCCGCCTTTCCATTGACGCACGTCTTTGTTGCGGGGTGGATGAAACAAGTTGCCGGCACCGACCGCGATCAGGACGCGACCGCCACCCAGCCGGGGGATTGCGCCGCCTGCCGCGTTGCGAAGCGATAGCCCAGCGACCGCAGCCGCTGCCACGGCAGCACGCGGCCCATCCGGCTGTCGAGCACCCAGGTGCCGCGCCGGCCGTCGCGCAGCGCTTCGATGGTGAGCACGGCGTGATAGGCCCGCTGTTCGGTCCAGACGGTGGCGAGGCGCAGCGCCGCGGCGGGCCAGCCCTGCGCCATCAGCCGCATCCGCCCCGCCAGTGCGATATCCTCGCAGTCGCCGCTGTTTTCGGCGACGCGCCAGTCGTCGCGCCACGCCGGGCTCCGGTCCTCGACGCGGCGGATGCGGCGCAGCGCAGCGTTGACCGCTTCCAGCTGGCGCCAGCGCGCGCCATCGAGCGTCACATAGGCCGGCCCCTCCGCCCCGGCGCGGCAGCCGACATCCTCGGCATGGCCGTCGCAATAGCGCAACCAGCCATAGGGCGGGATCACCATGCCGCCATCGCGGATCGGCTGATCGGAGCGGGGGACATGATCCTGCGCGCAGGCAGGCGAGAGACTGGACAGGATCGACAGCGTCAGCGCCAAGCCGGCGCATGCAGGCGTAGCGAGACGACGCATGAACTGCTCCGAAGGCCATTACAGCCCCCCGAACCGCTATTCTCGACGGAACAGCGCCTGTCCTGTTCCGTCCGTTATGGAGCCGTAGCGACGGTCAGGAGAGGGCGGGTGCGACGAACCGAGGCGCGAAATCATCATGGGTAACAATGCGTTACCTGCGATGAACGTCCCTCCCTTTGAGCTTCGCCCAACAGTTCAGGCGACGCCGCGCGCCTGTCATGGCGATGAACAGGTCGTAGTTTTCGGTTCACGAAACCTTTCCGGAGCCGTTCCGTTCTTGCGCTGGAACCATAGGGAGACATTCATGCGTAAGTTCATTCTCGCGGCCGCGCTGGCGGCTACCGTGCTTCCATCGGTCGCGATGGCCGATCCGCCGCCCTGGGCGCCGGCGCATGGCCGCCGCGCGCATGATCGCGACGACCGGCACGACCGGAAGCGCGACGACCGGCACGACTGGCAGCGCTACGACTATAACCGCCCCGATACGCGCTATGGCCGCAGCTATGATCCGGCCCGCTATTACCGGGACGGCCGCTATTATGGCGAGCGCAGGCTCAGCCGGAACGACCGCATCTATCGCGGCAATGACGGGCGCTATTATTGCCGCCGTTCGGACGGCACGACCGGCCTGATCATCGGCGCGGTGGCCGGCGGCCTGCTCGGCAATGCGCTCGACAACGGCCGTTCGTCGACGCTGGGTACGATCCTCGGCGCCGGGGGCGGCGCGCTGATCGGGCGCTCGATCGACCGCGGCGAGGTGAAGTGCCGATAGGAGCGCCTGCGCCGGACGACGTTCCAATAAGTATGTTGCGTTGAGTAATTGAAGGTTGCGTACTGCTTGACCCGGCCCCCTCGCCGCGCCATCCCCCGGCGCGATGAGGGGGCAGTAGCATGACCGACAATCAGCAGATCCGGAGGGACAGGCCATCCACGCGCCGCATCCTGCTGGCCAGCCTCACCGGCACGTCGGTCGAGTTCTACGACTTCTACATCTTCGCGACCGCCGCATCTTTGGTGTTCGGTCCGCTGTTCTTCGGCGGGTTCGATCCCTCCACCCAGCTGATCTGGTCCTACACGCTGCTCGGCCTCGCCTTCCTGTCGCGCCCGCTCGGCGCCTGGGCGTTCGGCCATTTCGGCGACCGGATCGGCCGCAAGTCCACGCTGGTCGCTTCGCTGATGGTGATGGGCATGTCGACGCTGCTGATCGCCTTCCTGCCCTCCTATGAGACCGCCGGCTGGATCGGAGCCTTGCTGCTCGCGGTGCTGCGCTTCGGCCAGGGCTTCGGCCTTGGCGGGGAATGGGGTGGCGCGGCGCTGCTCGCGGTGGAGAATGCGCCGCCGGGCATGCGCGGGCGCTACGGCATGTTCCCGCAGCTCGGCGCGCCGGTCGGCTTCATCGCCGCCAACGGCCTGTTCCTGGTCCTGGGGGTGGCGATGACCCAGCAGCAGTTCATGGACTGGGGCTGGCGCCTGCCCTTCCTCGGCTCGGCGCTGCTGGTTGGGGTGGGCCTGTGGGTGCGCCTGAAGCTGACCGAGACCGCAGCCTTCCAGGCGGCGCTGGCCACGTCGGAGCCCGCGAAGATCCCGATCGCGGAGCTGTTCCGCGAGCATCTGGTGCCGACCATCGCCGGCACCTTCGCGGCGGTGGCCTGCTTCGCGACCTATTATCTCGCGACCGCCTTCGCGCTCGGCTACGCCACCAAGACGCTCGGCATTCCCAAGGAAACCTTCCTGGGCGTCCAGCTCGTCACCATCCTGTTCATGGCCGCCGGCATATTGCTGGCGGGCTGGTGGTCGGACATCAGATCGCCGCGCTATGTGCTGATCGCCGGCTGCATCGGCACCGCGCTCACCGGACTGCTGCTCGGGCCGATGTTCGCGAGCGGCGATCTCGCGCCGATCTTCGCCTGGCTGGCGCTCGCGCTGTTCATGATGGGGTTCGTCTATGGACCGCTCGGGGCGTTCCTGCCGTCGCTGTTCCCGCCACGGGTGCGCTATACCGGCGCGTCGATGACCTTCAACATCGCCGGCATCCTCGGGGCGGCGCCGGTCCCCGCGGTGGCGCAATATCTGGCGGAACGCGGGGGGCTGGGCTTTGTCGGCTATTATCTGAGCGCCTCGGCGCTGGTAAGTCTGCTCGCGCTCTGGTGGTCGCGCCATCACGACAAACGCGTTATAGTGGTCTGATGTTTTTCGGCTTTCTCGACGAACTGCGCGCCGCGGGCATTCCCGCCAGCCTCAAGGAGCATCTGACGATGCTCGAGGCGCTGCAGCGCGACGTGATCGACCTGTCGGCGGAGGAGTTCTACTATCTCGCCCGCGCGACCTATGTGAAGGACGAAGGGCTGCTCGACCGGTTCGACCGGGTGTTCGCCAAGGTGTTCAAGGGCGTGCTCGACACGCCGGCCGAGGGCCACGAGATCCCCGAGGAGTGGCTGAAGGCGATCGCCCAGAAATATCTGACGCCCGAGGAAATGGCGAAGATCGAATCGCTCGGCTCCTGGGACGAGATCATGGAGACGCTGAAGAAGCGGCTGGAGGAGCAGCAGGGCCAGCACCACGGCGGCAGCAAGTGGATCGGCACCGGCGGCACATCGCCGTTCGGCAACGCCGGCTATAATCCCGAAGGCGTCCGGATCGGCGGCGAGAGCCTTCACAAGCGCGCGATCAAGGTTTGGGAGAAGCGCGAATTCCGCAACCTCGACAACGACGTCGAGCTGGGCACCCGCAACATCAAAGTGGCGCTGCGCCGCCTGCGCCGCTTCGCCCGCGAGGGCGCCGCCGAGGAGCTCGATCTGGACGGCACGATCGACGGCACCGCCCGGCGCGGCTTCCTCGACATCCACATGCGCCCGGAACGGCGCAACGCGGTCAAGCTGTTGCTCTTCCTGGATGTCGGCGGTTCGATGGATCCGCACATCAAGCTGTGCGAGGAACTGTTCTCGGCTGCGACCGCCGAGTTCAAGCATCTCGAATTCTTCTACTTCCACAACTGCGTCTATGAAGGCGTGTGGAAGGACAATCGCCGCCGCTTCCAGGAGCGCACGCCGACCTGGGACGTGCTCCACAAATTCGGCCATGACTATAAGCTGGTGCTGGTCGGCGACGCCGCGATGAGCCCCTATGAGCTTACCTATCCCGGCGGATCGGTCGAGCATATGAACGAGGAGGCGGGCCAAGTCTGGCTGCAGCGGCTGACCAACGTCTATTCGTCGGCGGTGTGGCTAAACCCGTCGGCCGAGCAACATTGGATGCACAGCCAGTCGACCCGGCTGATCCGCGAACTGATGGGCAACCGCATGTTCCCGCTAACGCTGTCCGGGCTCGACGACGCAATGCGGAGCCTGGCCCGGAAGAAGTAGCGAAAATCCTCTCCCTGCAGGGGAGAGGATTAAATGTCGTGCACCACGCCGCCAGTCATCGGCTTCGGCACCCCGGTAGTGCCCGGGAAGCTGATCGGCTCCCCCTTCAGCGCCCGCACCGCCATATAGGCAAAGCCCTCCGCCTCGGTCGCGTCGCCGTTCCAACCGAGCGCTTCGATCGGTTCGGCGGCGATGTTGGTGGCAACCGTTATCATCGCCATCAGCGTCGGGTTATGTCGCCCGCCACCCGCGACGATCAGCCGCTGCGGCCGCTCCGGCAGGTGGCGCAGCGCCAGTGCCACCGTCTCTGCGGTGAAAGCGGTCAGCGTCGCCGCACCGTCGGCGGCGGACAGCCCCCGCGCCGGCTGGATGGTGAAATCCGCACGGTCGAGTGACTTGGGCGGCGGAGCATCGAACCAGTCATTGTCGAGCATGGCGCCGAGCACCGCCTGGTCGACCGTACCGCGCGCCGCAAAGGCCCCGCCGGCGTCATAGGGCGATCCGGTCTCGGCCCGCATCCAGTCGTCGATCAGCCCGTTGGCGGGCCCGGTGTCGAACGCCATCACATCCACCTCGCCCGCGCCAAGCCAGGTGATGTTGCCGACACCGCCGAGATTGAGCACGGCGACCGGCGCATCGAGGCCCATGGTCAACGCGCGATGATAGACCGGGAGCAGCGGCGCGCCCTGCCCGCCCGCCGCGACGTCGGCCGAGCGCAGATCGTTGACCACGCGGATGCCGAGCGCCTTCGCCATCGCGGCGCCATCGCCGATCTGCCACGTCCAGCCGCGATCGGGTCGGTGGGCGATGGTCTGGCCGTGGAAGCCGATCACGTCGACCTGCGCCGGATCGACGCCGGCCGCGGCCAGCAGCTGGCGCACGGCGAGGATGTGGCGCCGGGTCAGCATCTCCTCCGCCGCGACGATCGGCGGACTCGGGCGCGGCTTCTCGAAGCTGAGCGCGAGCGCTGCCGCCTCGCGCAACTGCTCGCGCGCTTGGATGCTGTAGGGATCGGAGCGGAACGCGATCGGCCGAATATGGCCGGCACCATCGGTCTCGATCAGCGCGGCGTCGATCGCGTCGAGCGAGGTGCCCGACATCAATCCGACCGCGAGCATCTTGTCTTTTCCCATGTCCGAACCTCAATACGTCATTCCGGCGGACGCCAGAATCTCGGGAGAACAGCGCGCGCCCTTGCCGCCCGAGACCCAGGCCTCCGCCGGGGTGATGGATAAGGGAGAACGCCGAGGTATGAAACCTACCCTTCGCTCCTGCCCCATGCTAATCGCCCGCGCGTCATGACCGAATATCGCTCCGATCTGCTGCGCCTCCTCGATAGCCGAGGCTATATCCATCAGGTAACCGACGCCAGCGCGCTCGATGCGCTCGCGGCGTCGACGGTGGTGCCCGGCTATATCGGCTTCGATCCGACCGCCCCGTCGCTCCACGTCGGCAGCCTCGTCCAGATCATGCTGCTACGGCGCATGCAGCAGAGCGGGCATAAGCCGATCGTGCTGATGGGCGGCGGCACCGGCAAGATCGGCGATCCGAGCTTCAAGGACGAGGCGCGCAAGCTGCTGACGACCGAGACGATCGCGGTCAACGTCGCGTCGATCAAGCGGGTGTTCGAGCGTTTCCTGACGTTCGGCGACGGCCCCACCGATGCGGTGATGGTCGACAATGCCGATTGGCTCGACCAGCTGGAATATATCCCCTTCCTGCGCGAAGTCGGCCAGCATTTCTCGATCAACCGGATGCTGAGCTTCGATTCGGTGAAGCTGCGGCTGGACCGCGAGCAATCGCTGAGCTTCCTCGAGTTCAACTATATGATCCTACAGGCCTATGATTTCATGGAGCTTGCCCGCCGCCGCAATTGCCGGCTGCAGATGGGGGGATCGGACCAGTGGGGCAACATCGTCAACGGCATCGAGCTGAGTCGGCGGATGCTCGGCTCCGAGGTGTACGGCGTCACCACCCCGCTGATCACAACCGCCGATGGCGGCAAGATGGGCAAGACGATGTCGGGCGCGGTGTGGCTCAACGAGGAGCAGCTGCCGTCCTATGATTACTGGCAGTTCTGGCGGAACACGCACGACAAGGATGTCGGCCGCTTCCTGAGGCTGTTCACCGACCTCCCGCTCGGCGAGATTGAACGGCTCGAGACGCTCGAGGGCCAGGAGATCAACCTCGCCAAGATTGTCCTCGCCAACGAGGCGACGGCGATGTGCCGTGGCCTCGAAGCGGCGGCGGCGGCCGCCGAGACCGCGCGGCGGACCTTCGAGGAAGGCGCGGCGGGCGGGGATCTGCCGACGCTAGCGGTACCCGAAGGCTCAATCGCAATGGTCGACGCATTGGTCGGTCTTGGTTTGGTCGCGTCGAAGGGCGAAGCGCGCCGGCTGATCAAGGGCGGCGGCGCACGGATCGACGGCGAGAAGATATCCGACGAGGCGGCGGTGGTGACGATCGGCGCGGAAAGCGTGAAGCTGTCCGCCGGCAAGAAAACGCATGGGGTGCTGACGCGGTAACTCGAGCCGCCATGCTGAACTTGTTTCAGCATCCACTCCCAGCCTTGGGACGGGTCAAAGGACTCCTGTTGCAGCGGCTCACCTATAGACGATCCAGAAATCTCGCGCGAGTAAGGCTGGGCAGAGTTCACCGTCTATCCGCTGTTCAGCCCGCAGAGCTTCATCACCGAAGGCTCGGCCAATAGCGGGATCGACCTCGCCTTTCCCGGTCCGGAGCGGGCCGCGTTCGAGGCCGCGACGCTCTACCCGCTCGCTGGCCTCGATCCCGCCAGCGCAGCACCCTATGCGCAATTGCTCGATCTGCTGCACCGGCTGGCGGGCGCGCGGATGACGATCGCCGCGATGTACCTCGATGGGAAGGTTAATCGCGACACCGCACTGGACCTGATCCAGACCTATCAGCTGGTCAGCCGCAAGCGCGGAGCAGTCGCTGTCGTTCACCGACCATTATCGCAGCTACGTCATCAACTATGGGCTGGGTCAGGACATGGCAGCGGTAGATCTGGCGGCTTCCGGGGCTTCCCCGGCGGCACGATGGCGCCGGATGGAAGCGATCATCTCCTCGCCGATCGTCCCCGCCGATCTGCGGCGCTGACGGCAGGGACGAAGGTGGCCAACTTCTCGACGATCACCGCTCAGGAGAAATACGGCTTAACCCTTGCTTCACCGTAACGGGTAACGAGTTGATAAGGTCTGTGGGCAATTCTCGTGTTGAAACAAGGACATGAACTCATGACCCAGATTGCCCAGACACTGACGCCAGGCGTCGACGAGGATGCAAAATACGCCGAGCAGCGACGAGCGCCGCGCGACGAGGTCGCGCTGCCGACGCGAATGTTCACGCAGGATCATGCCAGCGACGTGCTGCTCGTCAACATCTCGCCGCTCGGCTTCATGGTCCGCGAATATGGCGAGACGCCCAAGGGCACGATCGTCCGGCTGGCGCTGCCGCGGCTCGGCCAGATTGCCGCCAAGGTGATGTGGTCGCTGGGCGGCCGCGTCGGCGCCGAGTTCATCAAGCCGATCGACAGCTATGCCTATACCGCGATGCTGAACGCCGCCCGCGCCAAGCGTCAGCGCTGGCCAATGGGGTGAGAGGGTGGGAGCAGCGCGGCCTCCAGCGCGCTGCTCCCACAGTCCTCCAAAGAACGCTATCCCAGCCCCACCCGCGACGAGGGCGGTGGGGCTGGGATAACGACCATGCGGATCAGCTCGCCAGCGCCCGGCCCGTTTCCATCCAACCCGCGAAACGCGGCATCTTCGGCTGGTAGAATGCGTCGATCCGATCGATCGTGAAGTGCCGGGATATCGCGGCGCCGACCGGCCGCGTGAGGTGACATCCGCCGAAGATCGACTTCCACAGCGGCTCGATCCGCCGCTGCCAGGTGGCGACCCCCGGATCGGGCGCGCCGCCATGTTCGTGGAACAGCAGCACCCCGCCCCGCCGCAGCACCCGCCGCGCCTCGGCCAGCGTCCGCTCGGGATCGTGGACCGAGCACAAGGTGAAGGTGCACACCACCGTGTCGAAGCTCCCGGCGTCGAAGCGCAGCTCCTCCCCGATGCCATCCTCGATCCGCACCGTCAGCCCGTCAGCGCGCGGCGCCTGCGCGGCCATCGCGCGCAGCTCGGGCGATGGTTCGACACCGATCACTTCCGATATCTTCGATGAATTATAAAAGGGCAGATTGGTCCCCGAACCCATACCGAGTTCGAGCACCCGGCCCGCCGCCTCCGGAATCAGTCTGGCGCGGTGCTCGGCCATCATCCGACAGCCGCAGCCGAGCCGGATCATGTGCGGGACTACCGCGCGGTCCCACCAGCCCGACATTCTGTCCTCTCTCTGCTTCGTGGAGCGATGAGCCTTCCACCGATCTGTCCGGGATTCAAGGGTAGCTGCTCCCGAGAGCGGTGACGAAGCGACTGTTCGGGGGTGGAGAGCGGCCTCTCGCTGACCTCATCGTCACCCCGGGCTTTGCCCCGGGGTCCCGCTTCCGTTCCATTCCGCGCATGGGACAAATTGGCGGCTGGGTATATATTATGGCCGATCGCTATCGCGGCACCTTGTATGTCGGCGTTACCGCCGACCTCCCAGCCCGTATCCATCAGCACCGAACGAGCGAAGGATCAGATTTCTGCAAACGCTAAGAATTGCCTGGTGGGCCGAGGACGCACCCTCGATCACCGATGCCATCACGCACGAGAAGCGCGTCAAGCGCTTGGCGGCGCGCGTGGAAGTTCGCGCTGATCGAGCGTGGCAATCCAGAGTGGCAGGACCTATTCGATACGGTGGCTTGAGCAGTTGAGAGCGGGACCCCGGGTCAAGCCCGGGGTGACGAAATGCTGGGGAAGAGTGCCGGGGCGGCCAACCACCGGATGGAGTGATGGGTTCAACGGGTCGCCAACTAACACTGCATTGGACCTGTCCCCGGCGTCAGCCCGCCCGCAACAGCCCCACCGCCGCATCGCGCTCGAACAGATAGAGCGCCGTTCTGGCCGCCTGGCCGCGCTCACCTTCCAGTCCGCCGTCGCGATCGACCAGCAGCCGGGCGTCCTGGGTCGCCGATTCGATCAGCGCCGCGGTCCGTTCCGGCCCGGCCAGCCGGAACTCCGCCTCGCCCGACTGACGCGTCCCCAATATCTCGCCGGCGCCGCGCAGCCGCAGATCCTCCTCGGCAATGCGGAAGCCGTCATTGGTTTCGCGCATCAGCGCGAGCCGTGCGCGCGATGTCTCCGACAGCACATTGCCGCGCAGCAGCAGGCATATCGAATGCTGGTCGCCACGCCCGACGCGGCCGCGCAGCTGGTGAAGCTGGGCCAAGCCGAAGCGGTCGGCGCCCTCGATGATCATCAGCGTGGCGTTCGGCACGTCCACGCCCACCTCGATCACCGTCGTCGCGACGAGGACGCCGAGCGCGCCCGACTGGAAGGCAGCCATCACCGCATCTTTTTCGGGCCCCTTCATTCGGCCATGGACCACGCCGACCCTGTCGCCGAACAGCTGGCGGAGGCTCTCGGCGCGGCTCTCGGCGGCAGCAAGGTCGGATTGCTCGCTCTCCTCCACCAGCGGGCAGACCCAATAGGCCTGGCCGCCTTGGGCCATATGCCGGCCGAGCGCCTGGGCGATCTCATCGAGCCGTTCGCCCGCGATCACCCGCGTTTCGATCGGCTGTCGGCCGGGCGGCATCTCATCGAGCCGGCTGACGTCCATCTCACCATAATGGCTGAGCGTCAGCGTGCGCGGGATCGGGGTGGCGGTCATCACCAGCAGGTGCGGCGGCCGTTCGGCCTTGGCCTGGAGCAGCATCCGCTGGGCGACCCCAAAGCGATGCTGCTCGTCGACCACCGCCAGCGCGAGATTGCGATAGCCCACCTTCTCCTGAAAGATCGCATGGGTGCCGATCAAGATGTCGATCGAACCGTCGGCCAGGCCCATCAAGGTCGCCTCGCGCGCCTTGCCCTTCTCGCGGCCGGTGAGAATCGCGACATTGACCGGCAAGCCCGCGAGCGTTTGGCTCAGCGTCGCATAATGCTGGCGCGCGAGGATCTCGGTTGGCGCCAGCAGCGCGCCCTGGGCGCCGGCCTCGACAGCCGTCAGCAGCGCCATGGTTGCCACCAGCGTCTTGCCCGATCCGACATCGCCCTGCAGCAGCCGGGTCATCGGCACCGGCTGGGCGAGGTCCCCCTCGATCTCGGCCACCGTGCGCTGCTGCGCACCGG
The DNA here is from genome assembly GCF_037861105.1 of Rhizorhabdus argentea. Lineage (NCBI taxonomy): Bacteria > Pseudomonadati > Pseudomonadota > Alphaproteobacteria > Sphingomonadales > Rhizorhabdaceae > Rhizorhabdus > Rhizorhabdus argentea. Next base: position 58,890 of record NZ_JBANFK010000021.1, read on the forward strand.
TCGGCGCATAGGGCAGCTTCAGCGCGTCGCGCAGCCGGCCATCGCCGACGAGCGGCGTCCCGCGGCGGCGGCGCGAGGAGGCGCGGACCAGCATCAGGGCGAGCTGATTGGCGAACAGCTCGTCATAGGCCAAGCGCGCGCGCGCCAGCTCGTCGGCAGGATCGGCATGAGCACGGACGATGGCCTCGCGCCAGCCCGGCCAGCCGCGCGCCGCCTGAAGATTCGGCTCGATCCACTCCGGCAGTTCGGGCGCGCGTGCGATCGCCTGCTCGATCAGTTGCCCGAGGCGGCGGGTGGTCAGTCCTTCGGACAGCGGATAGACGCTCTCGCGCGCCGGCAGGTCGGCGGCCTCGGCGACCGGCAGCACATGGTCGGGATGGACCATCTGCAGTTCCTGGCCGTAGATTTCGAGCTTGCCCGAGACGATCCGCGGCTCGCCAATCGGCAGCAGCTTCTTCGCCCAGCCCGGATTGCCGCCGAAATAGACGAGGCTGACGACATTGCCGGCCTGGTCGGTCGCGCCCACCCGGAACGGCCCCCGGCCGCCAGAGGCGCGATAGCTGACCGGCACGAGCCGCACGGTGATGATCCGGCCGCTGTCCTCGGCCTCGACCGTATCGACCGGCTTGCGCTCGATCGTGCCGGTCGGCAGGTGGAACAGCATGTCGACGATCCGCTCCAGCCGCAGTTTCTTGAGCGGCTTGGCGAGCGTCGGCCCCACGCCCTTCAGCGCTTCGACTTCGGCGAACAACGGATTGAGAATATCGGGGCGCATCACTAGATGGCTTCTAACGTTCCGCCGACGGGCTTGCCAATCGCCCGTCGGCTGTTTTGCATTTGCTGAAGTCAGGATTTCCATGAACCGCGAAGATCGCCTGAAACGCCTGCGCTTCCGTGCCTGGCACCGCGGCACCCGCGAGGCCGACTATATGATCGGCGGCTATTTCGACCGGCTTCACCAGGGATGGGACGAAATTGCGCTCGACTGGTTCGAGGGCCTGTTGAACCAGGAAGATGTCGACATCATGGGCTGGGCGATCGGCACTATCGCGGTGCCGTCCGAATGGCAGGGCCCGATGATGGAGCGGATGCAGCGCATCGACTACATCGACATCCCCGGGTGATAATAGCCGGTCGCTCACATATCCTTCGTCATCCCAGCGGACGCTGGGATCTCTCTGCCTTCTGGCGAGAAAAGTGAGATCCCAGCCTTCGCTGGGATGACGGATGGGGCCGGCCCGCTCCCCAACGACTTCTGCGCAAAGCAACAGAACGAATCCTATGACAGACCTTCAACGCATCCTCAAAGCTGGCGAACCGCTGACGCTGGCCCGCGCGCCGATCGGCTTCCAGCCCTGGCTGCTCGCCGATCTCGCCCGTGCCGTCGCGGTCCGCACTGGCCGGCTGGTGTTCGTCGCGCCTGACGACCAGGCGATGCAGGCGGTGGTCGACGCCGCCGCCTATTTCGCTCCGGAACTTTCCGTGCTGCATTTCCCGGCCTGGGATTGCCTGCCCTATGACCGCGCCAGCCCTGCGCTGCGCGCGACCTCCGACCGGCTGGCGACGCTCCACGCGCTCCAGGCGAAACAGCAAGGGCCGCTGCTGATCGCGACGACCGTCAACGCGATCACCCAGCGGGTGCTGACCCCATTCCGCATTCGCCAACTGGTGGCCCGGCTCGCGCCCGGCGAGCGGATCGACCGCGACAAGCTTGCAGCACTCCTCCAGGCGAACGGCTATGTCCGCACCGATACCGTCACCGACCCCGGCGAATATGCCGTGCGCGGTGGGCTGGTCGACCTGTTCCCGTCGGGTGAGCCGCACGCGCTGAGGCTCGACTTCTTCGGCGACGAGATCGAGAATGTCCGCCAGTTCGACGCCGCCGACCAGCGCACTATCGGCACGATCAAGGGCTTCACGCTGCTGCCCGCCTCCGAAGCGCTGCTCGACGAGGAATCGATCAAGCGATTCCGCAGCCGCTATCGCGAGCGCTTCGGCGCCAGCGCCACCGGAGATCCGATCTATCAGGCGGTATCGGACGGACGGCGGCTGGCAGGCATGGACCATTGGCTGCCGCTGTTCGAGGAGCGGCTGACGACGCTGTTCGACCATCTCACGCCCGAGGACCTGATCATTCGCGAAGCGGGCTCGGGCAAGGCCGCCGAAGCGCGGTTCGAAGCGATCACCGATTATCATGCCAACCGCGTCCGCGCACGCAGCGCCGATCCGGGCAGCTATCGCCCGCTCGAGCCCGCCGAGCTCTACCTGACCAGCGACGAATGGGCGACGGCGATCGCCGACCGCCCGATCCACCTTGTCACACCCTTCGATGAGCCCGAGAGCGCGAAGGTCCTCGACATGGCCGTGGAATCGGCGCGCGATTTCGCGCCTGAGCGGACCCAGGGCGTCAACATCTACGACGCGGTGATCGAGCATGTCGACGCGCTGGCCAAGGCCGGCAAGCGCGTCGTCCTCGCCAGCTATTCGGGCGGCGCGCGCGAACGCTTTGCCGGGCTGTTGCGCGATCATGGGCTGGAACGGCTGAGCTTCGCCGAAAGCTGGCAGGAGGCTCTTGGACAGGCGCTCGACGCGAAGGAGTCGCTGGGCTCCGGAGTCGCCAAGGTCGCGCTCGCCGTCCTTCCGCTCGGCCACGGCTTTACCAGCGGCGATATCGCCCTGCTCACCGAGCAGGACATGCTGGGCGACCGGCTGATCCGCCGGCAGAAGCGCAAGAAATCGGCCGATGCCTTTCTCGCAGAGCTGGCAACGCTCACGCCGGGCGATCTCGTCGTCCATATGGATCATGGCATCGGCCGCTATGAGGGGCTGACCTCGATCCCGGTCGGCACATCGCCGCACGATTGTGTCGCGCTCAGCTATTCCGGCGGCGACAAGCTCTATGTGCCGGTCGAGAATATCGACGTGCTCAGCCGCTACGGCGCCGAGACCGAGGGCGTCCAGCTCGACAAGCTCGGCGGGGTCGCCTGGCAGTCGCGCAAGGCAAAGATGAAGGAGCGGATCCGCGAAATCGCGGGCGAGCTGATCAAGACCGCTGCCGAGCGCGCACTGCGGCCCGCCGAGGTGATCCAGCCCGAAAGCGGCTATAACGAGTTCGTCGATCGCTTCCCGTACCAGGAGACCGATGATCAGGATCGCGCAATCGCCGACGTGATCGAGGATCTCGGCGCAGGCAAGCCGATGGACCGGCTGGTCTGCGGCGACGTCGGCTTCGGCAAGACCGAGGTCGCACTGCGCGCCGCCTTTGTCGCGGCATTGGGCGGCATGCAGGTGGCGTTGATCTGCCCCACCACGCTGCTAGCGCGGCAGCACTACCGGAACTTTGTTGAGCGCTTCCACGGCTTCCCCGTGAATGTCGGTCATCTTTCGCGGCTCGTTACCGCCGGTGACGCACGCAAGGTGAAGGATGGCCTCGCGGCCGGTACGCTCGACATCGTCATCGGCACCCATGCGCTTCTCGCCAAGGGCATTGAGTTCAAGCGGCTCGGGCTGGTCGTCGTCGATGAGGAGCAGCGCTTCGGCGTCACCCACAAGGAGCGGCTGAAGGCGCTCAAGACCGACGTGCATATGCTGACGCTTACGGCGACGCCGATCCCGCGCACCTTGCAGATGGCGATGTCCGGTCTGCGCGAACTCAGCGTGATCCAGACGCCGCCGGTCGACCGGCTTGCGGTCCGCACCTATGTCGCGCCCTGGGACGGCGTGGTCATCCGCGAGGCGCTGCTGCGCGAACATTATCGCGGCGGGCAGAGCTTTCTCGTGACGCCGCGGATCAAGGATCTGCCCGACATAGAAGAATATCTGCGCAAGGAGGTACCCGAGATCAGCTATGTCGTCGCCCATGGTCAGATGGCGCCGAGCGAGGTCGAGGAGCGGATGTCGGCCTTCTACGACCGCAAGTTCGACCTGCTGGTATCGACCACGATCATCGAGAGTGGGCTCGACATCCCCTCAGCCAACACGCTGATCGTCAACCGCGCAGACCGCTTCGGCCTCGCCCAGCTCTATCAGCTGCGCGGTCGCGTCGGGCGCGCCAAGACGCGGGCCTATGCCTATCTGACCACCGGCACCCGCAGCCTGACCGAGACTGCGGAAAAGCGCCTCCATATCCTGCAGAATCTGGACACGCTCGGCGCCGGCTTCCAGATCGCCAGCCATGATCTCGATATCCGCGGCGCCGGCAACCTGCTGGGCGACGAGCAGTCGGGGCACATCAAGGAGGTGGGCTTCGAACTCTACCAGTCGATGCTTGAGGAGGCGATCCTCGATGCAAGGGCGGATGGCGTCGCCCAGCCGCGGCGCGAGGCCTTCTCGCCGCAGATCACCGTCGATGCGCCGATCCTGATACCGGACGATTATGTCCCCGATCTGGATCTGCGCATGGGCCTCTATCGCCGCATGAACGAGGCGGAAACCAAGCAGGAGATCGAGTCCTTCGCTGCCGAGATGATCGACCGCTTCGGGCCGCTGCCCGAAGCCACCCAGAACCTGCTGACGGTCATCGAGACGAAGCTGAACTGCCGCAACGCCTGCGTCGCAAAGCTGGACGCGGGCCCGCGCGGTGCGCTGGTGACGTTCCACAATGACAGCTTCCCGGACATCCCGGGATTACTCGCCTATGTCGACCGGTTGAAGGACAGCGCAAAGCTGCGCCCCGACAATAGGCTAGTGATCACCCGGCCGTGGCCCGACGCCAAGGCGCGGCTGAACGGTGCGCTGCAGCTGTCGCGGGGCCTTGCAAAGATATTGGGGTAAGGAGAGCCTTCGCGCCGCCGATGCGCTCGGCAGTCGCGCTACACCAGCGGTTCTTCGGCCGGCGCCATCTCCGCCCGCTCGACCAGCATCGCCTCGAGCGTCGCGCTGTCGACCGGCGGTGAGCAGAGATAGCCTTGATAGTAGTTGCACCCCTCGCGCGCGAGCAGCGTGAGCTGGGCCTGGGTTTCGACGCCCTCGGTGATGACCGACAGGCCCAGCGAGCGCGCCATGTCGATGACACCGCGCACGACGATCCGGTCGCGGGTCGATCCGGTGATATCCTCGGCAAGCGTCTTGTCGATCTTGAGATAATCGAGCGGCAGCGCCTTGAGGTAGGCGAGGCTCGAATAGCCGGTTCCGAAATCGTCGATCGCCACGCGCAGACCGGCCCGGCGCAGGCGGGCGAGCAGTTCGGCCGCCCGCGCAAGGTCGGAAATCAACCCACTCTCGGTGACCTCGACCGTCAGGCGATCGCGCGGGAATCCTGCCTCGTCGACCCGGCCGAGAAAATCCTCGACGAAATTGGAGCGTGCGATATCGGCGGACGTGACGTTCACCGACACGCGCAGCTCGCGCAACGTCTCGGGCCAGGCGGCGGCAAGCTGGAGGGCGCGCTGTTGGACATGGGCGGAGAGCTGCACGACAAAATCTGACCGCGCTGCAGTCGCGAACAGCGGCACCGCGCCCAGTTCGCCGAGTTGCGGGTGACGCCAGCGGGCGAGCGCCTCGACCCCCATGATCAGGCCGGTTCCGATATCGACCTGCGGCTGGAAGAGAATATCGATCTGGTCATGGTCGAGAGCCCGGCGCAGATCTATCTCGAGCTGGTTGCGGCGATTGGCCTCGGCCTCGCTATCGGCATCCAGTGCGCGGACCAGACCCGCATCGCCATGCTTTGCCGCCGCCAGCGCTGCCGCCGCCCGCTGGAACAACGTACCGGCGTCGCGCCGCCCTTCGGCGTCGGCGGCTGCGATGCCGACCCGGCACGACAGCGGGATCAGAGATTCCCCCGATACGAAGGGCCAGGCTACGCTTTCGACCAGGCGGTTGGCGATCAGCCCGGCGCTTTCCGCAGTGACGGGCGGCCCGAGGGCGATTGCGAACTCGGAACCCGCGGTGCGCGCGATCATCGCATCACCGAGCGCGACGCGGTCGATCACCCGCTCTATCCGCCGCGCCACCCCTTGCAGCACCGCGTCACCCGTCGTCCGCCCAAATGCTGCATTGACCAGGCCGAATCGCATGACGCCAAGCACCAATAGTGCACAACGCGGATCGGGTGCAGCCTCGTCCGCGAGCCGCTCCTCGACCCAGTTGCGGATGCCTTCCACCTTGGGCAGACCGGTCAGCGTATCCGTTCCGGCCCCATCCGCTTCAGCGTCCTGGCGAGTGATTTCCAGCCAGCCGACCACTGCGGCTCGGTCTTCGTCGAACGAGATATGGTGCGCCATCCGGTCGCCGTGGAGCGCGCTGCGATGTGCGAAAGCGGTGGCGCGGCCAGTAGCGAGCAGGCGATCGATCGCGTTTCGGGCAAGGCGTCGGCTCGGGCGGTCCATCAGCCTGAACAGCGTCGACATCGGCACAGTCTCGCTACTCGCGCCGATCCGATCCGCGAAGGCTGAGCTGAGCGTCACAATGCGGTCGCCCGGCTTCCAGATCCATGCTTCTGACTCGGCCAGCCGCAGCGAAGCTCGCTCCGATGCAGCGCGGTCGCCGCCCGCCAGTCGCTCCACATATCGATCAGCAAAGCGCAGGGCCATGCAGAGTTCCGCCGCGTCGAATGGGGCTGACAGATAATGGGTTGCGCCCGCGTCGTGATAGCGCTCAAGCGCGCCGGCACCGTCGACGATCACCAGCAACGCCGCCCCGGCCGAGGCGACCGCCGCGGAAACCGTGGCGCACGCGGCCACCGCCTCCTCGTCCGCATGGCGCGCATCGATGATAGCGATCGTCGCGCCCGACGCGATGAAACGCCGCTCGATCGCATCGGCGCGCCGGGCGGCGATCACCTGCCAGCCAGCTGCCTCGACCTGGCCGCCCAAGTCGTTCCGATCGTGGAACGACAAAAGGAAGAGCGGCAGCCTTGCCCTGCCGGAGCCGATCGCGGCAGCCGTTTCGCTCACGCCAGTTTCCCATTCATTTCTCAACTGTTACCGTATCGTCTGGCCCAGGCCAATCGCAAAGCTTTTGGGCCTGCCCCTTTGTGGATCGCCTGTGGGCTCCCTATCTCAGAACGGGACGAAGAAGCGGATCGGCAGTGCGCGCCATCTCGATGGGCGCAAAGACAATACCGCTTCCACCTGTGACAATCAGGGATTAGAGTGATGCGAATGACGGGCATTGATCAATCGCAGCGATCAGAAGACGCTGTGCTCGCCGACAGCTTCGGCCGCCGCATATCCTATCTGCGTCTTTCGGTCACCGACCGCTGCGATTTTCGGTGCCGTTATTGTATGTCGGAGCGGATGCAGTTTCTCCCGAAGCGGGAGATATTGACGCTTGAGGAAATGGCGTCGCTCGCCGACTCGTTCATCGCGCGCGGCATCAAGCGCATCCGGCTCACCGGCGGCGAGCCGCTCGTCCGCAAGGGCATCGACCAGCTGGTCCAGGCAATTGGCCGGCGCATCGGTAACGGACTGGACGAACTGACGCTGACCACCAACGGCAGTCAACTCCGCCAGCATGCCGCGATGCTGGCGGACGCGGGCGTCCGCCGGATCAACGTCAGCCTCGACAGCCTGGATCCGGAGCGTTTTGCCTTCATCACCCGAGGTGGACATCTGGCCACCGTCCTCGACGGCATTGCAGCCGCACGCGAAGCGGGAATGGCGATCAAGATAAACCTGGTAGCGCTGAAGGGGCTCAACGAGCAGGAGATCGAGCCCGTCTTGCGCTGGTGCGCCGCCGAAGGCCATGGCCTGACCCTGATCGAGACCATGCCGCTTGGCGAGGTCGAGGATGACCGTACGGACCGCTATCTGCCGCTCGACGGCGTCCGCCGCGAACTGGAAGCCCGCTATACGCTGACCCCGCTCGATTATCGGACGGGCGGTCCGGCGCGGTACGTGCGCGTGGAAGAGCTCGACGCGAAGCTCGGCTTCATCACGCCGATGACCAATAATTTTTGCGACGGCTGCAACCGGGTGCGGGTGACCGCGACCGGCCAGATTTACATGTGCCTCGGCCATGATGATCGTCTCGATCTGCGCCGTGCGCTGCGCGAGGGCCAGCCGGGCGAGATCGACGCGCTGCTCGATCAGGCCATGAAGCTGAAGCCGGCGCGCCACGCTTTCCGCATCGATCACCGGGGTGCGGCGCCCGCGGTATCACGCCACATGAGCGTTACTGGCGGATGACCGAAAAGCGGATGGCGCTCGTCGCCTCCCCGACCGACGCGGCGCAGGAGGCCGCCGCCGAACTGCGCAAGCTGTACGAGTGGCATCCTGTCGAACGCGCCGAGCTGATCGTGGCGCTGGGTGGCGATGGGTTCATGCTGCGCACCCTGCACGCCATGCTCGACCGGCACCGCATATTGCCGGTCTTCGGGGTCAATCTCGGCACCGTGGGCTTCCTGATGAATGATTGGCGGCCCGACCTGCTCGAATTGCGGCTGCAGCATGCGAAGGCGATCACCGTGCTGCCACTGCGCATGGATGCCGTGACCGTGGAGGGGCAGCGGCTGTCGATGCCGGCGATCAACGAAGTGTCGCTGCTGCGTGAGACCCGCGAGACGGCGAAGATCGAGGTTTCAGTCGACGGCCGCGTCGTTCTTCCCGAACTGGTATGCGATGGCGTGCTTGTGGCCAGCCCGGCCGGATCGACTGCTTATAACCTGTCGGCTCAGGGCCCGATCCTGCCGCTTGAATCGTCGCTGCTGGCACTGACACCCATCAGCCCGTTCCGCCCGCGCCGCTGGCGAGGCGCCATTTTACCGAACAAGAATTCGATCTCGTTCCGGGTGCTGGATGCGGTCAAGCGTCCGGTCAGCGCGGTTGCCGACCAGCGCGAAGTCCGCGATGTCGCGCAGATCAGCATCGGCATCGACCGGACCAGCCCGCTCACGCTGTTGTTCGATCCCGAACATGCGCTCGACGATCGCATCACCATGGAGCAGTTCGCGTTCTGAGCCGCGGTTTGGACCGCGGAATTCGGCTCGTGCATCAATGCCCTTTAAGGGGGTTGCAACGCGAGAGAAGCCGCTGCTATAGGCGCGCCTCGCCTTGGCGTGGAAATGCGATCCCCGGTAGCTCAGCGGTAGAGCGTTCGACTGTTAATCGAATGGTCGCCTGTTCGAATCAGGCCCGGGGAGCCATTTTTCTCACTGCGTAACGGCCGTTACGAGACCGTCGCTGAAGAGCTGAATTCTCCCCTATTTCCCGTGAGTTTGGGCAGCGGGATTGCGCGAGCATCGGACAGAGACGCATTTGCCCAAGGGCAGTGGCGGCAAATAGCCCGAAGTCTCCGACCCCCACTTTACTGACACTGCGATTGCCCCGAGCAGGCTTCGATGCACCACCAACAAAAATGGGCGGCGCCGAGGCACCGCCCTTGGGTGTGCAGCTGCTGGAGGTCAGCCAAATCCGAGCATATGCTTTTGCTGCGTCCAGTCCATCGGAAGATCCGACGTGCGCAGCAGCTTGCGGACCGACAATCCGGCGGGCTGCGATCCTTCGAAGATCGATGTGGTGATCTCTGGGGCGAGGAAGGCGAGGCGCGCCAGGCGCGCGATGTGGTTGCGTGCTTGATATTCCATGTCGGCCATGATGGTCGGCGGCTTGCCATCGAGCCCCGGCAGGCGCCTTGCCTGGTGCGCCTTCATTATCAGCTCGACCAGCTTGGGATCACGACGCGATGGCTGCGCCGGTGCATCGAAGCGGATGGTGAGTTTCACGTCGGTCCCGCGACGCACGATCAGCGTCGGGATGGCAAGCTCGATGGTCTCCGTGTCGAGCGTTGGCTTCTCCATCCCCAACTTCGTGGCGACGATCCTGGCGTCGATATGGACCCGAGACGGCAGCACACGCCCATTCCAGTCCGATTTGGATAGAACGGCTGCTGACGATGAATATGCTCAGCTGCTATCGTAAACTGGATGGGGGACAACGAGCATGATCGACTCACGGCAATCATTGGCGACGTCTTAGACGCCAATCGATTGGAATTAGGCGCGAGTTACACTTCTTCACCAGCCATCCGCGAGGCGCTGGTGACGATACTCGCGATGTCCATCGAGGCCGGCAGCCACGACGGGGATGCAGACATCCGAATCATCGCTCAGCGTATGGCTCATCAGCTGCGAGAGGACATCCTGTCCTTCCTGGTGGACCGTAATGACGAACTATTCGCCTACCACGCATCGGGGAAAGCCAAGTCAGTTGGCTAGACGATAGACTGCAGGTCTCGTTCTTTTGCTGGGGTCGGCCGTAACGAGCGCAATCCCCGCGCAGGCAGATACGCCTCCCGAAGCGACTGCGCGATCCGGCGAACCGCTCGATCGCATCTTTGGAGAATGGCCGAGTGCCTTCAACACCCGTGATCGCGCTCGTATAAAGGCTGTGTATGCGCGCTACGCGAACGATCCGGACCCGACCTTTGCGCTTGAGCAAGCCGAGGATACCTGCGGTGTAACGGTCGGCCGGATCGCGGCGCGATCGCCGACAGCAATGACCGTCTGCTCCGCCAGCGCTGCCTGCCAGCGCAACAACGGCTAAAGCTGGAGCTTCCGGCACCCGGGCATCGAAGCTGAAGGCTCTGGGCCTCAGGCCGCTCCCCCTCTCCGGCGACGGCGCTATTGCCGCCACCGCCGCCATCGCGCAGCGGCTCGCCGTGCGAGACGATTTCGCCGGGTCGCTAATAATCCAACGCAGCGACAAGAGACGTCTGGCGCAAAGCTGGGGGCTTACTGATCCGCCTGGGCAGATACCGATCACGCTGGAAACGCCGATGTTCCTCGGTCGAAGTGCTGATCGACTGGCTGCCATGGTAAGTTCCTCTCGTTCAAGGGAACTCCATCGTCAGCTGGCGGCCTCTGCCCGCCCAAAACCTACGAATACCGCGCTACGCTGATCGCCATTGGATGCTGTGCAGGACTATAGGCTGCCAAGCGGGACCTCCTTCGACATCGTCTCCCATCGGATGGGCGATCTATGGGCCTTGGCAGTGGGCCTCGCTACCGCCGCCGCGCTGATGCCTTGACGAGCGCGTCGTTTCTGCCTGGTGGAACGCCCCCATCCGCCCCCGTCAGATCCCCTGCGATTGCGGTGTGGTTCAGTGTGGCTGCTGGCGGAGGTTACGCCAGAAAAGACTCAACATCTCTCGCCAGCCGCGCTCAGCTGCCTCTTTGTTGTAGACCGGGAAGTCCGGCTTCATCCATCCGTGCAAGGCGCCTTCGTAGATCTCGCAACGGTGGTTCACACCGGCATCGCTGAGCGCTTTGTCCATGCGGCGCGCCATTTCGGGCGGATAGCTTCCGTCGTTTTCCGCCCCTGCCACATAAATCTCCCCCTTCATCTTGGTCGCAAGACGGTGCGGGCTGTCCGGTGCATCCGAGGCGATCCCGCCTGCATGATAGCTGGCGGCAGCGGCGACCCGGTCCGGCCATATCCCTGCTGCGGCGAGGGCCATGCCGCCCCCCATGCAGAAGCCGACAGTGCCGACCTTCCTGCCCCCCACATCGCTACGCCTATCCATGTAGTCGAGGATGTAGCCGGTATCCTCGGCGGCTTTGAGCGGGCCGGTCTTCGCCATGTGCGGCCCGATGATGGCCATCAGGTCCCTGCTTGCAAATGCTTCGGTAGGCGTCGGCATCTGGTACGGGCCGGATCGGTAATACATGTCCGGCAGCACGGCCAAATAGCCATTCTTCGCTAGCCGTTTGGCAAGATCGATCAGCGCCGGCCGGATGCCAAGGGCATCCATGTAGACAATCACTACCGGCCAAGGCCCCTGCCCAGCCGGGGTGAGGATGTGCACGGGGCACTCGCCGTCGGCCGTGCGGATGGAGACCTGTTCGTGCGCCATTGTTTTTCCTCGAAATCCGGCTGACGTGTCACAGCCGACTTACCCAAGGCGCAGGTCCGCCACAACCGTAGCTTGTATCGCGCCGACGCTGCTTGGCACCGGCTTTGCCGCCACCACCCGAAGCTTTGTCACCATGCGGCGATATGACGCCCCTGGCTCAGGTGTCGCTGTTGCACCTTCGTGGTCAACGATTGCTAACCACCCCAACCTCGACATTCCGCGCTGATGTGGATCGAACGGCGACTCCCGACCCGATTCTGTTGAAAAACTGCCTTGAAGTGGTGTTGAGGGTCTGATTCAATCTTCGCGACGATGCGGAGACGAGCC
>NZ_JBANFK010000022.1:0-69105 GCF_037861105.1 Rhizorhabdus argentea
GGAATGTCGGATGCGCTCCACGGCGGCGAGCCGTCGGGCCGACCAAATGCGGCGCCCGCATGCCAGAGTTGCTGAAAAACCTTGGTGCCGTGCCGCTGGAGGCGTTCCGCGAACACGCGCATCCCGTCCTCGATCTCGGGTTTGTATATATCGAGGTTGAACGCCGTCGTCGGATGAACCGACCCGATCTCGTTGATGATGAGGCCGATGCCACCGCGCGCCCGCTCTTCATGATAGGCGATCAGCGCGTCGTTCATCATACCCCAGCCGATGCCCGTGCCATGTGCCGGTCGGAACGTCCGGTTCTTGATCTCGAGATTCCCAAGCCGGATCGGCTTGTCGACGTGGGTATACGACATCCTTTATTCTCCGTTATTCAATCTAGTCCGCTGGTAGCGTCACGTTGCCGCTCGAACCTGCGGCAAATCTTCCGATTAGCTGTGTAGCGGGCGACCTACGCGGAAAACCCGCCGTCGATCGCCAGTGTCGCGCCTGTGATGTAGCCGGCCGCGGGACTTGCGAGAAATCCGACCAGAGCACCGATCTCTGTAAGGTCTCCGAAACGCTGCAACGGAATGCCAGCTCTGATCCGGGCCTTTTCATTGTCGGGCATGCTGTGCGCCATCTCGGTGTTCATCATGCCCGACTCGATGACATTGACCGTGATCTTGCGGGGGGCAAGGTCGTGTGCTGCCCCACGGGTATAGCCGGAGACGGCCGCCTTGGTACCGCAATAGTCGGCCGCCGTGGGCATGCCGGCGCGGCTGCCGCTACCCGATCCGATCGTGATGATGCGCCCTTCGTCCGCCATGACGTGCGCCGCTGCTCGGATGGTGGCGACCACGCCCAGCGTGTTTACGGCCCACATCCGGTCGAGGTCGCTATAATCGCGGCCATCGCCCAATCGCTGCAAATGCGCGATACCGGCATTGTTTATCAATATGTCGAGCCGGCCGAACGCTTCGATGACCGCATCCACCAGCTGATGCGCGGCGGCCGGATCAGACTGGTCGGATTGGACGGCTTTGCCGCGCACGCCCATCTGCTCGAGCTCGCTGACGATTGCCGCCGCCTCGGCCGCCGACTCGCGATAGCTGAACGCCACGTTGGCGCCCTTGGCCGCCAATGCGAGTACCACGGCCTTGCCGATGCCGCGCGTTCCGCCGGTCACAAGGGCGCACTTGCCCTCCAATTCTCTGTCCGTCATGCCGCGACTTCTCTCCAAATTCATGCAGCTTCTTACGGCGACGCGGCCGCCGATGCGTTGCTTCCACCGACATGCAGCACAAACATCTTTGCTTCGAGCCGCACCGGTTTGACGGTGCGGCACTGACGTTCGCCAACCAAGGCGGCCCGCAGCTAATAAGTGGGCCGGGGATAGATGGGGTTCGATATACCGATCGGAACTCTCCAGAGTGGCGATACCGCAAATACGAATCGCAGCATTTTTCTTGCGGCTATCAATTAAGGCACTTGCCTCATCGAGTCAATGAGAAGCGCGTTCCGGCCCCTCGCCGCGCCTATTGGCCTAGAGATAACATCGCTGCGAGTGGCGATAATGTCATCTCGTGAGGAGTGCTCGATCCCCCCCTGCAAGGAATACTGGAAAATCGAATCTCCCTACCTTGGTCGAGATTCGGACAATCACCGATGAAAAAATGCGCAGGCGAAAAGTGGTATATGAGAAAACCGTGCCAGTTCTTCGGGCTGCGGACCTCGTTTGAGAAGGCAGCCGCCTGCGAACCGGCTTTTCGAGGGCGCGAGCTCGGCCAAGGGCCGAACTTTGCCAGCACTTCGCAGTTCTCGCTTTGATTTCCCGTGAATTCGAGGCGTCAGGTGTTCCCCAGGGACACGATCAGGCGGGAACTTTCACCAGCGCGTCCCTCGCGGCAGCGACGGCGTCCGCCGCCTTGGTCCCGTCGGGCCCGCCGCCTTGCGCCATGTCGGGCCGCCCGCCGCCGCCCTGCCCGCCCAGTGCCGCGACCGCGGCCTTGACGAGATCGACGGCGCTGATCCGGCCGGCCAGATCGGCGGTAACACCGGCTGCCACGCTGGCGCGGCCATCGTTTACCGCAATGATCAGCGATACGCCGGAACCGAGCGCCGACTTTGCCTCATCGACAAGTCCGCGCAGGCCCTTGGGATCGAGCCCCTCGACGATCTGCGCCAGGAACTTCACGCCCGCGACGTCTTCGGGACCGGGCGCATCGCCCTTGGCCGCACCGCCGCCCAGCGCTAGCGCCTTCTTCGCATCGGCCAGCTCGCGCTCCAGTTTGCGGCGCTCCTCGACCAGCGCGGCGATCCGGGCCGGGACGTCGTCGGGTGAGGTCTTCAGCGCCGCGGCGGCTTCACGCAATCGCTCGTCGCGATGGATGAGCCAAAGCCGCGCAGCCTCGCCGGTCAGGGCTTCGATGCGCCGAACGCCGCTCGACACGGCGCTTTCCGAGATGATCTTGAACAGCGCGATGTCGCCCAGCGCCGAGACATGGGTGCCGCCGCACAGTTCCACGGAATAGGTTCCGTCATTGGCACGACCCATCGAGAGAACGCGGACCTCGTCGCCATATTTCTCGCCGAACAGCGCCATCGCTCCGGCTTCGATCGCCGCATCGGGGGTCATTAGGCGGGTCGACACGTCATCATTCTCGCGGATGTGCCGGTTCACCTCTGCCTCGACCGCGGCGATGTCTTCCGCAGTAAGAGCCTTGGGGTGCGAGAAATCGAAGCGGAACCGGTCGGCCGCAACGAGACTCCCCTTCTGGGTGACATGGCCGCCGAGGCGGTGGCGCAACGCCGCGTGCAGCAGATGCGTCGCGCTGTGGTTGGCGCGGATCTGGGAGCGCCGTACGCCATCAACGCTCAGATGGAGCGTGTCGCCGAGCTTGACCGCACCGCTGACGATCCGGGCCTTGTGGGCGTGGAGGCGGCCGAGCGGCTTGGCGGTGTCGCTTACCTCGATATCCAGTCCATCGTCGCCGGTGATCCGACCCGCGTCGCCCATCTGGCCGCCGCTCTCGCCGTAGAAAGGCGTCTGGTTGGTGATCAGCGTCACCTCGTCGCCCGCGGCGGCGCTATCGACGCGCTTGCCGTCACGGACAATCGCGATCAGCTGGCCATCGCCTTCCTCGCTCACATAGCCGGTGAACTCGGTGCCGCCATGTTCCTCGGCGATGTCGAACCAGATCTCTTCGGATGCCTTGTCGCCCGATCCCTTCCAGGCGGCGCGGGCCGCTGCCTTCTGCTCGGCCATCGCGGCATCGAATCCGGCGCGATCGACGCCGAGATCCTGGGCGCGCAACGCATCCTCTGTCAGGTCATAGGGAAAGCCGAATGTGTCGTAGAGCTTGAATGCGACCGCGCCGGGCAGGACGTCGCCCGATTTCATCGAGCCGGTTGCCTCGTCGAGCAGGCGCAGGCCGTTGGCGAGCGTCTGGCGGAAGCGCGTCTCCTCGAGCTTCAGCGTCTCCTCGATCAACGGCTGCGCGCGCACCAGTTCGGGATAGGCGGCGCCCATCTCGGCAACCAGGCTCGGCACCAGGCGGTGCATCAGCGGGTCGGCGGCCCCCAGCAGATGGGCGTGGCGCATCGCCCGGCGCATGATCCGGCGCAGCACATAGCCGCGGCCCTCATTGGCGGGCAGCACCCCGTCTGCCACGAGGAAGCCGGAAGCCCTCAGATGGTCCGCGATCACGCGATGCGACGCTTTGTTCGCCCCATCGGTGGCAGTCCTGGTGAACTCTCCCGAAGCAGCGATCAGCGCCTTGAAGGTATCGGTGTCATAATTGTCGTGAACGCCCTGCAGCACCGCGGCGACGCGCTCCAGCCCCATGCCGGTGTCGATAGACGGCCTGGGCAGATCGATCCGGTTATCCTTGTCGACCTGCTCATATTGCATGAAGACAAGGTTCCAGATCTCGACGAAGCGATCGCCATCCTCGTCGGGGCTGCCGGGAGGGCCGCCGGGGATATGAGCGCCATGATCATAGAAGATTTCAGAGCAGGGTCCGCACGGGCCGGTATCGCCCATCGACCAGAAATTGTCGGAAGTGGCGATGCGGATGATCCGGCTCTCGGGCATGCCGATCTTTTTCCAGAGATCGAATGCCTCGTCGTCGCTATGATAGACGGTGACGGTCAGCCGATCGGGTGAGATCCCCCAGGTGCCGGTGATCAGGCCCCAGGCGAGGCCGATCGCGCGTTCCTTGAAATAGTCGCCAAAGGAGAAATTGCCGAGCATCTCGAAGAAGGTGTGATGCCGGGCGGTGTAGCCGACATTGTCGAGATCATTGTGTTTGCCGCCCGCGCGCACGCATTTCTGAGAGGATGTCGCGGTCGAATAAGGTCGGGTTTCGAGCCCGGTGAAGACATTCTTGAACGGCACCATGCCCGCATTGACGAACATCAGCGTCGGATCATTATGTGGCACCAGCGGCGCCGAAGGCACCGGCGCATGCCCCTCGCGCGCAAAATGATCGAGGAAGGAGCGGCGGATGTCGTTGGTCGATGTCATGCGTGGGACTTAGGCGACGCGCGACCGGTTCTCAAGCGGTTCGGCAGAGTGGTTGAGGGGCGATCGGTCTGCCGACGCAAAATGCGTCATCCGGTCCGCGTAAATCTCGACGTGGGCCGCCAGGCTGTCGACGCGCGACTTAGTCAAGACGGGCGGGATCTGCCGCCAGTCCCTCGAAGCGATCCACGAGGCGCAGCACGTCCGCCATCCCGACACGCGGTACGGCAGCACGGCTTCTTTCAGCGCCTAACACACGCCGAGGTCTCGCACATGCCTCGCGTCAGGCATAAGCATAGGGGCCGCCTTTTTCCAGCGCTGCCCGATAGGCCGGTCGAGCGTGGGTCCGGTCGAGCCATTCGGTGATCGTCGGCCGCGTGCCGTCGAGCTTCAGCCGCTCGCGGGCAGCCTCAAGCGGAAAGCTCATCATGATGTCCGCGGCGCTGATCTCGCTGCCCGCAAACCAGCGGCGCCGGCTGAGCTCCCTTTCGACATAGTCGATGTGGAGCATCGCCATCCTGGTGACGGTTCGTTTCGCAACCCATCCGAATGGTCCCATCTTGTCGATCACCAGGCGGAGCAGCAGCGACGGCATCAGCGAGCCCTCGGCATAGTCGAGAAAATATCGCCAGCGCAGAGCGCCGTCTTCATCCTCGGGCGGACCGAAGCGCCCGCCGGCCAGCGCAACGAGATATTCGAGGATCGTCGCAGTCTCGGCGACGATGCGGCCGCCATGTTCGATCATCGGCGACTTGCCGAGTGGGTGGATCTTCCTGAGTATCAGTGGGGCGAGCATCGTCCTCGGGTCGCGCGGATAGCGGCGAACCTCATAGGGGAGGCCCAGCTCTTCGAGCAGCCAGAGCACACGCTGCGAGCGCGAGTTTTCAAGATGATGGACGATGATCGTCATGGCCGGTGCTCCATGGAGAAACCCGTCGGCTGCATCGGCCCTTTCGCCCGTGATGCGCAAGCATCAACATCGCAAAGCCGTCTTCCCAATCGTTACTCGCGGGAATGACGATCGAGGGACGGAACGATAGTAGCGTATCCCGTCAGTGCGGCTCGTTCACATAGACGGCCAGCTCGACACCCGAAGGTTCGAGGAAGTGAAAGCGGCGGCCGCCGGGAAAAGCGAAGATCGGCCGCACCACCACGCCACCGGCCGCCTCCACCGCGATCTGGGCGGCTTCGAGATCGTCGACCTCGATCACCGCCAGCGGAGCCCTGCTCGCCTCGGCGGCGTCGCCGTTGAGGGCGATGTCACAGCCCTGTCCCATCGTTGCGGCATAATCCGGGCCGAAGGCGGTCAGTGACCACCCGAATGCCTGTTCGAAAAAGGCTTTGCTGCCGGCGGTATTCCCGACCGGCAGCTCGATATAGTTCAGACGCGCCGCCATAATCGGCCCTTTCCGCTATCGCGTCAGATCAGATGTCGTCGTCTTCAGCTGGACCCGCCATCAACGCATCGCCCACCGTTTCGGTGTTGCCGCGGATTGCCGATTCGAGCTTTGCGGCCAGTTCCGGGTTCTCGCGCAGATAGGTCTTGGCATTCTCACGGCCCTGACCGATGCGAACCGAGTCGTAGCTGAACCAGGCCCCTGATTTCTCGACCAGCCCTGCCTTCACGCCCAGATCGATCAGTTCGCCTACCTTCGACACACCCTCGCCATACATGATGTCGAACTCGACCTGCTTGAATGGCGGCGCGACCTTATTCTTGACGACCTTGACCCGCGTCGCGTTGCCGACGACCTCGTCCCGATCCTTGATCGCGCCGGTGCGACGGATATCGAGCCGAACCGAGGCGTAGAATTTGAGCGCATTGCCGCCGGTCGTCGTCTCCGGCGAACCATACATCACCCCGATCTTCATGCGGATCTGGTTGATGAAGATGACAAGGCATTTCGACCGGCTGATCGAGCCGGTGATCTTGCGTAGCGCCTGGCTCATCAGCCGCGCCTGCAGGCCGACATGGCTGTCACCCATCTCACCCTCGATCTCGGCCCTCGGCACCAGCGCCGCGACCGAGTCGATCACCAGCACGTCGATTGCATTGGAGCGGACCAGCGTGTCCGCGATCTCGAGCGCCTGCTCGCCAGTATCCGGCTGCGACACGATCAGCTCGTCGATGTTGACGCCCAGCTTCTTGGCATAAACGGGGTCAAGCGCATGCTCGGCATCGATGAATGCTGCGGTGCCGCCGCCCTTCTGCGCCTCGGCGATCGCGTGCAGCGCCAGCGTCGTCTTGCCGGAGCTTTCCGGACCGAAGATCTCGACGACTCGACCACGCGGCAAGCCGCCGATGCCGAGGGCGATGTCCAGCCCCAGCGAGCCCGAGGAAATCGCCTCGACCTGCATCGCCTCTCGCGATCCCAGCTTCATCGCCGAGCCCTTGCCGAAGGCGCGGTCGATCTGCGCCAAGGCGGCTTCAAGGGCCTTCTGTCTATCCATATTCGCCGCGTCCTTTTCGGATCCAATGAGCTTCAACTGAGCCGCCATGGGTAAACTCCCTCGTAGATCGCGTGAGCGAAAGCTTCAAACACGATCTTCGTACATGGAATGTTCTCCAAGAACAAGAGGTAAACATTCATGATTTGTTCGCGGGATCGACCTAGCTGACCACCTCGGTTCGCGCATGATCTGCCAGCGCCTCGCGCGCCGCCTGCCCGATCTGCTGGACCGAGAAGGGTTTCGGCAGGAAGCCGATATTGTCGAGGTCGATCGACTTGCGCAGCTGCTCCTCGGCATAGCCCGACATGAAGATGATCGGCAGGTCCGGCCGCTTCTCCCGGGCCGCGCGCGCCATGGTCGGCCCATCCATCGTCGGCATCACCACATCGGAGATCACCAGGTCGATCGGTTCTTCGGCGGTCTCGATTATCTCGAGCCCCTCCTCGCCATTGGTGGCCGTCAGGATCTTGTAGCCCTGGCGCGCCAGCGCGCGCTCCGCCACTGCGCGCACCATCGCCTCGTCCTCGACGAGCAGGATGGTGCCGGTGCCCCATAATTCGGTGCTGACTTCCTTCGCCTTGACCAGCGGCGCCACCGCCGAAGCCGGCGCCTCGTGTACCGGCAGATAGATGACGAAGCTGGTGCCCTTCCCCAACTCGCTCTCGGCGAATATGAAACCGCCGGTCTGCTTGACGATACCATACACGGTCGACAGCCCCAGGCCCGTGCCCTTGCCGACTTCCTTGGTCGTGAAGAAGGGTTCGAAGATCTTGGTAATGATCTCCGGCGCGATGCCGCTGCCAGTGTCGGTCACCTTCATCGCGGTATATTCGGTGACCGGCATGATCTCCATGCCAAGCCGCCGTACGTCGGCCTGCGACATCGCATAGGTCTGGATCGTCAGCGTGCCGCCATCGGACATGGCATCGCGTGCGTTGACCGCGAGGTTGACGATCACCTGTTCGAGCTGGCCCGGGTCGGCACGCACCGTGCCGAGATTGCGGCCATGGCTGACCTCCAGCTTGACGGTTTCGCCCAGCAGCCGCTTCAACAGGTTCGAAATTTCGGAGATCACGTCCGGTATCTGAAGTATCTGCGGCCGCAGCGTCTGCTGGCGCGAGAAGGCGAGCAGCTGGCGGGTCAGTGCCGCGGCGCGGTTCGAATTATGCTTGATTTGCTGGATATCGTCATAATCGCTGTCGCCCGGGATGTGACGCATCGTCATCAGGTCGCAATGGCCGATGATCGCGGTCAGGATGTTGTTGAAATCATGGGCGACGCCGCCGGCTAGCTGGCCCACCGCCTGCATCTTCATCGCCTGCGCCACCTGGCGCTTGAGCTTGGACTCCTCGCTATTGTCCTTGAGGCTGAGCAGCACCGAGGCATTGCCAAGCCCCTTCGCCGCCGCGATGGTCAGCGAGACATTCTCCTCCGGCCGTTCCTTGAGGCGCACCGACAGATCGCTGGCGGATCCGCGGCCGGCCGAGAAGCGCCGCACAGCGTCGGAAACCGCCGCCTTGTCCTCCTCGACAACGAGGTCGCCCGGATAGACGATCGTCGCCTCCGGCCCCAGCCCCGCCGCGCGCCGGAACGGCGCGTTCATGAACAGCACGCGGCCGTCCTGCTCCGCTACGGCGAGCCCGAGCGGGAGCATGCCGAGCAACGCGTGCAGATCGCCGGTGGCGACCCTGCGCGCCTCGGCTCCCATGCTGCCGCCGCCCAGCTCGTCGAGCAACAGGAACAGCGTGGCGTTGACGGCCCCTTGATCGTTGAGCGGGATTTGGATCAGGCGGACCGGATCGCCGCCCGGCGGATCGGCGGCGAGCCGGATCACGTCGCCATCGCTGCGCAACAGTTCGGCAAAGGCCCAGCCGGAGCTCGGCGCGTCGGCGGAACCAAGCGCGCGCTGAAGGAAGACGCGGTTGGCGACGATACCGATGCCGTTGCCGTCGACAAGCGCCCCCATCAGGCCCGCGCTGCCGATCCGCCGGCCGATATCGCTGCCCAATATGCGCATGATGTCAGCCATGCTGTCCGACTGGCTCGAACGGTGGAACCGCCAGATGAGATGGCCATCCTCGTTGCCGGCGCGCCGTACGATGACGTCGACCAGCCCGCGGTCGGTGGCGAGCTTGGCGAGATCGGCCCGGCCGTCGCGCATCGCCGCGATGGAGGCGGCGGCAAGCTGCATGCGGACCTCCTGCGGCAGCGGCAGCGCGGGCGGGGTCGGCAGGCCGCCGAACCAGGCCTCGAACTGGCGATTGGCGCAGACCAGTTCACCTTTCGGCCCTGTGATGGCGATACCGGCATCGGCATCCTCGATGCTGCCCAGCACCAGGCCCAGATCGGTCTGCCGCATCGGCCGCACATGGATCTGGGCCCGGATCATCGCAACCAGCAGGATCATGCCGATCCCCAGGCTGAACGCGAGCATGAACAGGCCCGCGACGAGCAGGTTGTCGGTCGCACCCCAGATCATGCCGGCCATGCCGAC
The DNA here is from genome assembly GCF_037861105.1 of Rhizorhabdus argentea. Lineage (NCBI taxonomy): Bacteria > Pseudomonadati > Pseudomonadota > Alphaproteobacteria > Sphingomonadales > Rhizorhabdaceae > Rhizorhabdus > Rhizorhabdus argentea. Next base: position 9,453 of record NZ_JBANFK010000022.1, read on the forward strand.
CGACGAGACGAGCGTCAGCATCGCCAGCATCGCATTGAGCACGAGCCGTCCCAGGCGAGGGGACATGGTTCTGGGGGGGTAGCTGCTCGGCATGAAGGCCTTGTTCTCTCGCCGTTCCGTCTTCGTCAAGCGGCGCCTTGATGCCTTTCCCATCGGACGCGAAACGTCCGGCCGGCGTATAGCCAGATACGGAGACGTTCGGCCGGCGCCGGTTATGACGGCTGGCTTACCCTCACCGTTGTCAGTATCAAGTCTCGACGGTCTCGCGTTCGGCGCGGTGACGTTCGCGAAGCGTCCACTTCCGCGAAATCCACGCCCGCCACACGCAGCTCGACAGCAGATAGCCGACCGCGCCCGAAACCGTAGCGATTACGAACAGCCCGACGATCAGCGCAGGCGCCGCCGACGAGGCTGCCCAGCCCGCCCATTCGGCCAGCGATGCACCATGATTGATCATCGCCGAGACCGTATCGAGATCTGCGGTCGAATGAACGAAGTGGTTCCCGACGATGAGAGAGAGATAGAGCAGGAATGGCGTGGTCGCGGGATTGCTGAGGAATGTCATCGCGATCGCGATCGGCACGTTGGCGCGGCACGGCAGCGCCAGCAGCGCCGCGCCGATGATCTGCAGTCCGGGGATCATCAGGAAGATGCCGACCAGCAAGCCGAGCGCTACGCCGCGTGGCACCGAGCGCCGAGTGAAGCGCCACAGGCTGGGCTCGAGAACCCGATGGGCGAACGGCCGCAGCCAGCGCACCTCCTCCAGCGATTCGCGGGTCGGAGCATTTTTGCGCCACCATCTGCCGATGCTGTCGAACATCAGCCGCGTTCCCGGAGCAGGCGCCCCTGCTCGCGTTTCCAGTCGCGCGCCTTTTCGGTTTCGCGCTTGTCGTGCAGCTTCTTGCCCTTGGCCAGCGCCAGCTCGACCTTCGCCCGTCCCTTGCCGTTGAAATAGATCGAAAGCGGGATCAGCGTCATGCCCTCGCGCGACACCGCCGTGCGCATCTTCTCGATCTGCCGGTGGTGCAGCAACAGCTTGCGAGGCCGCTTTGGCTCATGGTTGAAGCGGTTGCCATGGCTGAACTCGGGTATATTGGCGTTGACCAGCCATATCTGGTCGCCCTTCACTTCGGCATAGCTCTCGGCGATCGACCCCTCGCCGAAGCGGAGCGACTTCACTTCGGTACCGGTCAGCGCGATGCCGGCCTCGAAGAAGTCCTCAAGGAAATATTCATAGCGCGCACGCCGATTCTCGGCGACGACCTTGGTTTTCTCGAACTCGGCGGGACGCGGACGGACCATAAATCTCTATATCACCCCTCCGACTGAGGAGGAGACGGGGTAGCTGGAACGGCTCGATGCCGTTATCGCGGTCGTGTTGGCAAGTTAATTAGCTGTGTGACGCCCCCAACCGGCCTTACACCGCGCCGGCATGCTTCAACGCCGCGTCCACGGCATCGCGGCTCGCCTGCGACGGCCAGGTCATCGGCATCCGCAACTCCGCCGGGAAATCCGGATAGGCTTGGGTCAGCGCATATTTCACAGGGCCCGGCGAAGCATCGGTGAACAGGGCGCTGTGGAGTGGGAACAGCCGATCCTGCAGCGTGAGCGCGTCGGTCCACCGCCCCTCCGTGCAGGCTTTCTGGAAATCGGCGCACAGCCCCGGCAGGACGTTCGCCGTCACGGAGATGCACCCGACACCGCCCATCGCATTGAATCCGAGCGCCATGTCGTCATTGCCGGACAGCTGGCAGAAGTCGGCTCCGCAGTGCTGCCGCTGCGCCGAAACCCGCTCCACCTTGCCGCTCGCATCCTTGATGCCGACGATTGTGGGGATCTCGGCCAGCTTGCCCAGCGTCTCCGGAAGGATGTCCGTCACGGTACGCGCCGGCACGTTGTAGACGATAATCGGCAGGTCGCAATTTTCAGCCAAATAGCGGTAATGAAGCAGCAGGCCGTCCTGGTTCGGCCGGTTATAATAAGGCAGCACCACGAGCGCCGCGTCGGCGCCGGCGGCCTTTGCCGAGCGCATATGCTCGAGCGCGACCGCGGTGTCGTTGGAGCCGCAGCCGGCGATCACCGGCACCCTGCCTGCCGCCTGCTCGATGCAGACCTTCACGACATGGTTATGCTCTTCGATCGACATCGTCGCGCTCTCGCCGGTCGTTCCGCACGGCACCAGCGCGCTCGAACCCTCCGAAATCTGCCAGTCGACGAAGCCACGGAACAGTTTCTCGTCGAACGCCCCATCGCGAAACGGCGTCACAAGGGCAGGAATCGACCCAAAGAACATCACGCTCTCCCTTCACCTCGAGCGCTTCCGAGGCCATAATGGCGCGATGAAGCCCGTCCGAGAAACGAATGCGCCCAATAGGTTCGCGGGCCCTGCCCTGTCCAGCAGGAGTCGCCGTCTTTTTACGGCTGCCGCGCTGCTGGTCTCCACGGCTGCGCTTGCGGCGACCATCGCCCCCGAATTGCCGCTGTCGAGCGGCAACCGCTCTCCCGCCCCCGGCGCCCCGGCCTGGCGTGACGACCTGCTTCAGGGCGCCATCGTCGAATGGCGCCGGCTGCAGCAGAGCGATTCGCTGCCGTTCCAGGACTATGCCGCCTTCCTGATAGCGCATCCCGGCTGGCCTGGAGAGACGGCGATGCGCCGGGCCGCCGAGCGGCAGATCAACCCGAACAGCTATGACCCGGCCCTGGTAGTCACTTTCTTCACCCGCTTCGCGCCGCTGACTGCCGCCGGCCAGAGCCGCTATGCCGAAGCGCTCGCTACCACTGGCCGAATGGCCGAGGCGCGGGCAAACGCCGCCGGCGCGTGGACGACCAAGGGGCTGAGCGCCGATGACGAGAGCCGGCTGATGGCCCGCTTCGGCGCAAGCATGACCCGCGCCGACCATGATCGCCGCATGGAAAGGCTGCTGCTCGATCGCGCAACGACCGCCGCGAGTCGTCAGATTTTCAACGTCTCGCCGGCCAGGCAGCCGCTCTACGCGGCGCGTCTCGCCCTGTTGCGGCAGGATCCAGATGTCGAGGCGCGCATCGCCGCGGCGGGCGACGCGGTAAACCACGACCCCGGCTACATGGTCGAGCGTGCCCGTTATCTGCGCGATCGCGGCGACAGCCGGGGGGCCCGCATTTGGCTTGGCCAGTCCCGTAACCTGACGAGCCCGCCCTTCGACACCGCCTATTTCCTCGATAACCTGCTCAGCTTCGCGCAGGCGGCCAATGCTGACGCGCAATATGACGTCGCGCTGGCGATCGCCAAGCATGCCGAGCAAGCCTTCCCACCGGGTACCCGGGTCCGTGATCGCCCCTTCGCCGAGCGCGACGACTATACCAGCCTGATGTGGCTGGCGGGCACTGTCGCACTCGACAAGCTCGGCCGCTATGACGACGCAATGGCGATGTTTGATCGCTATGCCCGCGCCGCCCAGACGCCCGGCACCCAGACCAAGGGCTGGTACTGGGCCGGCCGCGCCGCCGAACGCGGCGGCAAGCCCGATTGGGCGCAGAGCTACCTGACCCAGGCTGCGCAGCACATCGATCAATTCTATGGCCAACTCGCCAATGAGCGCCTCGGCCGCGAACTCATCATGCCCGCCGAACCGGCCCGCGGTGCGGTGCTGGCGACAGACCGCGCCGCGTTCGAGGCCAGCGAGGTGGTGCGGGCAGCGCGGCTGCTCGGGCGATCCGGCCCGTGGCAGGACCAGACCGCCTTCATCCGGCTGATCGCCGCCAATGCCAAGACTGACACCGATCATATCCTGGCCGGCGAACTGTCCCAGTCGATCGACCGCCCCGATCTCGGCGTGATGGTGTCGCGCGCGGCGCGGGCCAGCGGCACCGCCGATCCGCTGCGCATCGGCTTTCCCGAAGTTCCGGTTCCGCAAGCGATGAACGGCCACTGGACGCTGATCCACGCGATCAGCCGCCAGGAGAGCCAGTTCGACCGGCAGGCGACGAGCCGCACCGGCGCGCGCGGGCTGATGCAGCTGATGCCCGCCACCGCGCGCGAGCAGGCCGGCAAGATGGGGCTGGACTATGATCCGGCCAGGCTGGCCGAGGTTGGCTACAATGTGATGCTGGGTTCGTCCTTCTTCGATCGCATGCTCACCTATTATGGCGGCAGCTATGTCCTCGCCATCGCCAGCTACAATGCCGGCCCCGGCAATGTGAACAAGTTCATCCGCGCCAACGGCGATCCCCGGCTGCCGGGCGTCGACGTGGTGAGCTGGATCGAGGCGATCCCCTTTGCCGAGACGCGGGGCTATGTACAGAAAGTGCTCGAAAACGCGGTCGTCTACGATCTGCTCAATCCGTCGCGAGCGCGCGGCGTGATGCGCAACCGCCTGTCCACTTATCTCGGCAAGGTCCGTCCCGGCTGACGCGGTCAGGAACCCGCTACGGCCGGATGGCGTTTTGGGCTTCTTGGCGGGGCCTTATTCTGCAATCGTAACAACCCCTGCAAAGGCTCTTGTGCAGCGCAACAAAGCGTTGCAACATCGGCTTGGCTATCAGGACATGACGGAGCGGTATGGCAGGGGCAGGCGCTTTCGACGAAATCCGGGGGACACCGGGCGATCCGACAGGACGGCCCGAATTCGCGCGACTTTCGGAATGGATAGAAAACACACCCGCCGCCGAACTCGATCGTCGGCAAAAAGCCGCCGAGGCCGCGTTCCGCCAGCTGGGGATTACCTTTGCCGTCTATGGAGAAGAGGAGTCCGCCGAGCGGATCATTCCCTTCGACATCGTTCCCCGCGTCTTCACCGCCCGCGAATGGTCCAACCTCTCGGAGGGACTGGTCCAGCGGGTTGAGGCGATCAACGCCTTCCTCGCCGACGTGTATGGGGATCGCAAGATCCTGAAGGACAAGATAATACCCGAGGAGCTGATCCTCGCCAATCCACAGTTCCGGCCGATGCTCGCCGGCGCGCGTCCGCCGCATGGCGTGTTCGCGCATATCTGCGGCATCGATCTGGTGCGCACCGGCCCCGACGAGTTCTGGGTGCTGGAGGATAATGCGCGTACCCCGTCAGGCGTTTCCTATATGCTCGAAAATCGCGAGGCGATGCTGCGACTGTGCCCCGAGCTGTTCCAGCAATATGACGTCCGCCCGATCGACAGCTATCCCGACGCGCTGCTCGAAACGCTGCAGTCGGTGTCGCCGCGCGTGCAGGGCGCCGGCGCGGTCTGCGTGCTGCTGACGCCGGGCCATTTCAACTCGGCGTTCTACGAGCACAGTTTCCTGGCGGATTCGATGGGTATCGAACTGGTCGAGGCGGCCGATCTCGAAGTCGACGACGACAAGGTCTGGATGCGGACGATCGAAGGCCGCGTCCAGGTCGACGTGATCTATCGTCGCATCGACGATGACTATCTCGATCCGCTGGTGTTCAAGCCCGATTCGCTGCTCGGCGTGCCCGGGATCGTGGCCGCCTATATGGCCGGCAATGTCGCGCTGGTGAACGCGCCGGGAACGGGCATCGCCGACGACAAGGCGATCTACAGTTACATGCCGGAGATCGTGAAATATTATTCCGGCGGCAATGCGAAGCTGCCCAATGTGGAGACCTATCGCTGCCGCGAGCCGGGCGCGCTCCAATATACGCTCGACAATCTCGACAAGCTGGTAGTGAAGCTCGTCGACGGATCGGGCGGATATGGCATGCTGGTCGGCCCGACCGCGACCAAGGCGCAGATCGAGGAGTTCCGCCTCGCCCTGAAGGCGGAGCCGGAGCGCTACATCGCGCAGCCGACGCTGGCGCTGTCGACCGTTCCCACGCTGTGCGACAAGGGAGTCGCCCCCCGCCATGTCGATTTTCGTCCGTTCGTGCTGTCCGGCGCGAAGGGCGTGACGATCACCCCGGGAGGCCTGACCCGCGTCGCGCTGCGCGAAGGATCGCTCGTCGTCAATTCGAGCCAGGGCGGCGGCACCAAGGACAGCCTGATCCTGGCGCCCGGACGGGAGGACGTAGCCTGATGCTCTCCCGCACCGCCAGTTCGCTGTTCTGGATCGGCCGCTATGTCGAGCGCGCCGAGTTCACCGCACGGCTGATCGAAGCCACGATACGGCTCGACGCCCTCTCCCCCCGCCCCGCTGGCCAGGCTGCCTGGGACAGCGCCCTGCTCGTCGCCGCCGCAGACTATGATTTCGGGCTGACAGGCGAAACCCGGTCGCCGGTCGCGATCAGCCGCTATCTGACATTGTCCGCCTCCAATCCTAATTCGATCCGCTCCTGCCTCGACTCGGCGCGCAGCAATGCCAAGTCGGTGCGCACCGCGCTAAGCCGTGACGCCTGGGAAGCCATCAATCGCGCTTGGCTGGGCCTGCGTGGTCGCGCCTCGACCGGCGGGAGCCAGTCGACGCTTACCCTGGTCGAACAGATCCGCGCCGAGACCCGCGGCTTTGAAGGGGCCCTGCACCGAATGCTGCGCAACGAGGCCTACAGCTTCATTGGTCTGGGCGCTGCGGTGGAGCGCGCCGACAACACCGCACGGCTGATCGACGTCAAATATCATCTGCTGCTGCCCGAGGGCGAGAAGGTCGGCGGCCCCATCGACCGGGACCAGTGGACGACGATCCTTCACACCGTCTCCGCGGTCACCGCCTATCGTTGGCTCTATAGCGAAGGACTGAAGCCCTGGCTGGTCGCCGAGCTGCTCAGCCTCAAGCCGGAGCTACCGCGCTCGCTGATCGCATCGTCGGAGGAAGCGGTCATGCACCTCAATGCCATCGGCAAACGCACCGGCCTCCAGGGCGAAGCCGACCGCCTCGCCCGGCTGCGCCACAACGCGCTGGAACGCACCACGATCGATGCGATCTTTGCGCAGGGTTTGCATGAATGGCTCACGGCGTTCATCTATGAGAACACCCGCATCCATCAGGCGATCGGGCAGCAATTCCGGTTCGGCTGATGCGGCTATTGATCCACCATCAGACAGAATATCGCTTTACCGAGCCGCAGGCTCGCGTCGTCCAGATGCTGCGCCTGACGCCATCCAGCCATATCGGCCAGAACGTCGCCGACTGGCGGATCGACGTCGACTGCGACGCCCGGCTCAAGCACCTTACCGACGGCTTCGGCAATGTCGTTTCGATGCTCTATCTGGCCGGACCGGTCGAGCGCATCGGGCTGAGGGTCACCGGCGAAGTGCGGACCGAGGACCGCGCCGGCGTAGTGTCCGGTGCGATCGAGTCGCTGCCGCCGGCGGTATATACCCGACCGACCGAGCTCACGGCCGCGGATGACGTGATCCGAGCACTCGCCGAAGAAAACTGGTCAGAGCCCGGCGACGAACTCGGCCGCGCCCACGCGCTCAATACCGCCGTGCACGAACTGGTCCGCGGTACCCCCGAGCGCAGCCCCATAGTCCGGTCCGCATCGGAGATCATTGCCGCGGGCTCGGGCTGCAGCATGGACATGGCGCATGTCCTCGTCACCGCGGCCCGTAGCGCCGGCTTCGCCGCGCGTTTCGTCACTGGCTACATCTATCGCGACGATCCGGATCATGGCCACCGCCAGGCGCCGCATTTCTGGGCTGAGCTCGATGTGCCCGGATATAGCTGGATAGGCTTCGATCCGATCAACGACCAGTGTCCGGACGACCGCTATGTCCGCGTCGCCAAGGGCCTGGATTTCCGCGATGCCGCACCGATTTCCGGAGCGCGCGTCGGCGGCGGGCACGAGGTGCTCAACGTCGGCGTCGATGTGACGCTGTCGCAGGGCCAGTCGCAATCCTGATGCCATGGACGGCCGGTCCATTGCAGCCTATCTGGGCCGGACATTGGCTGGAAATGATCGCGACATGAAGCTGGTTCGAGGGCTCTGGAAACTACTGGTCGGTATCAAGGACGGGCTCGTCCTGATCGCGATGCTGATCTTCTTCGCCTTCCTGTTCATGGCGTTGTCGATCAAGCCCAACAGCGTTGTGCCCAGCTCGGGCGCACTGGTCCTGGACCTGTCGGGCACGCTGGTCGAGCAGCCGGCCGAGACCGACACGCTGAGTCTGCTGTCAGGCAACCGCAGCCTGATCCGCGAGACCCGGCTGCGCGACCTCGAACGCGCGCTGCAGACCGCCTCGACCTCGACGAGCATCAAGGCCGTCGTGCTCGATCTCGATACCTTCCTTGGCGGCGAACAGGCCGCGATCGCGAGCGCGGGGCGGGCCATCGACAGGGCGCGGGCGGCAGGGAAGCCCGTCTATGCCTATGCCACCGGCTACAATGACGATGGCTATCAGCTGGCATCGCATGCGACCGAGGTCTGGCTGAATCCGCTGGGTGGGGTTCTCCTGTCAGGGCCGGGCGGATCGCGGCTCTACTATAAGGGGTTGATGGACAAGCTCGGCATCACCGCCAAGATCTACCGGGTCGGGGCGTTCAAGTCTGCGGTAGAGCCCTTCATGCGCAACGACCAGTCGCCTGAGGCGCGCGACGCCAATCAGGCGTTGGCCAATGCGCTCTGGGCGAGCTGGCAGGCCGATGTCGCCACGGCGCGGCCGAAGGCGAAGCTCGCGCCCTATCTCGCCCGCCCCGACGCGATGATCGCCGCCGCCGGCGGGCAGATGTCGCAGGCGGCGCTCAGGGCCGGCCTGGTCGACAAGCTGGGCGATCGAAACGCCTTCAACTCGCGGGTCGCGGCGGTCGCGGGCGACGCCAGCGATGGCGGCATCAACGACTTCAAGGCCATTCCCCTCGATCGCTGGGTGGCCTCGCACGGCGAAAAATCGAGCGGCACGCCGATCGGCGTGCTGACCGTTGCCGGAGAGATCGTGGATGGCGAGGCTTCGCCCGGATCGGCGGGGGGAACCACCATTTCCAACCTGCTGCTCGACGAACTTGCCCGCAAGCGGATCAAGGCGCTGGTCGTCAGGGTCGATTCGCCCGGCGGCTCGGTGATGGCATCCGAACAGATCCGCTCGGCGATACTCCAGGCCAAGGGGCTGGGCCTGCCGGTGGTGGTGTCGATGGGCGGCGTCGCGGCGAGCGGCGGCTACTGGATTTCTACCCCGGCCGATCGGATCATCGCCGACCCGTCGACGGTGACCGGGTCGATCGGCGTGTTCGGCATCCTGCCGACGTTCGAAGGATCGCTGGCCAAGCTCGGCCTCTCCGCCGACGGCGTCAAGACAACGCCGCTATCGGGCGAACCCGATCTCTATCGCGGCACCTCCCCGATGTTTGATGCAATGATGCAGGGCTCGATCAACGACATCTACCGGCGCTTCACCGGTCTGGTGGCGCAGTCGCGCAATCTGCCGATCGAGCGGGTTCGCGAAATTGCGGAAGGCCGCGTCTGGGCCGGCAGCACCGCACGGCAGATCGGTCTGGTCGACCGCTTCGGCAGCGTTGACGACGCTATCGCCGAAGCCGCCAGGCTGGCCAAGATCGATCCCGGTTCGGCTCGCCCGCTGTATATAGAGAAACCCCTGTCGCCTTGGCGGCAGATGATCAAGTCGCTGGTCGAACCCGATCAGCAGGACGGCGATGCGGCGCAGGCGCGCGGCCCGTGGGGATCTGCCGCCGGACGGCCGGATCGCATCATGGTGCACGCGCTGGCCGAGGCGCAGCGCATTCTGACGGGGCCCGCGATCCAGGTGCGCTGTCTCGAATGCACTGGCGGCGAGACCCCGCCCCGCTCCGACGACATCAGCGCCGCCCGCGCCCTGTTGGCATGGGCCACACGCTGAAGGTTCGTCCTGCAATGCGCGCCGACGCGGCGGCGATCGCCGCGATCTACGGCCATTATGTCCGCAACTCGATGATTACCTTCGAGGTCGATCCGCCCGATTCGGAGGAATTGGCCGCGCGGATGGATCACATCCTGCCGGAATATCCGTTCCTGGTAGCCGAGCAGGAAGACGTGGTGGCCGGCTATGCTTACGCCGCCAAGTTATATGAACGCGCCGCCTATCGCTGGACCGCGGAAGCGACCGTCTATGTCGCTCGCGGCCACCATCGCCGTGGCATTGGTGCGGCGCTCTACCGCACCCTTATCGCCGCTCTCGGCGAACAGGGGTTTCAGGCGGTGGTCGGCAAGATCACCCTGCCTAATGCCGCCAGTGTGCGGCTGCACGAATCCTTCGGATTCGTCCGCTGCGGCATATTGTCGAAGGTCGGGTACAAACTGGGCAGCTGGTATGATGTCGGCCTCTACCAGCTCGATCTGGGGACACGGCCGGCAAGGCCGCTGGAGACTCGTCCATTTGCGTGACGGAGGTCAGGAAAAACGGCTGGTGCAGATCTTCATCACCTCGGCCGGCGCGCCGAGCTTCGTCATCTGCACCAGCGCCGCTTCCTTGAGCGCCTGCGTCTTCACATAGCTGCCGGCACCGCGCGCCTTGAGGGCGCTACCGATCGGGCCGTCCAATTGACGCTTCATCTTCTGGAAGGCGGCGAAGCGCTCCTGCGCCGTGGGATCGCTGGTGGTCACCGTCTTCACAAGGAAATCGCCCATCGAGTAGCAGCCCAGCTCGGCATCGAACCGGCCCTTCGGCAGCGCGATGCCATCGGTCTTCTTGACGACCGGATAAGCCTGATCGCAGGGGGCGACCAGATCCTGCCACTTGCCGTTGGTGATGTCGGCTTCGACCTCGCCCATCCGGTTGACGACCGCCGAGGCCCGCTTGGCCGAGAAATTGTTGCCCTCCGAACCGGCGATCATCGCGTAATGGATGATTCGGGTCTGCGCATCGAAGTCCAGATCGCCCTTCGCCTCGGGCGCCTTCGCGCGGGAATCGGCGGCGCTCACCACCGCACAGGTCGCGGCCCGGTCGATCGGATCGCTTGGGAGCGCAAGCTGCTTGGGCCCACAGGAAGCAAGCATCAACGCTGCCGCCGACACCGCCGGAATCTTGCCCAACACCCAGCTACGCATCTTCACATCCTCAACTTCAGTGCACGACTCTACGTTTCGCCGCCGTCAGGGTTCCCATGCGGAACGAAGATGTCGCCACGGTGAACGGCGGCTCCGATCACGTCGATCAGTCGCGATATCCGGGCAGGGCGAGACCACGCACGATCGCGAGCGCGCGCAGCACGAAACCCGCTGCGGCGGCGATCGCCGCGGCAGTCAGCAGCGGCACGCCGAGCATCGTCAGCAGCACGAACAAGCCGGCCGCCAGCGCCGCCGCGGTGACGTAGAGTTCGGGGCGGAGCAGGATCGAAGGCTCGCCGGCCAGCACGTCGCGGATGATCCCACCCATGCAGGCGGTGATCACGCCCATGGCCGCTGCGCCCAGCGGCGGGAGCCCGAAGGCAAGCGCCTTCCACGATCCGAACACCGCATAGGCGGCCAGCCCCAACCCGTCGAACCAGTCGATGGCCTTGACCGGCCAGATCCGCTGCGGCGTCACCCACACCGCGAGAGCGGCCAGCAGGCACACTGCCAGCGCGCGATTGTCATGGATCCAGAACACCGGCGCGCCGATCAGCAGGTCGCGAAGCGTTCCGCCGCCGGTGCCGGTTACCGCTGCGAAGAAGGTGAAGGTGACGATGGTCTGCCTCCGCCGCGCCGCCGCCAGCGCGCCACTGATCGCGAAGATGGCGATCCCGGCGATGTCGAGCCAGGGCAGCACGGAACGCGCCATCATGAGATCGGGAAGAAGCACGGCCCGCCCTTACGCAAAACAACCCCTGCTTGAAAGGCAGAGAGCAAACCAACACTATACCGCATGTCCGAATCCGCTTCGATTCAGATCCGTCCGGTGCGTCATGACGACGTCGACGCGATGATGGCACTGGCGGGCGGAGCCGGCCCCGGCTTCACCAATCTGCCGCCCGATCGCGAGGCGATGGCCGACCGCATCGCCCGCAGCATCGCGCTGCTCGATGGCGCCAATCTGGGCGGAGCGATCATCCTGGGGCTGGAGTTGGAGGGCCGCGTGCGGGGCTGCGGCATGGTCTTTCCCCGCCTCGGAACCGACTGGCCCTTCTACAGCTATCGGATCAGCTATACGACGCAGCGCTCGAGCATCGACGGCCGGATGGTACGCTTCCCGGTTCTCACTCTGAACAACGACCTCGAGGATTGCGCCGAGGTCGGCGGGCTGATCGTCGATCCGGCGCTGCGCCAGGGCGGCTATGGCCGGATGATAGCGCGGAGCCGATATCTGTTCATCGGCCGCCACCGGGCGATGTTCGGCAAGCGGGTGATCGCCGATCTCAGGGGCTGGCTTGACGAGGGCCGCTCGCCTTTTTGGGATGCCGTTGGCGGCCGCTTCTATGCGATGAGCTTCGCCGAAGCCGATCATATCAGCGGCACGACCGGCAACCAGTTCATCGCCGATCTCGGCCCGCGTGCGCCGATCTACGTCAACATGCTGTCGCAGGAGGCGCAGGCAGCGATCGGCAAGGTGCACGACGATGGCCGGTCGGCGCGAAGCCTGCTGATCGAGGAGGGATTCCGTGATGAAGGCTATGTAGATATCTTCGATGCCGGCCCTACGCTCGTCGCCACGATCGACGACCTCCGCGCGCTCCGCGATCTGCGCCACGCCATGTTCGCGGGCGGCAGCGACGCCGATGTCTTGCGTGACCATTTGATCACCACCGGCACTGGCGCCGCATTTCGCTGCACCGTCGGGTCTGTCGAGGCATCCGGCGGACAGGCTGTCACCGACAGGAGGAGCGCGGCAAGCCTTGGCCTGTCGGCCGGCAATGGCTTCAGCTATCTGGCGCTATGACAATCGAGATCAATTTTGACGGGCTGATTGGCCCCACGCACAACTACACCGGCCTCTCGGACGGCAACATCGCCAGCGCCAGCAACGCGGGCGCGGTGTCGCAGCCCCGCACTGCAGCGCTGCAGGGGCTCGCCAAGATGAAGCGGCTGATGGACCGCGGCCTGTTCCAGGGTTTCATCCCCCCGCCCCGCCGCCCGGCCGTCGCGGCCTTGCGCACGCTCGGCTTCACGGGCGACGACAAGACCATATTGGCGCGCGCCGCGGCGGACGACCCCGTACTGTTCATCAACGCCTGCTCGGCATCGGCGATGTGGGCGGCCAATGCTGCGACGGTGATTGCGGCACCAGACAGCGCCGATGGTCGGGTTCACCTGGTCACTGCCAATCTCGCTACGATGCTGCACCGGAGCCTCGAGGCGCCGGACACCTACCGGATGCTACGCCGCATCTTTCCCGACGAGCGCCATTTCTCCGTCCACCCGGCGCTGCCGGCGACGCAGCATTTCAGCGACGAAGGTGCAGCGAACCACATGCGGCTGACGGAGCGTCACGCCGCAGCAGGGCTCAATGTGTTTGTCCATGGCACGGCGCGCGGTAGTCGCTTCCCCGAACGGCAGGCCCGGCGGGCCGGCGAGGCAGTCGCCCGGATCACGGGCATAGAGGGCTTTCACACGCTGCAATCGCAAGCCGCGATCGAAGCCGGCGCCTTCCACAACGATGTCATGGCCGTCGCAAACGAGCATGTCCTGCTCGCACATGCTGCAGCATTCGAGGATCGCGACGGGCTTTTCGCCGCAGCGGAACGGGCAGTGCCCGGCTTCACCCCGGTCGAGGTCGACAACATCGGCCTCGGCGATGCGATCAGCTCCTATCTGTTCAATTCGCAGCTCGTCACCCTGCCCGAAGGCGGGATGGCGCTGATCCTGCCGGGAGAAGCTCAGGCCAATGCTCGCGTTTGGCAAGCGGTCGAGGCGATCCGCGCCGGGAACAATCCGATCGACGAGGCTATCGTCGTCGATGTGCGCGAGAGCATGCGCAATGGCGGCGGCCCTGCCTGCCTGCGCCTGCGCGTTCCGATGAGCGCTGACGCGCGCCTCAGCGTCGACGAGCGCTTCCTGCTTGACGAGCGGCGCTGGACCGCGCTGTGCGAACTGGTCGAGCGCCATTGGCCGGCGCGGATCGCGGCGGCCGATCTGGCCGATCCGGATCTTTGGGATCAGGCCAATGCCGCGCATGATGCGCTCGATGCGCTGCTGCGCGCGATTTGAACTTCCGGAACGGATATCGCACAAGACGGTGATGGGTTCCCATCTCCAGACTGCAGTCCAGGCACGCTGATGCTGGTCGTCCGCCCCGCCGGCCCGTCGGATCTCGACGCCCTGATGGAACTGGCCATCCTCTCGGGCCGCGGCTTCACCAGCCTGCCGGAGGACGAGCAGACACTGCTCAACCGGCTGACGCTGTCGGAGGGCAGCTTCACCGGCGCGATCCCGCCGCGCGAGGCGTGGTACACGCTGATGCTCGAGGATCTGGAGACCGGCCGGATCGAGGGGGTGTGCGGCGTGCGCGCGGCCGTCGGCGTAGCGCGCCCCCATTTCTCCTTTCGGGTGATGACGCTGGCGCAATTCTCCTCGGCGATCGGCACCCGCTTCGATCACCAGGCGCTGGTGCTGGTCAACGAATGCGCAGGCTGGACCGAGGTCGGCTCGCTCTATCTCCGCCCGGAGCGGCGCTCGGGGGGCGCCGGCAGCCTGCTCGCCCGCTCGCGCTACATGCTGATCGGCGTCGACAGGACGCGCTTCTCGGAAACGGTGATGGCCGAGTTGCGCGGCTATTTCTCGCCCGACGGCACCTGCCCTTTCTGGGAAGGTGTCGCGAGCAAGTTCTTCCATCTTCCGTTCGACGAGGCCGACCACATGGTGATGTCGACCGACGGACAGTTCATCCTCGATCTTGCCCCGCGCCACCCGATCTACGTCGAATTGATTGCGGAATCGGCCCAGGCAGCGATCGGAAAGGTCCATGTCGAGGGCGAGGCAGCCCGGGCGATGCTCGAACACGAAGGGTTTCGGGGGTCCGGACTAGTGGATATTTTCGACGGCGGCCCCACCTATTCCGTGCCGCGGGATAGTATCAAGACGATCGAGCGGACGATGGCCTTGCCGGTCGTGATCGGCAATCCGGTCGAAGCGCCGGAGAGGCTGGTTTCGACCCTGTCGGTCCCCGGCTTTCGCGCCACGCGGGCGAAGGTGCGGATCGAGGGCGGAACGGCGATGCTCGATGCGGCAGCCATCGATGCCATGCGGCTGAAGGACGGCGATCTGGTGAGGGTAAGGCAATGATGCGCTCGATCGACCCCGCGACAGGGCTGACGATATGGGAAGGCGAGGAAACCGCCCCCGAAGCGATTCCGGCCATCGTCGCGCGCGCCCGCACCGCGCATCCCGCCTGGGCAGGGCTGACGACCGAAGCCCGCATCGCCATCCTCCGGCATTATGCCGACACGCTGAAGGCCCGCACCGACGATATCGCGCGCGACATCGCCCGGGAAACGGGAAAGCCGCTGTGGGAAAGCCGGGCCGAGCTCGGCTCGATGATCGCCAAGGTGGCCGTCTCCGTCGCTGCGCAGGCGGAGCGCGCCGGCACACGCAGCGCGGACACGGCCTTCGGCCGGGCAGTGCTGCGCCACAAGCCGCATGGCGTGATGGCGGTGCTCGGACCCTATAATTTTCCGGGCCATCTGCCGAACGGGCATATCGTGCCCGCGCTTCTGGCGGGCAACACGGTCGTGTTCAAACCCTCCGAGGAGACCCCGCTGACCGGCCAGCACATGGCGCGGGCGCTGCATGATGCCGGGGTGCCCGAGCATGTCTTCCAGCTCGTCCAGGGCGGCCGCGATCAGGGCGCGGCACTGATCGACGCGGACATCGACGGGTTACTTTTCACCGGTTCGGCCTCCACCGGCGCGCACTTCCGCCGGGTGATGGTCGAGCGGCCGCATGTGATCCTCGCGCTCGAGCTTGGCGGCAACAACCCACTGATCGCCTGGGGCAACCCCGACGCCTCCGCAGCGGCGATCGTGCAGTCGGCGTTCGTCACCACCGGCCAGCGCTGCTCCTGCGCGCGGCGGCTGATCGTGCCCGAGGGTGTGGAGGGCAATGCGATCATTGAGGCGGTCCACACGCTTGCGACCCGATTGAGAATCGGGGCGTGGGACGATGTGGAGGAACCCTATATGGGTCCGCTGATCTCGCCCCGCGCGGCGCAGAACGGGCTCGATGCGGCCGCGGCACTCAAGGCGCAGGGTGCGAAGCCCCTCCTCCCGTTCGAACGGCTGGAGCGTAGCGAGGCTTTCGCCACCCCGGCGATCTACGACGTGACCGGCATCCACGTTCCCGATGCGGAAATCTTCGCGCCGATCCTCCAGGTGATCCGCGTGCCCGATTTCGACGCCGCCATCGCCGCCGCCAATGCCACCAGCTTCGGCCTGTCGGCAGGCCTGCTCGCCGATGATCCGGCGCTATGGCAGCGCTTTCTCACCCAATCGCGTGCCGGAATCGTCAACTGGAACAGGCCGACGACGGGCGCGGCGGCGAACATGCCGTTCGGGGGGCTGGGCAAGTCCGGCAACCACCGGCCGAGCGCTTATTATGCCGCCGACTACTGCGCCTATCCGGTCGCGAGCTTCGAAGCGGATACCATCGCGGACATGTCCGCAGAACTGACGGGACGTCTGCTGTGATCGACCGGCACCGCGCCGCTCTGGATGCCGCCGCGGCGGCGCCCATGCTGGCGCAGGTGCGGCGATGGAGCGCGGTCAACAGCGAGTCGCGCAACCTCGACGGGCTGGCGACTATCGCGAGCCTGCTGGCGGACGCCTTCTCGATGTTGCCCGGCGAGGTACTGTTGCGCGATGCCGCGCGGGGAGAGGAGGTCGACCGGACCGGCCAGCTGCAGCTGCTCACCTTCGGCCAGAACCTGCATGTCCGCGTTCGCCCGTTAGCGCCGGTGCAGCTGCTCCTCACCGGCCATATGGATACCGTTTATCCGGTCGACCACCCTTTCCAGACGCTGACCGATTTCGACGGCGGCACAGTGCTCAACGGCCCCGGCGTCGCGGACATGAAAGGCGGAATCGCGCTGATGCTGGCGGCATTGCACGCGATCGAGTCCTCACCGCTCGGAGGGCGGATCGGCTACGAGGTCATCGTCAATTCCGACGAGGAGATCGGCTCGCCCGGCTCCGCCGCGCTGATCGCTCAGGCGGCCCGCGGCAAGCTCGCCGCGCTGACCTACGAACCCTCAGCGCTGCCCGATGGCACGCTGGCGGGCGCCCGGCCCGGCAGCGGCAATTTCTCGATCATCTTCACCGGGCGTTCCGCCCATGCCGGCCGCAATCCCGAAGATGGTCGGAATGCCATCGTTGCCGCCGGCGATCTCGCGCTACGCCTGTCCCGCGCGCGCCGCGCCGGGCTGTCGATCAACCCCGCGCGCATCGATGGCGGCGGCCCCAACAATGTCGTGCCCGACCGGGCAATATTGCGCGTCAACCTCCGCCCCGCTTTGCCCGCGGACCAGCGCGCGGCGCAGGCACTGCTCGACGAGCTGGCGCGGACCATCGCTGCCGAACATGGCGTGTCGGCGCATGTCCATGGCGGCTTCGGCCGTCCCCCCAAGCCCATCGACGAAAAGGCGGCGCGGCTGTTCGCGCTGGTCGAGGACAGCGCCGCGCTGCTTGGCCGGCCGATCGGCCACACGGCGACCGGGGGCGTCTGCGACGGCAACAACATCGCCGCTTGCGGCGTGCCGGTGGTGGACACGATGGGCCCTCGCGGCGGGGCAATCCATTCGCCGGACGAATATCTGATCGTGGAAAGCCTGGCCGAACGGGCGCAGCTTTCGACGCTGGTGATGCTGAGGCTGGCGGAGCAGGGATCTGGATAGCCCGCCGAGAGGGCGAAGTTTTCCCACCCCTTCGCCAGTGGGCACCCGCCCCGCCCGCTCTTGTAGCTTAATCTGACGCTATCGCCCGCAAAGGGCGAATGAAAGCGCCCTGCCGCAGTGCAACATCGCTGTTGCACCGCCTATCCGCTGCGATACACTCGCCGCAGTTCCAAGGGTCCCCGGGGGAGTCGCGACGATGAGCAGCACCAGCAGCGCAGCCCTGCCGAAGCCCGCGCAGCGAACCTCCGATCCCTCCACGCTTGCCGAAGAAATCGTCGAACGGCTGACCTACCGGATCGGCAAGAATGCCGCCGCGGCCAGGAGCCACGACTGGCTGGCGGCCAGCATCCTGGTGATCCGCGACCGCATCATCGACCGCTGGATCGAAAGCACTCAGGACACCTACGAAGCCGGCGACAAGCGGGTCTATTATCTCAGCCTCGAATTCCTGATTGGCCGGCTGATGCGCGACGCCGTGTCCAACCTCGGTCTTATGGACGAGATGCGCGAGGCGCTCGCGCTGCTCGGCGTCGACATCGACATCATTCGCGAGCTCGAACCGGACGCCGCGCTGGGCAATGGCGGCCTAGGTCGCCTCGCCGCCTGCTTCATGGAGTCGATGGCTTCGGTCGACATCCCCGCTTATGGCTATGGCATCCGCTATGTGAACGGCATGTTCCGCCAGGAGATATCCGAAGGCTGGCAGGTCGAGCTACCCGAAACCTGGCTCGCCCATGGCAACAACTGGGAATTCGAACGGCGCGAGGCGAGCTACGAAATCGGCTTCGGCGGCGTGGTCGATCTCGCCGCGGCCGATGGGAGCGGCGATCATGCCCGGCTGTGGAAACCGCACGACCGCTTCATCGCTACCGCCTATGACACGCCGGTGGTCGGCTGGCGCGGCGCCCGGGTCAACACGCTACGGCTGTGGACGGCGCAGCCGATCGATCCGATTCTGCTCGATGCGTTCAACGCCGGCGATCACTTCGGCGCGCTCAAGGAGAGCAACAAGGCCGA
Organism: Rhizorhabdus argentea; assembly: GCF_037861105.1. NCBI lineage: Bacteria > Pseudomonadati > Pseudomonadota > Alphaproteobacteria > Sphingomonadales > Rhizorhabdaceae > Rhizorhabdus > Rhizorhabdus argentea. The sequence goes on from NZ_JBANFK010000022.1 coordinate 28,104, forward strand.
GGCGCTAACCCGCGTCCTCTATCCCGCCGATTCCAATGCCGCCGGCCAGGAACTGCGCCTGCGCCAGGAATATTTCTTCTCCTCGGCCTCGCTGCAGGACATCGTCCGCCGGCATGTCCAGTATTTCGGTGACATCCGCACTCTGCCCGACAAGGCGGCGATCCAGCTCAACGATACCCATCCGGCGGTGTCGGTCGCCGAGCTGATGCGGATCCTGATCGATCTTCACGGCATCGACTTCGACGAAGCCTGGGACATCACCCGCGCCACCTTCGGCTACACCAACCATACCCTGCTGCCAGAGGCGCTGGAAAGCTGGCCGGTGCCGCTGTTCGAACAGCTGCTGCCACGACACATGCAGCTGGTCTACGCGATCAACGCCAAGCTGCTGATCGAGGCGCGCCGCGAGCATGGCTTCGACGACGCCGGGATCAGCGCGATCTCGCTGATCGACGAAGGCGGCGATCGGCGGGTGCGGATGGGCAACCTCGCCTTCGCCGGATCGCACAGCGTCAACGGCGTATCGGCGCTGCATACCGAGCTGATGAAGGAGACGGTGTTCGCCGATTTCCACCGGCTCTACCCTGATCGCATCAACAACAAGACCAACGGCATCACGCCGCGCCGCTGGCTGATGCAGTGCAACCCCGAGCTGACCCTGCTGATCCGCGAGGCGATCGGCGACCGCTTCCTCGACGATACCGAGGCATTACAGGCACTTGCGAAGTTCGCCGGGGACAGCGCTTTCCAGGAAAAGTTCGCGGCAGTGAAGCGCGCTAAGAAGGTGGTGCTGTCGAACCTGCTGCGCGATCGCATGGGCCTCAAGGTCGACCCCACGGCCTTGTTCGATACCCAGATCAAGCGCATCCACGAATATAAGCGCCAGCTGCTCAACATCATCGAGGCGGTGGCACTGTACGACCAGATCCGCTCGCATCCCGAGCGCGACTGGGTGCCGCGGGTCAAGCTGTTCGGCGGCAAGGCGGCGCCGAGCTATCACAACGCGAAGCTGATCATAAAGCTGGCCAATGACGTGGCGCGGGTCGTCAATCATGATCCGGCCGTGCAGGGACTGCTGAAGATCGCCTTCCTGCCCAACTACAATGTCTCGATGGCCGAGATCATGATGCCCGCCTGCGACCTGTCCGAGCAGATCTCGACGGCGGGCATGGAAGCGTCGGGCACCGGCAACATGAAGTTCGGGCTGAATGGCGCGCTCACCATCGGCACGCTCGATGGCGCCAATGTCGAGATGCGCGATCATGTCGGAGCTGACAATATCATTATCTTCGGCCTGACCGCGGCCGAGGTGGGACAGGCCCGCGCCGAGGGCCACAACCCCCGTCAGATCATCGAACAGTCGCGCGAACTCAGTCAGGCGCTCCAGGCGATCTCGGGCGGCGTCTTCTCGCCCGACGACCGCGACCGCTACAAGGCACTGATAGCGGGCCTGTACGAGCATGACTGGTTCATGGTGGCCGCCGACTTCGACAGCTATCACGCCGCCCAGCGCAACGTCGACCAGCTGTGGATTGATCGCGAGGACTGGAATGCCAAGGCGATCCGCAACGTCGCCGGCATGGGGTGGTTCTCATCGGATCGCACTATCCGGCAATATGCCTCTGAAATCTGGGGCGTTCTCTGATACCATCTCCTGATCGTCACCCCGGCGGAGGCCGGGGTCTCAGGAGGCAAGGGTGCGCGCAATTCTCCCGAGATCCCGGCCTCCGCCGGGATGACGAACAAGCAGACGAGGCATATATCGAACGGCCTGCCCGAATGAGTCGAGAGGGCTCGTGACAGAGCTCCCGAACAGCGAAACCTCAGCCCTCATCGCGGGACAGCATGGCGACCCCTTCGCCGCGCTCGGCGTACACGCGACGGACAAGGGCCTGATCGCCCGCGCCTTCATCCCAGGCGCCGAAACTATCGAGGCGCTGACGCTCGCCGGCAAACCCGCGGGCAGGCTCGCGATGATCGACAAGGCCGGGCTGTTCGAAGGCCGGCTCTCAATCCGCAAATCGCAGCCGCTGCGCTATCGCGCTGCCAATGCGGCGGGCGAATGGATCGTCGCCGATCCCTACAGCTTCGGCCCGGTGCTCGGGCCCATGGACGACTATTACATCGCCGAGGGCTCGCACCTGCGGCTGTTCGACAAGATGGGCGCGCACAAGATCAGCCATGAGGGCGCCCATGGCGTCCACTTCGCGGTCTGGGCTCCCAATGCGAAGCGCGTCTCAGTGGTCGGTCTTTTCAACGAGTGGGACGGCCGCCGCCATCTGATGCGGCTGCGGCGCGATACCGGCATCTGGGAGATCTTTGTTCCCGACATCGGCGAAGACGAGCCCTACAAGTTCGAGATCGTCGGGCCCGAGGGCACGCTGCTGCCGCTCAAGGCCGACCCCTTCGCGTTCCGCTCCGAACTGCGCCCGGCCACCGCATCGATCACCACCGCCCCCCTCGCGCACCGCTGGGGGGACGAGGCGCATCGCGATTTCTGGGCCAAGGCCGATGTCCGCCGTCAGCCGATCTCGATCTATGAGGTCCACGCCGGCTCCTGGCAGCGCGACGGCAAGGGCGATTTCCTGTCCTGGGATGAGATGGCGGACCGGCTGATCCCCTATGTCGTCGAGATGGGCTTCACCCATATCGAGTTCCTGCCGATTACCGAATTTCCCTATGATCCGAGCTGGGGCTATCAGACCACCGGCCTCTACGCCCCGACGGCGCGCTTCGGCTCGCCGGAAGGGTTCGCCCGTTTCGTCGAAGGTGCGCACCACGCCGGCATCGGCGTAATCCTCGACTGGGTGCCGGCGCACTTCCCCACCGACGAGCACGGCCTGGCGCGGTTCGACGGCACTGCGCTCTACGAGCATGCCGATCCGCGCAAGGGCTTCCACCCCGACTGGAACACCGCGATCTATAATTTCGGGCGGCGCGAAGTGTTGGCATATCTCGTCAACAACGCCTTGTTCTGGGCCGAGAAATACCATCTCGACGGTCTGCGCGTCGATGCCGTCGCCTCGATGCTGTACCTCGATTATTCGCGCAAGGCGGGCGAATGGCTGCCCAACAGCGAGGGCGGACGCGAAAATCTCGAAGCGGTCGAGTTCCTCCGCCGCATGAACAAGGAGCTCTACGGCCACCATCCCGGCGTGATGACGATCGCCGAGGAATCGACCAGCTGGCCCAAGGTTTCTCACCCTGTCCATGAGGGCGGCCTGGGCTTTGGCTTCAAATGGAATATGGGCTTCATGCACGATACGCTGCGCTACATGGCGCGCGAGCCGGTGTACCGCCGCCATCATCACGACGACATCACCTTCGGCCTGCTCTACGCCTTCGACGAGAATTTCGTGCTGCCGCTCAGCCATGACGAGGTCGTCCACGGCAAGGGCTCGCTGCTCAACAAGATGGCGGGCGATGACTGGCAGAAATTCGCGAACCTGCGGGCCTATTACGCGTTGATGTGGGGTTATCCGGGAAAGAAGCTGTTGTTCATGGGCCAGGAATTCGCGCAGCGCGCCGAATGGAGCGAGGAGCGCGCGCTCGACTGGCAGCTGCTCGACGCACCAGCCCATGCCGGGGTGAGCCGGCTCGTCCGTGATCTCAACCAAGTCTATCGCGACCGCCCTGCCCTACATGCCCGCGACTGCGAGCCGGAAGGCTTCCGCTGGACCGTGGTCGACGATGCCGCCAACTCGGTGTTCGCCTGGGAGCGCCACGCCCCAGGCCAGGCGCCGATCGCCGTGATCTCGAACATGACGCCGGTGCCGCGCCACGGCTATGGACTTCGCCTGTCGCGCGGCGGAGACTGGCACGAGATCATCAACAGCGACGCCGCAATCTATGGTGGGGGCAACATGGGCAATGGCGGGTGTATCACCGCGAGCGACGATGGATATGCCAGCATAACATTGCCGCCGCTCTCGACATTGATGATCGAGGCAGCGTGATGGTGGGGGACGATATGTCGACGGACCGGCGCAACCAGCCTCTGGCGCGCGATGCCATGGCCTATGTGCTGGCCGGCGGACGAGGCAGCCGGCTATATGAGCTGACCGACCGGAGGGCCAAGCCCGCGGTCTATTTCGGATGCAAGGCGCGTATCATCGATTTCGCCCTGTCTAATGCCTTGAACTCAGGCATCCGCCGCATCGGCGTAGCGACGCAGTACAAGGCCCATTCGCTGATCCGGCACCTCCAGCGCGGCTGGAACTTCCTGCGTCCGGAACGGAACGAAAGCTTCGACATATTGCCGGCGAGCCAGCGCGTCTCCGAAACCCAATGGTATGAAGGCACCGCAGATGCGGTCTTCCAGAATCTGGACATAATCGAGTCCTACGGCCCGGAATATATGATCATCCTGGCCGGCGATCACATCTACAAGATGGACTATGAGCTAATGCTCCGCCAGCATGTAGAGGCGCGTGCGGACGTGACCGTCGGCTGCCTGGAGGTGCCGCGCCTCGAGGCGACTGGCTTCGGCGTGATGCATATCGACGACAAGGCGCGGATCAAGGCGTTCGTCGAGAAACCCGCCGATCCGCCGGCCATGCCCGGCAAGCCCGACACTGCCCTCGCATCGATGGGCATCTATGTGTTCAACACGAAGTTCCTTGCCGATCAGCTTCGCCGGGATGCTGCCGATCCGAAGTCGAGCCATGACTTCGGCGGGGACATCATCCCCCATATCGTCAAGCACGGCACCGCGATTGCGCACCTCTTCTCGCAGAGCTGCATTCGCGCCGACAGCGAGCCCGAGGCCTATTGGCGCGATGTCGGCACGCTCGACGCCTATTGGGAAGCCAATGTCGACCTGACCGATGTGGTGCCGCAGCTCGATCTCTACGAACGCGACTGGCCGATCTGGAGCTATGCCGAGGTGACCCCACCTGCCAAGTTCGTCCATAACGACGAGGGCCGCCGCGGAGCCGCCACCTCTTCGCTGATCGCGGGCGGCTGCATCGTGTCCGGCGCCTCGCTGCACCGCAGCCTGCTGTTCACCAACGTACGGGTGAACAGCTTCTCGTCGATCACCGAGGCGGTAATCATGCCGGGATGCCAGATCGGTCGTGAAGCACGGTTGCACAAGGTGGTGATCGACCAGGGCGTGCAGATCCCCAAGGGCCTGGTCGTCGGCGAGGACCCTGTCGCGGATGCACAGCGCTTCCGGCGTAGCGAAAAGGGGGTGTGCCTGATCACACAGGCGATGATCGACCGGCTCGTGGCATAGACGGGATCATGCCGCTGCGCCTGTTATCGGTAGCCTCCGAACTCCATCCGCTCGTCAAGACTGGTGGCCTCGCCGATGTCGCGGGAGCGCTGCCGATGGCGTTGGCCCGGCATGGTGTCGAGGTTCGCTCGCTGCTGCCCGCCTACCCACAGGTGTTGAAGGCGCTGCCGGCGGCCAAGCCCGTCCATAGCTATAAGACGCTGTTTGGCGGCCCCGCCCGGATTCTTGCAGCGCAGCTGAACGGGCTCGATCTGCTGCTGCTCGATTCCCCCCGCCTGTTCGGCACGCGCGAGGGTGGTCCCTATGGCGACGGCAGCGGGCATGACTGGCCTGATAACTGGCAACGCTTCGCCGCGCTGTCGGCGGCCGCCGCAGATATCGCCGCCGGTGCGATCAAGGGCTGGGCGGCCGACGTGGTGCACGCCCATGACTGGCAGGCGGCGATGTCGGCGGCCTACGTTCGCCATGGCCGCGCACCCAGCACGCCGGTGGTGGTCACGGTGCATAATCTCGCCTTCCAGGGGCGGTTCGATGCGCGCATCTTCCCCGATCTCGGTCTGCCCGCTTCCGCCTTCTCGGTGGATGGCGCCGAATATTATGGCGGCGTGGGGTATCTGAAGGCCGGCCTGCAATATGCCGATGCGATCACCACGGTAAGCCCGACCTACGCGGAAGAAATCCGCACCCCCGAGTTCGGCATGGGCCTCGACGGGCTGTTGCGCAGCCGCGGCGACGCGGTCAGCGGAATCGTCAATGGCATCGACCGCACCGAGTGGAACCCCGAAACCGACCCGCATCTCGCCGCGCCATTTTCGGTCCGCAAGCTCGGCGCCCGTGTCGCCAACCGGCGCGCGCTGGAAAAGCGCTTCGGGCTGAAGCGCGGCAACGGCCCGATCTTCGCTATCATCAGCCGGCTGACCTGGCAGAAAGGCATCGACCTGGTCGTCGATGCCATCGAGCATATGGTCGCCCATGGCGGACAATTGGTGGTGCTGGGGTCGGGCGACAGCGCGTTCGAGGGCGCCCTGCTCGCCGCGGCGCACCGCCATCGCGGGGTAATCGGCGTGGTCACCGGCTATGACGAGGCGCTTGCGCATCTGATCCAGGCGGGCGCCGATGCGATCCTGATCCCGTCGCGCTTCGAGCCCTGCGGCCTCACCCAGCTTTACGGCCTGCGCTACGGCACGGTGCCGGTGGCGGCGCGCACCGGCGGGCTGGCCGATACCATCATAGACGCGAACGAGGCGGCGCTGGCGAGCGGCTGCGCGACCGGCATTCTCCACCCATCGGCCTCCGGTGAAGCCCTGAAAGCGGCGATCAGCCGCGCAATCGCGCTGTACGGCACGCCCAACGTCTGGGCGGCGATGCGCAAACAGGGCATGCGTGCCGATTATGGCTGGGAGCGCAGCAGCGCCCGTTATGCCGCGCTCTACCGATCATTGCTCGACAGGAACCAGGCTGCATGACGATCCGCGAGGTTGCCACCACTGCCTTCACCGACCAGAAAACCGGCACCTCCGGGCTCCGCAAGAAGGTGCCGGTGTTCCAGCAGCCCGGCTATGCGGAGAATTTCATACAGTCGATCTTCGACTCGCTCGAAGGCTTCGAGGGGCAGGCGCTGGTGATCGGCGGCGACGGACGCTTCTACAATCGCGAAGTGATCCACACCGCGATCCGCATGGCGGCGGCAAACGGCTTCGGCACGATCATCGTCGGGCGCGGCGGCATCCTGTCCACGCCTGCGGCGAGCCATGTTATCCGCTCGTATGGCGCGTTCGGGGGGATAGTGCTGTCGGCCAGCCATAATCCCGGCGGCCCCACCGAGGATTTCGGGATCAAGTACAACATCTCGAACGGCGGCCCGGCGCCCGAGAAGATCACCGAGGCGATCTACGCGAAGAGCCTGACCATCGCCCGCTACCTGACGCTCGATGCGCCCGACGTCGATCTCGATCGCGACGGCGACACCCGAATCGGTGGTGCGACCGTACGGATCATCGATCCCGTCGCGGACTATGCCGCCCTGATGGAGAGCCTGTTCGATTTCGGCGCGATCCGGGCGCTGATCGGCTCCGGCTTCCGCATCGCCTTCGATGCGATGAGCGCAGTCACCGGCCCCTATGCCACCGAGATACTGGAGCGCCGCCTCGGTGCGCCGGCCGGAACGGTCCGCAACGGCACGCCGCTGCCCGATTTCGGCGGCCATCACCCCGATCCCAACCTCGTCCACGCCAAGGCGCTGTACGACGACATGATGGGGGCCGACGCCCCTGATTTCGGCGCCGCTTCCGATGGCGATGGCGACCGCAACCTGATCATCGGCAAGGGCATCTTCGTCACCCCGTCGGACTCGCTGGCGATGCTCGCCGCCAACGCCCATCTGGCGCCCGGCTATGCCCAAGGGCTCGCCGGCATTGCCCGCTCGATGCCGACCAGCGGCGCGGCTGACCGCGTCGCCGAACAGCTCGGCATCCCGCTGTACGAGACGCCGACCGGCTGGAAATTCTTCGGCAATCTGCTCGATGCCGGCAAGGCGACGATCTGCGGCGAGGAGAGTGCCGGCACCGGCTCAGACCATGTCCGCGAGAAGGACGGGCTGTGGGCGGTGCTGCTGTGGCTCAACATCCTCGCGGTGCGCGGCGAGAGCGTCCGCGCGATCGCCGAGGATCATTGGGCGCGCTACGGCCGTAACTATTATGCGCGCCACGACTATGAAGGGGTCGACAGCGCCGCGGCCGACGCGCTGATCACCGAGTTGCGCGGGCGCCTTGCGGATCTGCCGAGCGAGCGGATCGGCGCGCTCACCGTCGCCGCCGCTGACGATTTCGCCTATTTCGATCCGGTCGATGGCTCGGAGAGCCGCAACCAAGGTATCCGCATCCTGTTCGAGGGCGGCTCGCGGATCGTGTTCCGCCTATCGGGCACCGGTACCTCGGGCGCGACGATCCGGATTTATATCGAGCGTTACGAGCCGAAAGGCGGCGATCTAAGCCGCGAGACCGGGGATGCAATCGCCGATCTTGTCGGCGCGGTCGAGGCGATCGCGGGGATCACGCGGCACACCGGGCGGACGGCGCCCGACGTGATTACGTGACGTGAGCTGTCGTTGACGCGCCATCCTCCTCAACGCTTCGGCGCCACCATCACCCCGCAGGGCGTCCACTTCGCGCTCTGGTCGGAAACCGCCAGCACGGCATGGGTCTCGATCTTCGATGCCGAGGCCGACGTCGAAATCGATCGCATCCCGCTCGAGCGCGGCCCTGCCGATATCTTCCAGGCCACTGTTCCCGGCCTTGGCGCAGGCGCCCGCTACGGCTTTCGCACCGATGGCCCTTATGATCCGGCCCACGGCCTGTGGTTCGACCCATCGAAACTGCTCGCCGACCCCTATGCCATCGCCATCGACCGGCCCTATTCCTACGATGTCCGCCTCGCTGCGCCGCGCGACGCCGCGATCGACACTGCCCCGCTGATGCCGAAGGCGATCGTCACCGCCCTGCCCTCGCCCGTCGAGCACCGCCTCCCCTGCTTCAGAGCCGGTGGCTTGATCTACGAGGTCAATGTCCGCGGCTTCACCAAGCTCCACCCCGATATTCCTGAACCGCAGCGCGGGACGATCGCGGCGCTGTCGCATCCGGCGATTGTGGAACATCTGAAGGCGATCGGCGTCGGCGCGATCGAGCTTATGCCGATCACCGCCTGGATCGACGAACGGCATCTCGGCCCGCTCGGCCTGACCAACAGCTGGGGCTATAATCCGGTCGGCTTCATGGCCCTCGACCCCCGCCTCGCCCCCGGGGGCATCGCCGAACTGCGCGACACCGTGGCGGCCCTCCACGATGCGGGCATCGACGTGCTGCTCGATGTGGTGTTCAACCACAGCGGCGAGAGCGACACGCTGGGGCCTACCCTGTCGCTGCGCGGGATCGACAGCCATGCCTATTTCAGCACGGTGCGCGACGAGCCGGGGACGCTCGCCAACGACAGCGGCTGCGGCAACACGCTTAACTGCGATCATCCCGCGACCCGCCGGCTGGTCTTCGACGCCATGCGGCACTTCGTCACCAATGCGGGGATCGACGGCTTCCGCTTCGATCTCGCGCCGATTCTCGGCCGGGGCCGCGACGGCTACGAGCCCGACGCCGCCTTCTTCCGCGAGCTGCGCCGCGACGCCCTCCTGTCGGACCGCATCCTCATTGCCGAACCGTGGGACATCGGCCCGGGCGGCTATCAGCTCGGCAATTTTCGCGATCCCTTCCTCGAATGGAACGATCGCTATCGGGACGATGTCCGCCGCTTCTGGCGCGGCGATCCGCACAGCGTCGGCGACCTCGCCACCCGGCTTGCCGGCTCATCCGACATCTTCGGCCATCACGGCCGCACGCACAGCCGCACCGTCAACTTCATCGCCGCGCACGATGGCTTCACGCTCGCCGACGTCACCGCCTATGGCGCGAAGCACAACGAGGCCAACGGCGAAGCCAATCGCGACGGCCATAACGACAATTTCAGCTGGAACAACGGCGTGGAGGGGCCGACCGATGATCCGGTAGTGCTCGCCGCCCGCCGCAGCGACGCCAGGGCGCTGCTGGCCACGCTGTTCGCCTCGCGCGGGACGATCATGCTGACCGCGGGGGACGAGTTCGGCCGCAGCCAGCGGGGCAACAACAACGCCTATGCGCAAGACAATGCGATCAGCTGGGTCGACTGGACCGGCCGCGACCGGGATCTTGAGCGCTTCACCGCGCGTCTCGCCCAGCTGCGCTCGGCGCATCCCGCCTTGTCCGATCCGGTGCTGCTCGGCGCCGCCGACGTGGAGTGGCTGACCTTCGAAGGTGAGGCATTCGACGACGAGCAATGGCATGATCCCAAGACCGCCAGCATCGTCATGCTCGTCCACCTGCCGGAGCAGGACAAGCGGATCGCTGTAGCCTTCAACCGCATGGCGGGGGAACATCGGCTTGTGCTTCCGGCCAAGGCGGACCACCATTGGAAACGGCTCGATGAAGACGGCGGATCGCTGATGCTGCGCGCGCGATCGGTCGCCTATCTGGTCGAGGAAGAGGGTTAGCCATGAGCGATGGCGGCGATCGGGACTGGTGGCGCGGCGCGGTGATCTACCAAGTCTATCCGCGCTCCTTCCAGGACAGCAATGGCGACGGCATCGGCGATCTCGCCGGCATTACGGCACGGCTCGATCACATCGCCTCGCTCGGGGTCGATGCGATCTGGGTGTCGCCCTTCTTCAGGTCGCCGATGGCCGACATGGGCTATGACGTTTCGGACTATCGCGATGTCGATCCGATGTTCGGCACGCTCGACGACTTCGACGCCATGCTGGCGCGAGCGCACGAACTGGGCCTCAAGATCATCATCGACCAGGTGCTCAGCCATACGTCGGACCAGCACACCTGGTTCAAGCAAAGCCGCTCGAGCCGCGACAATCCCAAGGCCGACTGGTATGTGTGGGCCGATCCCAAGCCCGACGGCACCGCGCCGAACAACTGGCTATCGATCTTCGGCGGACCGGCCTGGGAGTGGGACGGGACGCGGATGCAATATTATATGCACAGCTTCCTGGCGTCGCAGCCCGACGTGAACTTCCATTCGCCCGAGATCCGTGACGAACTGATCGAGGCGATGCGTTTCTGGTTGGACCGCGGCGTCGATGGCTTCCGGCTCGACGCCTGCAATCATTATTTCCACGATGCGCAGCTGCGAGACAATCCGCCGGTGAATCGGAGCGGCGCGCATGATGTTCCCGCCAGCAATCCTTACGGATTCCAGGAGCACAGATACGACAAGACCCAGCCTGAAAACCTGCCCTTCCTACGCCGCATCCGGGCCTTGCTCGATGAATATCCCGGCACGCTGGCGGTCGGCGAAGTGGGCGACGGCGATCGATCGCCGGCAACGGTCGGCCTCTACACCTCGGGCGGTGACGCGCTGCACTTCTGCTACACCTTCGACCTGTTCGGCCCGGAATTCTCCGGCGATCATTTCCGGCAGACCATCGCGAAGTTCGAGGCCGCGGCCAAGGACGGGTGGGTGTGCTGGGCGCTGTCGAACCACGACGTCGTCCGCCATGTCAGCCGCTTCGCACAGCCGGGCGACGATCTCGACCGGGTTGCGCGTCTGTCGCTCGCGATCCTGATCGCCCTGCGCGGTACGATCTGCCTCTATCAGGGCGAAGAGCTGGCGCTGCCGGAGGCGGAGATTGCCTATGAGGATCTGCGCGATCCCTATGGCATCCGCTTCTGGCCCTCCTTCAAGGGCCGCGATGGTTGCCGCACGCCGATGCCCTGGTCCGCAACCGCCGAGCAGGCAGGCTTTTCGTCGGCCAGGCCATGGCTGCCGATCCCGGCCGAGCACCTGCCCCGCGCGGTCGACGTGCAGGAGCGTGACCGCAGGGCGGTGCTGCGTTTCTACCGCCAGGCGCTCGCCTATCGCCGAAGCAGCATCGCCCTCCAGCGCGGCGACATCGTTTTCCTCGACGCGCCGGACGAGATCCTGGCCTTCACGAGGAGCTTCGACGGCCACACCACATTATGTCTATACAATGTGTCGCGCGAACCGCAGGACTGGCTGCTGCCCTCGGCTTTCTCCGCCGCCATCGCCGAGCCGCTTTCCGCGCCCGGCATCACCGTAAACCCCAAGAAGGCGCGGCTGCCTGCCTTATCATGGGCATATCTGCGGTCGTCGTGAGCCGCTCCGGGCGCTGAAATAAATCTCTTGATATAACATATCATCATGCCTAACCCCTGCTCGACAGGGTTTGGGGATAATATATCATGACACGATCACCAGTTCCGATGCTCTCCTTCGCCCTCATCGGGATCGCAGCCGCCACCGCTGCGCGCGCCGAAGACGACACGGATTTCCACAAGTCCGATTCGGCCACCATCATCGTCACGGCGCCTGTGAAGCGCGATCGGATGGACGTGCTCGCCGGCACCTCGGTGCTGACCGGCGCGCAGTTGACCACCGCGTTGCGGCCCACCATCGGTGAGACTCTCGAGCGGACGCCCGGAGTCTCGGCGACCTCCTTCGGCCCCAACGCCTCGCGGCCAATCCTTCGCGGCCTGCAGGGCGAGCGGGTCCGGGTGTTGACCGACGGCATCGGTTCGGTCGACGTATCGAACACGAGCGTCGATCATGCCGTGGTGATCAACCCGCTGCTTGCCGAGCGGATCGAGGTGCTGCGGGGGCCGGAGGCGCTGCTCTACGGCTCGGCCGCCATCGGCGGCGTGGTGAACGTCATCGACAAGCGAATCCCTCGCGCGATCCCCGACGAGGCGGTCCATGTCGACGCCATCGCCAGCTATGGCAGTGCCGCCAACGAACGGTCGGGCGGCGTGGCGATCGACACGCCGATAGGGCACGGCTTCGTCGCCCATCTCGACGGCAGCTATCTGAAGACCGGCGATTTGCGCATCGGCGGGCACGCCCTGACCGCTCGGGCACGCGCCCAGGCACTTGCCAGCGCCCAGCTGCCGGCGGACCCGGATGCCGCGGAGCCGATCGATTTCGCCGCCAACGCCGCCGTCAAAGACAAACTTCCGAACAGCAGCGCCAAGACCTGGGTAGCGGGCGCCGGCCTGGCTTATGTCGATGGCGACAGCCATTATGGCCTGTCCTACAGCCATTATGACAGCTTTTACGGCGTGCCGATCCGCTACGCGACCTTGCCCGGCGAAGGCCAGGAAGCGCCGCGCATCGACCTGGTCCAGAACCGCCTCGACGCGCGCGCCGAGATCGCCACCGGCGGATCGGTGATCCAGACCATCCGGGCAAGGCTGGCTTATGCCCAATATCGCCACTTCGAGCTCGAGCAGGACGGTTCGGTCGGCACCGCCTTCTACAATCATGGCTTCGAGGGACGCATCGAACTGATCCAGGCCGACCGTGGCGTCTGGCATGGTGCGTCGGGAGCGCAATTCTTCACCCGCGACTTCAACGTCGTCGGCGACGAAGCCTTCCTGCCGCGCAACCAGACCCAGCAGGTCGGCCTCTTCACGCTGCAACAGCTCGACTATGGGAAGCTCAAGATCGAGGGTGGCGCGCGCTACGAGAAAAGCTGGCTGTCGGCAAACCCATTCGAGGATCAACCGCAATTCTTCAGTGGCGGCCGCAGCTTCGAGACGGTGTCCGGCTCGATCGGGGCGTCTTATGGGTTCGCCTCCAACTGGCGCGTCGGCGGCAACCTGCTGCGCACGGCGCGAGCGCCATCGGCCGAGGAGATGTTCGCCAACGGCCCGCATGCCGGCACCGAGGCGTTCGAGATCGGTGACCCCGACTTCAAGACCGAGCGTAGCTGGGGCGTCGAGGCGGTGCTGCATGGCAAGGGCCCCTCCTTCACCTTCGATGCCTCGCTCTATTACAACTGGTTCGACAATTTCATCTATGACAGCGCGGACGGCACGCTACAGGACGGCCTGCCGGTATTCCGCAACTTCCAGGCCAAGGCGCGCTATTATGGCGCCGAGGTCGAGGGCACATTGAAGCTGGCGACGATCGGCAGCTTCGGGATCAAGGCGGATGCGCTCGGCGACTATGTCCACGCCCAGATCGAGGGCAGTGGCCCGGCGCCGCGCATTCCGCCGCTCCGTCTGCTCGGGGGGCTCAGCGCCGACAGCGAGCGTATCGATGGTCGCGTCGAGGTCGAATGGACCGACAAGGCGCGCCGGCTGGCGCCGGCCGAGACGCCGACCGACGGCTTCACCATCGTCAACGCATCGCTGACCTTCCGGCCGCTGGCGGACAGTCGTGGTATCAGCGTGATAGTGTCAGCCAACAATATATTCGACGTGAACGCGCGACGTCACGCCAGCTATCTCAAAGATTTCGCGCCATTGTCGGGACGCGACTTCCGGATCACGACCCGAATCTCGCTTTAACGGCCGGGTCGAGCTTTCGCTGGAAAGGCGAACCATCGTCGTCTAACAGCCGCTGCATGACAGGGGTCCGCGACGTGCTGCACCGCCATGCCATGATCGCGATGTCGATCATGGTGCTGGTGCTTGCCGTCCGCTCGCTGATCCCCGCGGGCTATATGACCAGCGCCTCGCCCGCGGGCCTGACGGTCGAGTTGTGCAGCGGCGTATCCGGCAAGACCGTCACCATCGCGCTGCCCGGCCAGGCTGGTCATCAAGAGCACGGCAAGGCACAGGCCGACAGCCCCTGCGCTTTCGCCTCGCTGGGCCACGCCATGATCTCGGCCGCCGATCCGGTCCTGCTGGCGTCCGCCATAGCCTTCATCATTGCCCTGGGCGTACTGCCCGACCGCTCGCCGCCGCTGGCGCGGAGCGGACATCTTCGGCCACCGCTCAGGGGGCCTCCACTCGTAGCGTAACCCGTCACCGCCCGTTGCGGTTGTTGCCCCACGATTCCGAGGTTTCCATGTCGACTTTCGTCTCACACCGCCTGTGGGCGGTTCTCGCCGCCATTCCGCTGGCCGGGACCCCCGCCCATGCCGAAGAACGTCCTGAAAACATCCTTGTGGTCGGTCAGCGCGACCAGCCGATAAGCATCGAACCGCGCGGCCTTTCGGTCAGTCTCGGGGATAAACAGTTCAAGAGAATCAACGCGTTGAACGTTGAAGATCTCATAAAATATGCGCCCGATTTCTTCGTGCGCACGCGCTTCATCGGGGACAACAACGCGGTGCCCGGTTTTCGCGGCACCCACAGTACGCAGAGCGCGCGCGCGCTGGTGATGGTGGACGGCTTCGTCATTTCGAACTTCCTCGGCAACAGCTTTTCCTTCCCGCCCGCCTGGGGCGTAGTGAGCCCGTCGGAGGTCCGGCAATTCGACGTGGTCTATGGCCCCTATTCGGCGCGCTATCCCGGCAACTCGATGGGCGGCATCGTCAACATCACTACCCGCGCGCCCGAGCACACCGAAGCGTTCGGCACCGTTCAGGGATTCATCCAGCCCTACCGCCAATATGGCACACAGGAGAGCCTGTGGGGCGGTTCGGTCGAGGCGGGCTTCGGGCTCAGGCAGAAGGACGGGCCCTTCTCGGTGCGCGTCTCCGGCCGACGGCTGGAAAACAACGTGCAGCCCCTGCAATTCTATCAGCTGGTCGCGGCACCGGCAGGCGGCCCGGCAACGCCCATCAGCGGCGGCGTCGTCGATCCTGCCCTCGTCATCGGCACTCCCGTCGCCGGGGACTATGCGACCGGCCATACGCGGCAGGACCAGGCGCGCGCGCAGCTCCGCTTCGACAGCGGCGACGTCCATGTCGAAGCGCTGTTCACCTATTGGTGGAACGTCGAGCGGCAGCTTGATCCGAAGACCTATCTGCGCACTGCCGCCGGCGCTCCTTTCTACGGATCGGCGGCGAATGGCGGCAGGGTGCTGCTCAACGGCAAGACCTACACGCTCAACCCGTTCATCAATTTCAACCAGGGTATCGGCAGCCAGAACGAGTGGCTGGGCGGCCTCAAGATCGCCGCGCCGCTGCTGGGCTTCGATGTCAGCGCCAACCTCTCGACGCTGCAGTTCGACAAGCAGACGATGCGCCGCTCCAACGGCTATGTGGCCGGCCTGCTCGATGGACGCGGCATCCTCATCGAGCAGGGACCGACCGATTGGTACACGCTCGATCTTGCGGCGGCGCGGACCATTGGCACGCATCGAGTCACCTTCGGGCTCAACGCCAACCGCTATCGGACCGATCAGGCGAACTATGCGACGACACGCTGGCGCGAGGCGAGCGGGCGCACCTTCGTCAACCGCACGTTCGGCAAGAGCCGGCTGATCGGACTATTCGCCGAAGACGAGATCGATCTGGGCGACGGCCTCAGCGTCACGCCCGGCGTCCGCGCCGAGTTCTGGCGCGCCTATCGCGGCGGGCTGATCGGCCAGACCAGCACCACGCTCTACGCGCCGCGCCGCGACCACAGCGTCGATCCGAAACTCTCGGCGCACTGGGCCTTCGCGCCCGACTGGGCCACCGAACTCAGCCTCGCTACGGCCACCCGCTTTCCCACCGTCGGAGAACTGTTCCAGGGAACGTTGAACGGAGATGGCTCCTTCAACATCAATAGCTTGGATCCCAATCTTAAGCCGGAGCGGAGCCGTGACGCCAACCTGCTGCTGCGTCATCATGTCGGTCCGGCGACCGTCACCGGCAGCATCTTCTACCAGCGGGTGAAGAATTCGATCTTCAACTTCTTGAGTTTCAACCAGAATGGCGTGTCGAGCCTGATCTTCAGGAATATCGACGTCACCCGTCAATATGGCGCCGAGCTCATCGTCGAGACGCACGACTGGCCGATCGAGGGGCTCGACATCAACGCCAATGCCGCATGGATCGATGCGGTCACGGTCCGGAATCGCGCCGACCCCGCCTCGGAAGGCGTACAGTTCCCGCGCATCCCGCGCTGGCGGCTCAGCGGCGACCTCGGATACCGGATCGACCACGCGACCGATCTGTCGCTGGGCGTACGCTATGCGTCGCGGCCCAACAGCGATATCGACGGGCTGCAGCGCGGCGACACCTATGGCTACGCCTCCGAGCTGTTCCAGGTCGACGCAAAAATGAATCACCGCATCGCCGAAGGGCTGCGCATCTCGGCCGGTGTCAACAACCTCACCAACGACAAGGCTTGGGTCTTTCACCCCTATCCGCAACGAACCTTCGTAATCGAGGCGGGCTGGGTCCTGTGAGCACGAATCCGGCTGATAGCCGCTGGTACAACGCCGTCTGGCGTTGGCATTTCTACGCAGCCATGTTCTGCATCCCATTGATATTATGGCTCTCCATGACAGGATCCATCTATCTTTGGCGGCCGCAGATCGAGGCGCTGATCGACAGGCCCTATGCCGACGTGGGTGGCACCGGACCACGCGCCAGCGCCGCGCGCATCGCCGAAGCAGCAGTCGACGCGGTGCCGGGGTCGGTGCTTCACCGCTATCAATTGCCCGAGACCCAGCGCCAGGCCGTGCAGGTGATCGTCGGCAGGCACGGCGTGGAAAGCCGGGTCTATGTCCATCCGCAGACGCTCGCTATCCTCAAGACCGTCGAGGAACAGGACCGGCTGATGCGCTGGGTCTTCCGGCTCCACGGCGAGCTGATGATCGGAGATCCGGGTAGCTGGATCGTCGAGACCGCCGCCTGCTGGGCGATCATGATGATCCTGACCGGGGTCTATCTCTGGTGGCCGCGCGGCGCACAGGGGCTTGCCGGCGTGCTGTGGCCGCGCCTCCGGCTCCGCGGGCGAGCCTGGTGGCGCGACCTGCACGCGGTCACCGCCATCTGGATATCGGGGCTGGCACTGCTGCTCATCCTGACCGGCCTGCCCTGGGCCAATGCCTGGGGAGGCTATCTCAAGGAAGTGCGCGCGCTGACCGGCGCGACCGACGGGCCCCAGGACTGGGCGACCTCGTCGCGCGCAGGATCCGGGGCCGGCACCGCGCAGATGATGGGCGATCATGCCGAGCATGGCGGCATGACGATGGACCATCCCCGCATCGATTATGCGCCGCTGGACCGGATCGTCGCCAACGTCGCACCGCTCGGGCTGGCCACCCCAGTGCTGATCGCGCCGCCGGCGGGCAGCGATGGGCTATGGACCGCCAAGTCGGACAGCGCCGACCGGCCGCTCAGGACCAACCTGACCATCGATGGAGTCAGCGGCACGGTGGTCGGCCGCACGGATTTCTCCGAACGGCACTGGATCGACCAGCTGGTCGGCTATGGCACCGCGGCCCACGAGGGCCAGTTGTTCGGGCTGGCGAACCAGTTGCTCGGGATGCTGACCGCACTGGGTCTGTTCGTGACTGCCGCCACCGGCGCAGTGATGTGGTGGCGTCGGAGACCGCAGGGCCTGCTCGGCGCACCGATTCCGCTGGGCCGTCCACGGTTCGGACCGCTGCTGGTCGGCGCCATCCTGCTGCTGGCGCTGCTCTTTCCGATGTTCGGCGCGACGCTGGCTGGCTGGCTGCTGCTCGAACGGCTGGTTTTCCGCCGAAGCCGCGCAATCGCGCATTGGCTGGGTCTTGCGGCAGAGCGTGGCGCGGCGTCATAAGGCGGCAACGCTGGAGGCGCAGGCCATGACGATGATATCCCGCCGCGACCTTCTAGTCGGCGCCGGCGCGAGCCTGCTCGCCGCGCCGGCCATCCTGCGCGCCCAACAGCTGTTCACAGCCTTTCCGTTCAGATTAGGCATCGCCTCGGGCGATCCTGGCCCGGATGGCTTCGTGCTATGGACTCGGCTCTGCCCCGATCCGCTCGACGATCATGGCGGCATGCCGACAGCGCCGATCGACGTGGACTGGGCCGTTTACGACGATGCCGGCATGAAGCGCCTCGTGCAGAAGGGCGTGGCGACGGCCTGGCCCGAGCTCGGCCACTCTGTCCATGTCGAAATCTCGGGCCTCGAATCCGACAGGCCTTATTGGTATCGCTTCACGATCGGGCGCGAAAAGACCCAGCTAGGACGTACCCGGACGACGCCCCTGCCCGGCAAGCGGCTCGACAGCCTCCGCTTCGGCGTCGCCGGCTGCCAGCATTATGAGGATGGGTTGTTCACCGCTTACGCGCATCTGGCCCAGGAGGATGTCGCCTTCATCTGGCATTATGGCGACTATATCTATGAGGAGCGCGCCCGGCAGGTGAATTACGAGCGCGACGGATCGCCGCGGATCCATGTGCGCGATCATGTCGGCAGCGACTGCTACACGATCGGTGATTACCGACGACGCTATGCCCAGTACAAGATGGACCCGGACCTGCAGAGCGCCCATCTCGCGGCGCCCTGGTTCGTGACCTTCGACGATCACGAGATCGTCGACAACTGGACCGGCGGCGTAAGCCCCTTCCAAAAGGATCCCGCGCTGTTCGCGCTACGCCGGGCGGCGGCGATGCAGGCCTATTATGAGCACATGCCGCTGCGCAGGAGCTCGATGCCGGGCGGCGGCGCGATGCAGCTTTATCGCCGGGCGCGCTATGGCGATCTGCTCGACGCCCATTTCCTCGATACACGCCAGTATCGCAGCCCATT
The DNA here is from genome assembly GCF_037861105.1 of Rhizorhabdus argentea. Classification (NCBI taxonomy): domain Bacteria; kingdom Pseudomonadati; phylum Pseudomonadota; class Alphaproteobacteria; order Sphingomonadales; family Rhizorhabdaceae; genus Rhizorhabdus; species Rhizorhabdus argentea. The sequence goes on from NZ_JBANFK010000022.1 coordinate 47,349, forward strand.
ACCGTGCACCGGCGGCTTCGAGCCGGCCTGTGCCGATGTCGCCGATCCCGGCAAGACGGTGCTCGGCTCCGCGCAGGAACGCTGGCTGGCGCAGGCGCTGCGCAAAAGGGAGAGCCGCTGGAACCTGATCGCCCAGCAGGTCATGATGATGCCGCTGGACCGCCGGATCGACGATAGCCCCGCCGAGCTGCGCAACATGGACAGCTGGGCGGGCTATGACGCGGCGCGCGAACGCCTGCTGGCCGGGCTCGACGGCCTCGGCAACGTCGTCGTCATGACTGGCGACGAGCATCAGAATTTCGCCGGAGAGCTGCGCCGCCGGGCGGGCCGCGGCGATGCCGTGGCAGTTGAGCTGGTGTCGACCTCGATCTCGTCAGGCGGCAATGGCAGCGACAAGCGCGCCGGCACCGAACGGCTGATCGCGCGCAACCCGTGCCTATCCTTCACCAATGACCAGCGCGGCTACATGATATGCGATGTCGGCCGCGATGCGTGGCAGGGCCATTTCCGCGTGATCGACCGGGTCACGACGCCCGACGGCACCATTTCGACCCGCACCACGGCCACCATCGAATATGGACGCCCTCGCCTCAGTCTTTCCTGATCGAGCGGGTCTTCAGCCTGTCGAGCAGGGCATGCTTCCAGCGATCGTCGGACGCCCCCCAGGCCGCGATCTCGTCGATCGTGCGAAGACAGCCGCGGCAATAGCCGCTGCGTGCGTCGATCTGGCAGACCTGGGTGCAGGGCGACGGCACGGCCATGACAGACTAGGCGGACAGGCCGGTCAGCAGTGCCGGCGTCAGTATCTGCGGGAGCATCTCGACCCGGCCATCGCGGTGATAGAACAGGTAGAGCGGCACGCCGGAGCGGCCCTGCGCCTCGAGGAAGCGGCCGATCACCGGATCGCCATTGGTCCAGTCGCCGACCATGACCGTAATGCCCCTCGCCGCGAAGGTATCGCGTACCGCCTGCCGTTCGATCGCAGCCCTCTCGTTGACCTTGCAGGTCAGGCACCAGTCAGCGGTGAAATATAGAAAAACCGGCTTGTTCTGGCTGGTGAGCGCGGACAGCCGCGCCTCGCTGAAGGGTTCACCGACCCCGCCCCCGATTTGTGCCGCCGGTGAGGCGGCGGTGCCCACCGGCGTCAGCAGCGTCAGCGCCGCCGCTGCGGCCATCACCGGCAGGACCGGCGCCCAGCTGAAGCGCAGCCCGCGCGCTTGCCTTACCCCAACCCACCACAGCGCAAGCCCGAGCAGCAGCGCCGCGCCGAGGCCAAGCACCATGTGATCGACTCCCACCTGCCGCCCCAATATCCACGCCAGCCCAAGCGCCGTCGCGAACATCGGCACGGACAATATGCGCCGCAGCCGGTTCATCCATGCGCCGGGTCTGGGCAACAGGCGTCGCAGGGCGGGCACGAAACCGATCAGCAGGAACGGTATGGCGAGGCCAAGACCAAGGCCACCGAACACCGCGACGGCCGCGATGGGGGGCAGAAGCAGCGCCGTCGCGACAGCCCCGGCCATGAATGGCCCGCTGCACGGCGTCGCAATCAGCGCCGCCAGCACCCCGGTCCAGAAGGCCGGCACTGCTCCGCCGCCCTTTGTCATCGCATCGCCGATGCCGATCGCGCCCAGCTCGAACAGCCCGGCCAGATTGAGGCTGATCGCCGTCACCAGCAGCAGCAGCAGCATGACGAGGCGCGGATCCTGAAGCTGGAATCCCCACCCCGCCGTGGGCATCGCGCTGCGCACTGCGAGCAGCAGCAGCCCCAGCGCGACGCAGCTCAGCACCACGCCGCCGGTATAGGCCAGCGCCTCCACCCGCGCGTGACGATCGGTCTCGCCGCTGCGGGCGAGGCTCAGCGCCTTGAGGCTGAGGATCGGGAACACGCAGGGCATCGCGTTGAGCAGCAAACCGCCGAGCAGCGCACCGCCCAACGCAAGCAGGAACAGGCGGCTCTTCCCTTCCGGCGCGGCGTTGTCTTTCGAGACCACAGGCGCTCCCGCGGCCGGGACATTGCCAGGCCGGGCTGTCAGCGACAGGCCGCGATCGGGACCGATGGCGATCACCCCCTCGATCGTGCCGGCGGGCGCGGCGATGGGGCTGGCCTTGGCTTCGATGATCAGCCGGTCGCCCCGCCGGCTGATCGCCTGCGGCGCGGCATAGTCGATGATGTCCGGCGTGATCGGGTAGAAATAGGGGCTGGAGACCGGCCGCGCCTTCGGGAGTGGCATGGCAATCCTGATCCGGCCGTCCTTCTTCTCGAAGCTCGCCGCCTGACCGAGCGGCATCGGCAACTTCGCGCGCCATCCATCGAAACGCACACGGCTTGCGGCAGTGACGGCACCGTCGCCGACGATCATATCGATCGCCACCGGCCCCTGCTCGGGCACGCAGATCGATGGCGAGCAGGCCAGCCAACGCGCCTTGCCGGCGATGCGCAGCTTCGTGCCGGGCGCGAGGCTCTTGGGCAGGTTCAGGCTCATCAGCAGCGCATAGGGCCGCTCATAGACATAGTTCATCAGCCCCTGGACGATCAGCCGCTCGGGCACCGGATAGCGCAACGCGCTTACCGCCACGCCCTGCGGCAGCGTCCAGGCGATGTCGGTGGGCGCGCCGGCATCGCCGGGATTGAGCCAATAGCCGTGCCAGTCGGGCTGCGGCGTCATGCTGAGGGCGAGGGTCACCCGGCTGCCGGGCGCCGGCCGCAACGTCTCCGCCTCCAGTGTGACGCGGATATGCGCTGCCTGTGCGCCGGCGCCGCTTCCCAGCAGCAGCAGCGCCACGGCGAGGCGCATCAGGATTCCGGTCAGGCTCATGGTCGGCTTATGGCCCCGTCCGCTGCGGCTGGGAAGCCACCCGATCAGAGGGTTCGCTCCTCCTCATAGGCATAGCCGTCATCGAACGGCACGAAGCCTTTGGACTGGAGGAACTGCCCGACCTGCGGCGAAGCGGGCCGGATGAACGCGCGAACCTTGTAGCGGTTGGCGGCAAGGATGGTGATCAACTCCTGCTCGCGCCCGCTCGGGCTCGCCAGATCGAAGATCAGCTTGCCGTCGCGGCACAGCGCCGGTCCGCTCATCTCGCCGGGAAGGCCGACCGCGGGGAGCGCTCCCGACAGATAGGCGCGCACCTCGCCGCTGCCGTCGGCGCAATCACCGCCGGGGAAATGCGCCTTCAGCCCATCGACGATCAGCGTCACGCCGCCGATCGGCGGCGGGCCCGCCATCACCGGCATGCCGATGTTGAAATCGTCGATACCAGCGCCGCCGAGGCCATAGCTGAACACGCCCTTGAGCCGGGACACTTCGTCGGTGCCGGCAATATCGAGCCGCAGCCGCCCCTTGGTGAGGTCCGCCAGCGACAGCTTGCTGGTGACGTCACCGAGGGCGATCTTGCCGAGATGGGCATCGAACAGATGGCCCGACCAGATGTTTCCCTCGATCTGCGCCGCCTCCAGCCCGAACCGGCGAAGCTGGAGCAGGTCGACCGCAATCTTGAGCGGGACGAACGCAATCGCGGCGAAGCCCGCCGCTATCACCAGCAGAAACCAGATTATCGTTTTCATTACTCTCCCCCTTCAGCGTGCGTGTTGAAAGCGCACCGCGATCGACAATGTCGAATCCCCGTTGGGCCGCGCGGTCAGCCTTGTCACGATCATCCCGCGCCGCTGCTTCATCGCCGCCACCCAGGCGAAGAAAGGCTGGGACCGAACCGCGTCGATCGTCAACAGCGCGCCATCGCCATCGCGCGTCACGCTGTCGACCGTGAAGCCTGCGCGCTCAGCATCAGCCAGGATCAGCGCCTCGACCGGCCGCGAGTCGCGCGTCGGACGATCCGCCGCCTGGATCTTGCCCGCCATCCGCAGCACATCGGCCAGGTTGCGGGCCTCGCCGTCGCGGGCGCGCTGTGCCGCCTCCAGCGCCCGATCCATCGGGCGGATGACGCCATACCAGAGCAGGGTCGGCACCGCGATCACCGCGAGCACCGCCAGCAGACCCTGTTCCCGCGAACTTCGCAGCCGCCACCACGCCTGTAGCCGTTCGATCATGGCTGTCTTATCCGGACGCTGCTGATCCCCTGCCCGTTGCCGCTGGTCTCGACGACCAGTCCGCTGGAGCCGATCCGCCGCACCAGCTCGGCCAGATCGGCGGCACTGGCCGACCGGACATCGGCGGTCAGCGTCCCATCGTCCCCGAAGGCCAGATCGGCAAGCTCGACATTGGGCGTCTGCCGCACCGCGCCGAATAGCGCGGCCGACCCGTCGACGAAGCCCATTCCCGGCCCCTGCAGTCGTTCGAGCCGCTGCAGGAGCACCGCGCGCGGATCTTCCGGCCTTGTAGGCGTTCCGAGAGTCGACTGCGCGACTCGGCCTGCCTCGCTGTGTAGGCGATGGGCTTCCCAAGCGAGCCGTCCGAGGCGCGCGACCGGGATCAACGCGAGCAGGATCGCGGCGGCCACGGCGTAGCGCAGCATGCGCCGCCGCCATTCGCCGTCGACGCGCCATACTCGCCGGCGTCGCCAGGCGCCCTGGCGCAGGTCGAGCGGCAGCGCGAGCAAGGCAACCGGCAATTCCGCTTCGAAGCGGGCATCGTCCATCGTCTCGACCGGCGTGTCGCCGAGCAGCATCTCCGCCAGTTCGGTCTCGATCGCAAATGCCTGCAGCGCACCATGAACCAGCGTGCGCCGCGGCCGGGCCCACACCCGCGCGGGGCCCTCACCATAGGCGATCAGCAGCGGAAGCGGCACGACATGATCCGGATCGATGGCCACGCTCGCCGCCCAGTCAAGCCACGCGCCGATCCGTTCATGCGCGATGACGGCGACCAGGCGATGGCCGCCATGGATGCGGCCGAGCACGACATGCAGCGCATCGATAGGCCCGAGGCTATCGTCGGCAATCGCCAGGCGCGCGGCGGCCAGCGCCTGGGCTTCAGTGAGCATCGGCAGGGTGAGCCAGCGCATCGTTACTTCGCTGCCGGCCAGCAGCAGGAACAGGCGCTCGCCCTCCTCGCGCAACGGCAGCGAGTCGATCCCCGATCCGCGCGCGACGACGCGGCCATCGACGAGCCGGAACCAGCCCTCGACCGTGCCAACCTCCTCCTCGGCAAAGAGCAGCAGCGCGCGCATCTGCTATCGATTCCCCCACGCCCTGCTGACCACCCGCGACGGCGCGATGCCGCCGTCGATCAGAGCCACCTCCTTCACCTGCGCACCGTCCAGCGCCACGTCAAGCTCGAGCGTGAACCAGCGCGACCGGACGGCAATTTCCTCGCCGAGGCCAGCGGCATTTCCCGCCGCGGCAATCACGGGCAGCTGTCGGAATTGCCCCGCATCGGCCCATCCCTCGACGGGCCGGCTGCGCAACAGCGCCGCAGCCTGCGCCACCGACAGCCGTCCGCCATAGAGCATCGCCAGCAGCGGCGCGCGCTCGGGCGGCAGGATGTTGACGTTGAGGGCTGCGACCTCACTCACCGGCAGCGCGCAGACCCAGGGCCGCAGCGCCGCATAGACGGAGGGCGTCACACCCGCGACGGCGCGCAGTTCGCTGACGTCGGCCATGAGCGTGTTGGCAGTGCGATAGGGCACCGGCGCCCGCGCATAGGCAGCATCCTCCGCACCCTGCGGCTGCGGAATCGCGTCGCTGTCGATCCAGTCGGTTATCGCCGCGACGATCGGCCGGGTGCGGGTCGGCTGCACGCCGGCGAGCAGCAGCAGGGTGGTAAGCCGGTCCATCATCTGCGGCCGCGCAGTGAAGCCGCTGAGCTGGTTGCCCATCACAAGGCTGTTGAGGTTGAAGCAGGCGCCGCCGTCGCCGAGCCGCGCATGAATCACGCCGCCCTCGATCGGGATGGTGCGCGTCTCGCCCGCCCATCCCGCCGGCAGCGATGCCTCGCCCCTGGCGCGATCGCTGAGCCGGTCGACGATCAGCGTCGCGAGCCCCTCGGCACCCAGCGCATAGCCGCGCGCCTGATCCACCGCCCGCGCATTGCCGGCAAGCCGCGTCGCCAGCGCGAGCCGGTCCATCGCCAGTGCCGCCAGCGTCGCGATCAGCGCCACCAGCAGCAGCACCGCGAGCAGCGCCGCGCCGCGTTCGCCCGGCTTCACCGGCCGATCCCCACCAGGAACAGCTGCCGGATCTCGCCGACGCCGTCGACCGCCATGGTGACTTCGACCGCGTCCGGCACATCGGCCGGCAGGCGCGGCTGCCAGGTCTCGGTCCAGGCGCCCTCCTTGCGGTAGCGCAGACCGAGCCGCGACACGCCCGTCACCAGGGCGCTGCGCACCGCCCGATCGAGCGCGACACCGTCGACCATCGGCCAGCTGGTGCGGACGAGCTCCCGGCCGACAAGGCTGTAGGAGACCTTCTGCAAGGCCGAGCGCGGCGCATCGCTGTCGTTGGTCCAGCCACCGCGCACGAAGCCGAGGGCGGCATCCCCGCCGATCACCGCCGGCTGCCGGTCGCCCCTTTCGTCGCGACTGGTCCGCGGCAGGGTCTGCGCCATGTCGGCGGTCAGCAGCACCGAGGCGCGTCGCACCGCGGCGACCCGATCGAGCGAGCGCGCGGTGCTCTCCTGCGCGCGTAGCGAGAAGCCGAGCAGATAGCCGCCGGCGACGGCGAGCAGTCCGAAGATGGCCAATGCGACCAGCAGTTCGACGAGGGTGAAGCCGTGTTCGCTTCCTCTGCCCTCACCGTCATCCCGGCGAAGGCCGGGAACTCGGGAGGTTGACGCGCGCCCTGGCCTCCTGAGATCCCGGCCTCCGCCGGGATGACGTTGGAGCGGCGGCGACGCGAAGTTCGATCCCATCACGTCACCCGCCGATACACAGTGATCGCCGCCGCCTCGCCGCCGAACGGGCTCGCGACATGGATCGCCACCGCGACCAGTCCGGCGTCCGGCATCGGTCGCGTGATGCGCACCCAGGGCCAGGGTCGCCCCGCCTGCATTTCGCTGCCGCTGACCGTGCCGATCGACGGCGCGATCGGATCGGTCAGCACCTCGACGGCGCGGTTGCGCGCGACGATCTCGGCGGCGGTGCGGACCTCGAGCATGCGCGCGTTGGTCATGGTCGCGCCTTCGAGTCGCAGCAGAGTCAGCGCGGCAAGGCTGAAGACGGCGAGCGCCACCATCACCTCGATCAGCGTGAAGCCGCGCTCGGAATGATCCTCAGCCGCCAAGCCGAACACCCCCGCCCGCATCGACCGTCACCGTCCGCCGTAGTCCCTGATAGCCCAGCGAGAGCACCACAGGATCGGCCAGGCCGGTGGTGTCGAACCGGATGCGCTGCTCGCCCGAGGGCTCCGCAGTCACCGCCATCCCTTCCGGGAGGTCGACATGGCGGAACGGCTTCCCGGTTTCGGCGATCCAGGCGGTGCCGTCATAGCGTTCGAAGCCATAGCCGCCAACACCGATACGGATCGCCATCGGCTGCGACGCCATCACCGCCTCGTCGCGCAATGCCGCCGCCTGCGCGGCAAGCCGCTCGCTGCTGTCGCGCAGGACGCGCTCAGGCCCCGGCAGGCTGAGCAGCACCGCCGTCGCCCCGACCGCGATGATCGCCAGCACGACGAGCAGCTCGATCAGCGTGAAGCCGCGGTCATTTCCAGTTGCCGATATCGGCATCCTGCCCCTCGCCGCCCTCGCGATTGTCCGCGCCGAGGCTGTAGATATCGACCGCGCCATGCCGCCCCGGTGCCTGATAATGATAGGGATTGCCCCAGGGGTCGTCGGGAAGCCGCTTGATATAGCCGCCCGGCGGATAGCGCTCCGGATGCGCGAGCCCGGCCGGCGGCTGGACTAGTGCGCGAAGGCCCGCATCGGTGGTCGGATAGGCGAACATGTCGAGCCGATAGCGCTCGGCCGCCTGTTCGAGCAGCGCGACATCGGTGCGGGCTTTCTCGACCATCGCCTTGTCCTGCGCCGGCATCACATTGAGCGCAACGACGGTGGCGAGCAAGCCGAGGATGAGGATCACGACCATGAGCTCGATCAGGGTGAAGCCTGATTCCGCATGCTCCCCCGTCATCCCAGCGAAAGCTGGGATCTCGCTGCCTTCGTAGCGCGGCGAGCGAGAGAAGAGAGATTCCAGCTTTCGCTGGAATGACGAGAGAGGATGGAAGCGCATCACGAAATCCCCGCCAAAGTATCGAGCTGCAGCACCGGCAGCAGGATCGCCAGGATGATCAGGGCGACCACCGCACCCATCACCACGATAACCGCGGGTTCGAGCAGCGACAGCATCGTCGCAGTAAACATGTCAAACTCGCGCTCCAGATAGTCGGCGGCGTGTTCGAGCATCTCGTCGAGCCGGCCGGCCGCCTCGCCGCTCGCCGTCATGTGGACGAGGATGGCGGGGAACAGTCCCGCGCGCCGCAGCGCGGCCGACAGGCTCGATCCGCCGCGGATATCCTCGACGATGACGCGTGTAGCATCGCGCAACGCATGGTTGCGCAGCGTGGGGATCGTCATTGCAAGGCCCTCCACCAGCGGCAGCCGGCTTTCGACCATCTTCGCCAGCGTCCGCGCCATGCGCGCGGCGTGGAGATCGCGGATCAGACCGCCGATCAAAGGCAGGCGCAGCAGCCAGCCATCGAAGCCGAGGCGCCGGGCGGGATCGGCGATCAGCCGCGAGAACAGCAGCAGCGCCGCGGCAAGAGCGATCAGCATCGCCCACCACCAGGCGCCGATGAAGTGCGAGGTGGCGATGACGATGCGGGTCAGCAACGGCAGCTGCTGTCCCACCGTTTCGAACTGCTCGACGATCCGGGGCACTACGAACAGCATCAGCGCCAGCACCACCGCAGCGGCCACCAGCGCGAGCGCCGCGGGATAGGCCAGCGTGGTGACCAGTTTGTTGCGGACCTCGGCCTGGCGCTCCTGCAGATCGGCGACCCGCGACAATATATCCGGCAAGGTACCGCTCGCCTCGCCCGCCGCCACCATCGCGCGATAGAGCGGCGGAAAACTCGGCGCCTCGACGGCAAGCGCATCGGCGAGCCGATGGCCACTCAACACCGACGCCTGGACCGCTTCGATCACCGTCACCACGCGCGGTTTCGTTATTTGGCGGGCGATGCTGCGCAGCGCCTCCTCGATCGGCATGACCTGGATCAGCGTGGCGAATTGCCGGGTGAACAGAGTCAGCTCGCGCACGGACAGCTTCGGCCGCCGCTGCAACAGGCTGGTGGCGAGGCTGGGACCCGGCCCCTCCCCCGCCTTGTCGACGGCCACTACATAATAACGGCGCGCCTCGAGCCGGGCCTTCGCTTCGTCCAGCGATGGCGCGTGGATGCGGCCGCGGCGTTCGCGCCCGCCGGTATCGATGGCATGCCAGGCGAAATCAGCCATCGCCGCCCTCGCTGCGCAGGATCCGCAGCGCTTCCTCGGGACTGGTGACGCCATCGCGGACGAGCCGCCGCGCTGCCTTCGCCAATGTATCGCCATCGGCGAAGGCGAGCCGTGCAATCGCGTCCTCGTCGCCATTGTCGTTGATCACCGCGCGGATACGATCATCGATGCGGATTAACTCGAAAAGCCCGACCCGTCCGCGATAGCCGCTCTGCGCGCAGGCGTCGCAGCCGCGCGGCGAGCGCACCAGTTCGTCCTTTTTGAGCTTGAGCGCGATGCGGACGCCGGACGCAGGCACGTCGCCGATGCTGCAGGCAGGGCACAATCGCCGCACGAGCCGCTGAGCGATCACCACGCGCAGCGTCGATGCGATCAGGAAAGGTTCGATCTTCATGTCGCGCAGCCGGGTGATCGCCCCGACCGCATCGTTGGTATGAACGGTCGACAGGACCAGATGCCCGGTAAGCGAGGCCTGGGTGGCGATGTCGGCGGTCTCGCGGTCGCGGATTTCGCCGACCATGACGACATCGGGGTCTTGGCGCAGGATAGCCCGCAGCCCCGCCGCGAAGTCCAGCCCCACCTTCGGATTGACCTGGGTCTGGCCGACACCGTCTATCGCATATTCGACCGGATCCTCGACCGTCAGGATATTGCGGCTGCCGTCGTTGAGCAGGCGCAGCGCGGCATAGAGCGTGGTCGTCTTGCCCGATCCGGTGGGTCCGGTGACGAGGATGATGCCGTTCGGTTCGGTCAGCGCCTGGTGGAACGCGCTCTCGATCCGTGCCGGCATGCCGAGCGCTTCGGGCGCGATGCCCGCCGCTTCCTTGTCGAGGATACGCAGCACCACCCGTTCGCCGGCACGGCCCGGCAAGGTGGAGACGCGGACGTCGAGCAGCCGGCCTGCGATCGACAGGCCGATCCGCCCGTCCTGCGGCAGCCGCCGCTCGGCTATGTCGAGGCGGGACATCACCTTGATGCGGCTGACCACCAGCGGCGCCACCGCCAGCGGCAGGCGCAGCCGCTCCGCCAGCACGCCGTCGATCCGCATGCGGATCACGAGCCCGCTGTCATAAGGTTCGAAGTGGATATCCGAGACACCGCTGCGCACCGCGTCGGCGATCACGCCGTTGATGAGCCGGATGATCGGGGCATCATCGGCGCTGTCGAGCAGATCGGCGCTGGTCGGGATTTCGTTGGCGAGCGCGCTCAGCTCCTCGCCGGTCACCAGTGCGCCGCCGAGGATCTCCGCCGCATGCCCGTCGACGGCATAATGTTCGGACAGCGCTCGTTCGAACCGCTCGGGCGCGAGGGGCTCCACCGCGAAGCCATGGCCCAGATAGCGGCGCAGCTCGATCAGCGCGGTCCGGTCGGCGGCGCTGCTCATCCCGATCAGCGGGCGCCCCTCCCCATCGATTGCCGCAAGCGGCACCAGTCCGGTGCGCCGCGCGAAGGCGTAGGGGATGGACGGCGTGGAAGCGATGGCCGTCGGCCCGCTCATTGGCCGTGCGGCTTGGCCGACGGCGGCACCGGCACTGGGCGGATGACCTGGCTCGAGGTGGTCACCTTGGGAACGATGATCTCGGGCTGGCCCGGCGGAACCGCGGACGCAGCCGGATCGATTGGAGCAACCGGCGCGGTGGTGCCCATATAGTCGGTCACCAGCTCGTCTATGCCCGGCTCCTCGCCGGGCTTGCCGTAGCGGATCTGCTCGCCGCGTATATAGCCGTAGCGTTGCGCCGCAAGCCGCTGCGCGTCGCCGGGACTCCGCAGGATGGTCGGGCGGATGAACACCATCAGGTTCGTCTTCACATGGCTGCGCGAGCGCGACTTGAACAGTTCGCCGATGCCGGGAATCCGGCTCAGCAGCGGGATCGCCTCGATCGTGCGGCGCTCATTATCGTCGAGCAGCCCGCCGAGCGCGATGATGTCGCCATCGTCGACGGTCACCGTCGTCTCGATCTCGCGCTTGTTGAGGATCAGGTCGGCCGATCCGCTGGTGACCGGCCCGGCGATCGAGGACACTTCCTGACGCAGGAACAGCTTGATCGCGCCGCCCGCATTGATCTGCGGCTTCACCTCGAGCTGGATGCCGACATTCTGGCGCTGGACGGTGCGGAACTGGTTCTCGAAATTGTTCGACAGTGCCTGGCCGGTGGTGATCGGGATTTCCTGCCCGACCAGCAGCTTGGCCTCCTGGTTGTCGAGCGTCAGCACCGATGGCGTCGAGAGAATGTTCGACTTGGTATCGGTCTGCACGGCGTTGATGATCGCCCCGAAGATCGCGTTATGACCGATCTTGTCGGCAAAGCCGGCGAAGCCGCCGCCGGCATTGAGGATCGAACTGACCGCCGCTTCGGCCAGCTGATCGCTGATCGCGCTATTCTCGGTAGTGGTCGTCGTCGTGCCGTTGATGACTGTCGTCTTGGTGGCGAGTTCGCGCGCGCCGACAGCCCCGGCGATAGTGAGGATATTGGGGGCCGCGTTCGAATAGTTGGTGGCAGCGATCGGCACGCCGGAGCCAGGTTTGCCGCCGAGCAGGAATTGAACGCCAAGCTTGCGGGCCGCGTCGTTCGAGATCTCGACGATGATCGCCTCGACCAGCACCTGATCGCGGCGCGTGTCGAGCTGGCGGATAACCTCGCCCAGCGTGCGCTGCACGTCGGTCGGTCCGGCGATGATGATCGCGTTGGCGCCCTCGTAGCGGGTGACGATCGCCTCGCCCTTGCCGCGCGCCGCCGAAGCCGCTGCCGGAGCGGCCGCGCCGCCATTGCCGGCAGCCGGCGCCGAAACCTCGGCGGCCTGGCCGATCAGTTGCTGAAGTACCGGCATCAGCTTGGCGGCGTCGGCATATTGCAGGAAGATCACTCGGATCTCGCTCGCGCTCGCGGCGCGCCGATCGAGCTCTTCGGCAAGCGCCGCCATCCGCGCCACGCTCGGCCCGTCGCCACGCAGCAGCAGGGCGTTGCCGCTGTCGACCGCCACCACGGTCGCGCCGCTGGCGGCGCCGGCCTGCCCCGCGGTCAGCGTGCTGAGCGCGGAGGCAATCTCACGCGCGCCTGCGTTCCGCAGTGGGATCATCCGGGTGGTGGTGCTGTCGCGATCGATCTGCGCGATCAGGCTGCGCATGCGGCGCAGATTGTCCGCATAGTCGGCGATCACCAGTGAATTGGCGCTGCGGTTGGCGGTGATAGAGCCCTGGGGGCTGACCAGCGGCTTGAGCGTGTCGATCGCGGTGGCCGCATCGGTCGCACGCAGCCGGACGACGTCGGTCACGAAATTATTGCCCGAGCCATTGGCCGAACCGATCCGTCCGGCAAGCGCCGCCGCACCCTCGGCGGGCTGGATGCGAAAGCCGCCACCGCTCATCGGCACCGCGATGAGGCTGTTGGCGCGCAGGGTCGACAGGAACAGCTCGAAATATTCACTCTTGCTGAGCGCGCGATCGGTGACGACCGAAACCTTGCCGGTGACTCGCGGATCGATGATGAAATTGCGCCCGGTCACGCGCGCCGCATCCTGAATGAACGCGCGGATATCTGCATCGCGGAGGTTCAACACCTGCTGCGCGGCAATGGGCGCCGCGCACAATGCCAGCGCGCCGAAGGCGATCCAGGGCCTCACTTCGCTGCTCCGATCGTCAACGGCACTGGCTTGCCGCCACGCTCGACCTGGACGGACACCGGCTTGCCGCCGCCGGCGAGCTGCTCCAGCCCGGCGCCGTCGCCCACCGCCCGGCCATCGATCGTCATCAGCACATCGCCCGGCAGCAGGCCCGCTCCGGCGAAGGCCGTGCCGACCGGGCCTGGCCGAAGGATATAGCCATCGATCCGCCCTGCCCGCATCCGCGGCTCGGCGGAGATGTCCGCGATCAGTGGCGGCGGGGCCGATGCCGCGCCGCCTGCCCGGATGGCCGCGAACGGATCGGGCGACGCCGCAGCGGGTGCGGCAGCGATAGGAGCCGCCGTCGACTGGTCGAGGTAGAGCGTCTCGGTGGCACCATCGCGGCGGATGGTGACGCTGTCGAACGCGACCCCGGCCAGCACCGCGCCCGGCAGGATCTCGTCGCCCACGGCATAGCTGTTCTGGGTGCCGTCGGGCAGGCCGATGATTGCCGAGCCTCGTCCGGATGCCTGATCGGCACGAACCCCGTGGAGGGTGAGGTTGAGCGAGGTGACCACGCCCGGCTCGCCCCCGCCGCCGCTCAGCCGGAAGAAGGGATCGAAGGCGGAAAAGGCGGCGGGCGTCGCATCGAAGCGGACAGGCGCGGACGACGAGCCATCGTCCCGCGCAGTCGGCGCCGCGACCGCCCAGACGAGGCCGAGCGCGGCAACCCCGACCAGCGCGATCATTGCATATTCGCACGCCTTCTGCAGCTGCGGCGCCGTGAAATCGCGGGGCCGTGCCCAGGCACGCCAGTTCAGTGCGCGCCAGTCCGATCCCACCGCCAACTCAGCTTCCCCCGCAAACGTCGCCCCGGCAGCTATAATCGAGATTAGAGCGGCTTAGAAAGCATCTTATGCGCCGATCGAACAGAAATGCCGGCGTCACCGTCCGCCCGAAAAACCATGCATCCGCCGCGCCCATTGCAGTCCGATCACCGCGCCCTTGGCCGGCTGGATCATCAGCATCGCCAGGACCAGCGCGAGCGCCGGCCACAGGGTCATCTGCGCCCACATCGGCAAGTCGAATCGCAGATTCGCAGCAACGACGAAGGGCACGAGGACATGACCGAGGATCAGCACCACCAGATAGGCGGGCAGATCGTCGGCGCTGTGCAGCGTCCAGTCCTGGCCACAGCCGGGGCAATGGCCCACCGGCTTCAGGAAGCGCGCGAACAACCGAGCCTTGCCGCACGCCGGGCATTCGCCCTTTGCGCCAAATGTCATGGCGGCCCGCACATCGCGCCGGTCATCGGGACTGTCGTGAATCATGCTGACGCCTTAGCAGAACAGACAGCACGTTGACCAATGCCCCGTCCTTGTGGCAATCGGCGGACGGATCAGGTGATGGTCCTCGGAAGATGTCCGAGGCCCGCTCGATCCCGCTGATGGAAGCCGCAGCTTTTCCTCGGCTGTGCGGGTGTAGCTCAATGGCAGAGCAGAAGCTTCCCAAGCTTACGACGAGGGTTCGATTCCCTTCACCCGCTCCATCCTACCATCCACCGACGTCCATGGCCGGGCTTCGCAACCCGCGGAAATCGGCGGCATTTCCTCTCCATCGGGCCAAGGTCGCGCGCATCGATGCGTAGCCGGGCAGATAGCGGCCTTTCGCGCGCCTCAACCGAGCTGGTCGATGTGGGAGGCCCCCAAAGTGGGGGTCTTCGATTATTCCGCCGCTTGCAGCTGAGGTTCCGTCACGGGTCCGTATAACGTCGTGCGCTGCACGGCATAACGACCGGCCTCCGCGGCGAGCGCATTCATTTGTGCGGGATCGCAGAGTTGGCCGTTCAGGCCGCCCGCCGCCCGGGTGATCGACTCGTCCATCAGCGTGCCGCCAAGGTCGTTGACCCCGGCCCGCAGAGCGGTGGCTACACCCGCCGCGCCGAGCTTCACCCAGCTCGCCTGAATGTTGGGTATTGCCGGATGAAGCACCAATCGGGCTATGGAATGCATCAATATGGTCTCACGGAAGCTTGGGCCGGAACGCGCTTGCCCCTTCCGCCAGATCGGCGCTTCCATATGCACGAACGGGAGCGGAACGAATTCGGTGAACCCGCCCGTTTCAGCCTGGAGATCGCGAATCCTCAGCAGGTGGCGAGCCCAATGCTCGTAGCCATCGACATGCCCGAACATGATCGTGGCTGTAGAGCGGAGGCCGACCCGATGGGCGGTGCGCATCACGTTGAGCCAATCCTCGGTACCCAGCTTGTCCGGGCAAATGATGTCCCGAATTTCGTCATCCAATATCTCCGCGGCCGTGCCCGGGAGGGTCGAGAGCCCAGCATCACGAAGCCGTGTCAGATAGTCCTCAAGCCTCAGGCCCAGCGTGGCCGCGCCGTGACTGACCTCCAACGGAGAGAAGGCATGTATGTGGATGTTCGGAGCAGCGGCCCGGACAGCTTTCAGGACGGAAAGATAGGTATTGCCATCATAGTCGGGATGAATACCGCCCTGCAGGCATACCTCTGTAGCCCCCCGTTCCCAGGCTTCCGCCGCGCGGCGCCCGACTTCCTCAAAATCAAGTCGGTAAGCGGGTCCGCGCATCGCTTTCGTACTGCCCTTGGAAAAGGCGCAAAAGCCACATTTATAGAGGCAGATATTGGTATAATTGATATTACGGTTGATGACATAAGTCACCGAATCGCCGACCATTTCCTGGCGCAACTGGTCAGCTGCCTGCGTCAGCAGTTCCACATGGGATCCGTCTGCCTGAAATAGCCGCACGATGGCAGACTCGTCCAATCGCGTGCCTGAGCGAGCCGCCGCGATGATCGTTTGGAGCTGGGTTGACCCGGCGGCGACGCCGATGCTCGCAAGCGCAGGAGCCACTTCCCCCGCCCCAGCATGCCAGTCATCGGTGATTGGGAGGCCGCGCGCGTCGACGGATCGGCGAACACGCATCGTGATGGCCGGATCGGTCCAGCGCTCGGCTTCCAGCGCATAGGCAGGACCGATTGCCAACCGCTCCCGCAGTACGCGTCCAGCAGCCGCGGTCGCCTGTTCCAACAGTGCGAGATGCGGCCAGGGTGCCTCGGGATTCACATGATCAGGCGTTACCGGTGAAACGCCACCCCAGTCATTCACGCCTGCCCGGAGCAATGCCGCGAGTTCGTCCGGCGCATGAAGATTGGGCGGCGCCTGGATAACCATTTGCGGCCCCAATATCAGCCGGGCCATGGCGATGGTCCAGAGATGCTCATCCAGCGCAGGTTCGGGATAGTCGGCCATCCGAGTGCCCGGCTTGGCCCGAAAATTCTGTATGATGACTTCCTGTATATGGCCGTAACGCAGATGCAGTTCCCGGATCGCGACCAGCGCGTCCACCCTCTCCGCGCGTGTTTCGCCGATGCCAATGAGGAGGCCGGTCGTGAAAGGCACTCCTGCGCGGCCGGCCGCTTCGATCGCCGCAAGCCTGAGCGCCGGCAGCTTGTCGGGCGAACCATGATGCGGACCCCCCTTTTCCGATAGCCGTTCCGACACCGTCTCCAGCATTAGTCCCATCGACGCCGAGACCGGCCGCAGCGCGGCATAGTCCTTTTCATCCATCAGCCCTGCATTGAGGTGTGGCAGCAATCCTGTCTCGTCCAGAACAAGCCGCGCCATCTCTTCGAGATAGGACAGCGTAGTGGCATGACCGAGCAAGCCAAGCGCCTCGCGGGCGGCGGAATAGCGAGCCTCGGGCTGATCGCCGAGCGTGAACAACGCCTCGCGACACCCTGCCGCCGCGCCCGCTCTTGCAATCGCGAGCACTTCTTCGCGCGACAGATACGCCGTGCCGACCCTGGAGGGCGTCGAAGCAAAGGTACAATAGTGACAAACGTCGCGGCACAGCTTGGTAAGCGGGATGAATACCTTGCGCGAGTACGTGACGACCGGCCCAAAGGACTCCAATGTCAGGCGTTCCGATTGGGCGATCAATTCGTCAAGTGGACTATCGAGGAGTACGCGGTCCTTTTCTTCGAGAAGACCTTCATAATAGCTCAACATCCCGATATCCTCTTCGAAGGGTGCGGCCAATCAGCCCGCAACTATATTATTTTAGCAGATTTCGCTGGATTTCATGAATGGCTCAAGGATGGACCAGAGCGACGTTCAGGATATTCGTATGACATGATCCAGCGGGGCACGACCGAGCAAAGCCGTTCCAGGGAGAGGCGCTGCCGGATGCGGGCAGATTGACCGCATCCGGCAGCGCCTGGAAGTCCGAACAGCCGCCTGCTGCCGACGGCTTTCCGGTAGGCGTTTAGGCGTACGCCTCGACGATCTTGTGCAGGCCTTCCAGCGTCTTCCACTGGAGGTCCGGAGTTTCCGAGGGAAGCGTCAGCAGCATACGGCGGAAGCCGATCGCGTAAAGCTCATCGATACGGCGCTTCAGTGCGTCGCCGTCGCCGTTATACACGGCAGTAAGCGGGTGCGTGATGATGGAATGGCTGAGCTCATCGAACGAACGGTCCGTTGTCTCCATATAGGCGCGTAGATCGTTCATCAGTCCGGCCATAGCGTCTCCCTGGTCGACCGGCACCCAGCCGTTGCCAAATTCGGCGATACGGGGAAAAGCGAACGTGCTCGCAGCGCCGATCACGATAGGCAGGCGAGCACCGTTGATGGGCTTGGGGCCGCTCCACATCGGCAGGAAGTTGATCAGCTCGCCATGAAACTCAGCGATCTCGTTGCCCCAGATCTGGCGCATCGCCAGGACGGTTTCGCGAACCACTTTCCAGCGATCCTTGAATTCTACGCCATAATCGCCCATTTCCTCGGCGCTCCAGCCGCCGCCGACGCCGATAGTGACGCGACCGCCCGATACTTGATCAAGGGTCGAGATCATCTTCGCCAGCCTGATCGGATGGTGCTCCGGAAGGATCAGCACCGACGTACCGAGCTTTAGCGTTTTCGTTACCGCCGCAATGCCCATGAGCGCCATCAGCGGGTCGTATAGTTCCTTAAAAGCTTCGGGGACCTCTTTGTAGTTTTTGCGCTGGGACTTCAGTTCGACCGGAATATGGGAATGTTCGCCGAACCATATCGATTCAAAACCATGGGTTTCCAACCAAGGGCCCAATATGGCTGGTGAGAGGGTATTCTTGGTCAATGCCGTGGCAATGCCGAACATGGGCCGATCGTTGGTCATTATACTCTCCTGTTTGATGTCAATCATAGTCATGGCCAAGACAATCCCAGGTCATGGCGCAATGTGAAAACAAGATCCTCCTGATCCCGCCGTGGCTTGACGAGGACGGGGGAACTTATGTCGGTTCCTTCAGGTACTTCGAAGAACAGGTTCTGGTCGGGAACCGTGGTTCGAGACGCGATCTTCCACGTGCTGTCGCGCTGCTCAAATATGTCGATATAGCGGCCGAATGACAGCACATCGACCGGCCGGTTGCCCGAGATGGCAACACCGGCAGCCTGCGCAAAGGCCGCCGCGCCTGCCGCCGAATAGCGAATGCAGACGCTCACCCGAGATTCCACCAGCGCGCGAGCGGTGCCCGCGAATTCTATCAGGATATTAGTGACATTATGGCTGGCGTGCAGGATGTTGCGATGCCGCTCCCTCATCCATTCGACCAGACCCGGCACATCACCTTCGTAAAAACCGTGATTGTCCACCGCATCGTCGTGAAACAGAGGCGGGATCGCTTCGAGGTCGCTACGGTCGGCTGCGCGACAGAATTTATGCACGACGTCGGTGATCGCGAAGCGCGCCTCGAGTTCGGCCAGTCGATGTTCGATGTCGCTCATGATGGTGCCCGTTCTCTCAGGCGAGCAGTGGCGCGAAGCGATCGATATAGTCTGCGAAGCTGGTGCGGATCACATCGTCGGTCGTGCCGAATTTCGCGGCTGAATAGGAATGGCCGCCATGCTTGTTGCGCGGATTGCGTTCTGACCATTCGCGCATGCCCTGCTGGCTCTTCTCCGTTAGGGGCAGGCCGAATTCCTCGTAAATGCGGCGTACGACCTCGCCATCGTTCGAGGTGATGTCGGAAAAGCCAATGTCGAGGATTTGCCGTTCGAGATCACTGTCGCGCCACGCGAGATGATCAACGGCGGACTTGCCGAAATAGGTTATCATGGCCTCACCACCGGTCAGGTCGGGCTCGACGTCCGCATAGAGCATATGCCAGTTGTGGCTGACGCCAGCGATCGAGGGAATGCATTTGATGGGATCGCGGTGGGTAACGATGAAACGGGGATTGTCAAAAATCCGGTTCACCTGCGGTTCCAGCCCGAAATGGATCGGCGTCTTGAGAAGCCAAGGCTTTTTACGATTTTCCGGGTTCTGCCATTGCAGATATTGCAGCTGCGTTTTCAGATAGTCGTAGGCCGGCGTGGGATCGGCGCCCAACAGCCATCCGAAATAGGAGGCTGAGCCGAAGACCGCTAATGCCGGCGTTCGAAAGGAATATTCGAAAAGCTGCATCTCCTCTTCGGCCTCGTCCGTGAACACCGGATGGCCGGTGATCATGTCGGGCGACACTTCATACAACCATTTTTCATAGGCCCGCGTCTCCGCGATCCGCTGCTCGCGGCCGCCGTCGGGCGCTCCGGGAATGCGGGCGAACATATGGCCCTTCCAATATTCGACGAGCTGGAAATCGCCCGACGCAGCCAGCAGCCGCTGCAGTTTCGTGCTGCCCGTGCGGGGCAGCGACGTGATGATGATCGGCGCATCGATGACTTCGTCGAGGATCTCGGGATGGTCGGCGAGATCCTTTTGGAACCACAGCCGATTGATGAGGAGGCGCAGGATATTTTCGCGCAGATGCTCGACGCGATCGGGGCGCACGACGACGTCGGCATTCACGCCTTTCACCAGCATGTCCAGGCCTTCGCGGAAATCTTCCGGTCCAAAGTCGGACAGGCCGGTTCGATCCTGGGCCAGTTGCAGCAGCTCCTGCGCGTCTAACACCTTCATTGCCATTCTCTCTCGATAGCAGCGGCTACAGGTCCGCTAAAAGACATGTGAACACCAATCCCTGCGGACTGAATCCGGCTGGCATTACAGCTTCGAGATGACCTCATCGCCAAAGCGCTTGATCTCATCAAGCTTGGTCTGAAGCGGAACATCGGGGGTCGGGAATAGGACGATGCAATAATCGGTCACGCCGATATCCTCGAACTTGCGGTAAGAGCCAAGATCGGGGCGCTCCTGCGCGGCAGTACGGATGTTGTACTGGCGGGCGTGAATCTGGAAATCCTGGTGGTCCGTTCCATAAGCCCGGCGAAGCTCGTGCAGTTCGGCGATCATGGCCTTCATAGGATCGAAATCCATGTTCACGACGGTCCAGCCATCGCCCACCTTGGCGGCGCGACGCAAGGCTGGCTTGGAATGGCCGCCGATGACGATGGGGACCGGCGCGGTCGGCACCGGGTTGAGCTTGATGGGCCCGAACCTGTTATGCTTGCCCTCATAGGCGAAGAGCTCGCCCGTCATCAGGCCGCGCAGGATCTCGATGGATTCATCCAGAAGCTCACCGCGCTTGTTCCAGTCGAGCCCGTTATAGCTGAAGTCCTCTTCCCAAGGGCCGATGCCGGCTCCATAGATGAACCGATTGTTCGAGATCACCGCCAGCGAGCAGATCTGCTTGGCAAGCAGGATCGGCGCGCGCGAGGCCGACTTCATCACATTGGGAAAGAACCGGAGCTTGCTGGTCCGCGCCGCCATCCAGGCGAAGGCGACCATCGGTTCGATAAAGGCCGTATTCTCGATATACTTCCGGATGGCATCCGTTTCATTATACGGATAGATCGAATCCGTTTTGTCGGGATAGAAAACGCTGTCGGGGGTGGAGAACGCGTCGAAGCCAGCCTCTTCGGCGGCAACGCCCATCTCCAGCCAATCCTGATAGGTCCCCATTGTTTCTGACAGGCTAAAACGCACTTCCGATCCTCCCCAGACCTTTTCTGTGTGACTACGGCTTGAACGCGGTCAATTTGATCCATTCTGTTGCAATAAATACAAGAATAGGCAATGTTAACGTATGAAAAAAGCCATTTCCGACACGGGTTCTATAGAATTTGTTTAGTAGTCTTAACAAATTCAGTTTCTTCCTAACTGCTCCAAAGCACCTCAGTCAACGTATTCTGCCGGCCTTTATCCTTGTCACCACCCTTGGCCAATTCGCGCGAAGGCGAAGGCCGTGCAGCGCAAAGCGCCTAGTTCTCGAGCCATGCGGGGTACGAACGAACTCGCCCTCTTAGAAAGCCGTCGTCCAGATCGCACCTATTGAGACGGCGACGATGTGGCAGCTCACCTTTTGGCGCTATCATCATTCACCTCGATATGAGAATTGCCAAGGATCGAACAGCCTCGGCTCCCTTCGAGTTTGCTACGCCAACGCGATGTCCCGCTGCGGAAAGCCTATGTGCCGGGGCGCCGCCGATATTGCCGATGCCGATCTTCAATCGCTGACCTCCCCCATCGCCGTTTCCTTACACCCAAGGTTAGGCCTAGATGTCGTCATCGGCAATAGCCGACCAGAAGGTCCGTAACCCACCAAAAGGTAAGTGCGCATGAGAGGGGACTGGATTTGCGACGATCCCAAGCGGCAGCTCGTCTGGGCGGCTGCGGCGAAGGATGCCCTGCGGTTGCTGGAGGGCAAGTGGAAGACAAGTCGTCATGCCGCTGGCGTGTATGAGTTCACGACCTTGGTCGGCGAGGCGAAAGGCCGCCAGCGGTCACGCCTCCTGCTCGGCTGGGCTCAGTGCTTCGCGGCGCATGAAGGCCCAGTCGGTAAGCTCGGC
>NZ_JBANFK010000023.1:0-62074 GCF_037861105.1 Rhizorhabdus argentea
GGCAGCGACCCGATCGCCTGATCCGCGAGCAACGTCCGATCCTGCCACGAGCCGACTTCTTCAACACAATCGACCCAATGTCGGCCGTTCGCTTATTCGTATGACGGCGCTATAAGCCGCCAATGCATCCGATGCCGCCAGCAGAAGAGTTTGACAGGTTCGTCGGCGATGCCATCGGCCAAGTTTGCCTCGATCCGTATGCCGTCCGGCTATCCATGGAGAGCATGTGGACGATCTATGCCATGGCCGGCCTCGCTCATGTGGAGGCAGGCGGACGCGCCTGGGACTACAACTGCAACGCCTATGATGGTGGACCCGTCAATCTGCAAACGCTGCTGTATAAGAGGATCGTTGCGGTAGCCCGAACGGATGACCAGTTCACATTGATGTTCGATGACGGAGCAACGCTCACCATTCGGACCGAACTTGGCCCCTATGAGAGTGGCCACCTCATCGCGCCTAACCCCGCTGACTGCTTCATCGTGTTCTAGCGGCAGCTTACGGTCTTTTCCGACCGATAGCCGCCTTTCTGCTTTCCACCCCGCAGCGGACGTAGTTCCGACGCCGCAAGGAACGGCGGCTTTTGGGATGAGCGGTGCTATAGACCAACGGCCGGAATTAGGGCGCGAAGCTGCCGCAGTCTGGGGGATGAAAGAATGGCCGCTTCAAGGGGCGCTTGGCGTGAGCATGGAACGTACGAGATCAACGCGTATGCCGATATCGCCGATCCCGCCCGCGAATGGCAGCTTATCTTTTATCGCGCCTGAAATCGAACGCCCTGCCGGTCGGCCGCTGCTTCGGCCATCCGGATCACTGGCGCAGGCCGCCGCGAACTACCGCGGTTTGGACCGCTTGAAGCCTATGAAAACTGGCTGAGTCGTGCGTCCGACGGTCGCCAATAGCGCTCAATCCGCCGCCACCGGGCCACTCATTGCGGCCGGTTTGCGTGCCAGCCAGACCAGCACGATCATTGCCATCATCGCCAGCGCGCTGGCGTGGAAGATGTCGATCGACGACAGCAGATAGGCTTGGCCGACCATTTGCCTGGTGACCGCGGCCACCGCTTGGTGAGTGGTAAGTCCATGCTGACCGAGCACCGCAAGGCTCTGCTGGAAGACCGGATCGAAGATTGAGCTGTGCTCGGCCAACCGGCTCTGGTGAAGCGCCTCGCGCCGGTCCCACATCGTCGTCACGATCGAAGCGGCGAAGCTGCTGCCGGTGATCCGCGCGAAGTTCGAGATGCCGGTCGCAGATGGAACCTTTTCGGCGGGGATGCCGTCCAACGAGATGCTCAACATCGCGACGAGGAAGGTGCTCATCGCCAGGCCCTGAACCGCAAAGGGCAGCATGAAGTGCCAATAATCGGCTTGGGCGGTGTAGCCGCTGCGCATCAAAAAGGAAGCCGCGAAGGCGACGAAGGCGAAGGTCGCCAGCCAGCGGGCCTCGACCTTCCCCGACAAGCGGGTGACAATCGGCGTGGCGAGTACCGATACCAGCCCGCTCGGTGCCGCAACGAGCCCGGCCCAGGTCGCGGTGTAGCCGAGCTGGGTCTGCAGCCACAGCGGCTGCAGCAGGGTGTTGCCGAAGAAGACTGCGAAACCGAGGGTCAGCGCGGCGGTGCCGAGCGCGAAGTTGCGGTTGGCGAACAGCCTGAGGTCCACCGCGGGCCGCGCATCGGTCAGCTCCCAGATCAGCCAGGCGACGAAGCCGATGGCGGAAAGCAGGGCGAGGACGATGATATGGGTCGAGTTGAACCAGTCGGCATTCTTGCCAAGGTCGAGGAAGCTCTGGAGAGTGCCGACCCAGAAGGCGAGCAGCCCGAGGCCGATGGTATCGACCGGCAGCTTGCGGGTCGGCGTCTCGCGGCTCTTCATGAAGCGCCAGCTGATCAGCGCCGAGGCGATACCGAAGGGGATGTTGATCAGGAAGATCCAGCCCCAGTGATAATTATCCGAGATATAGCCGCCGAGGATCGGCCCCATGATAGGCCCGGTAAGCGTGGTCATCGACCAGATGCCGAGCGCGGTGTTGCGCTTCTCCGGCGGGAAGATCGAGATGAGCAGCGCCTGGCTGCCGGGGATCATCGGTCCCGATACCCCGCCCTGGATGATGCGGAAGACGATCAGCGAAGACAGGCTCCAGGCGATACCGCACAGAAAGGAGGCGATGGTGAACAGGGTGACCGAGACGACGAAGGTCCGGACCACGCCGAAGCGGCCCATCAACCAGCCGGTCAGCGGCACTGTGACGCCGTTGGCGACAGCGAAGGCGGTGATGATCCAGGTGGAGCTGTCGGAGCTGACGCCGAGATTGCCGGCGATGGTGGTCAGCGAGACATTCGCGATCGTCGTGTCGAGCACCTGCATGAAGGTACCGAGCGCCAGCGCCACCGAAACCACGGCGAGCCCCAGGCCGGACAGCGGCACGGTCTGCGCCGGTGCAGCCGAGGCGCTCACCGGACCGCGCCCTGGCCGGAATTGGTTGCGATGATCGATTCGATCCGCGCCTCGACCGCAGGACCGCCATCTTCGCTCGCCTTGCGCGCGATCGAGCCGGCCGCAGCGCGTGCGACCGGAACGCCACTATGGTCGCTGGTGTCTACGGTGACCTTGACCGAGAGCCCGATCTGCAGCGGATTCACCCGCAACTCCTTTGAGTCCAGCGCTATTCTGACGGGGACACGCTGGACGATCTTGATCCAGTTGCCGCTGGCATTCTGCGGCGGCAGCAGCGCGAAGGCATTCCCGCTACCGGCGCCGAGGCCAAGTATCTTGCCGTGGAAAGTGATTGAGCCGCCATAGGCGTCGCTCTCGATCTCGACCGGCTGGCCGACGCGCAGGTCGGCGAGCTGGGTTTCACGAAAATTGGCGTCGATCCAGACCTTGTCCAGCGGGACGACCGCCATCAGCGGCGTGCCGGGACCGACCTGCTGGCCGAGCTGGACCGTGCGCTGCGCGACGACGCCGTCGACGGGCGCGGTCAGATGCATGTGGCTCTGGACGATGGCGGCGCGGCGAACAGCGGCGATGGCGGCCGTTACGTCGGGATTGGAACGGATGCTGGTCCCCTGGACCGCCGAACTGGCTTGCGCCCGGCGACTGCGTGCAAGGTTGACCTGGGCGGCGGCGGTGCGGACCTGGTCGGCGGCGTGCGCCACCTCCTCGCCCGAGACCGCGCCTTCGGCGGCGGCGGCCTGGCGGCGTCCGAGGTCGTTGCGTGCCTTGCCCAACTCGGCCTCGGCGGCGACGATCTCGGCGCCGGCCTCGTCGACCTTGGAGAAGTTCGACCGGACATTGCGGACCGCGCGGGCGAGATCGGCTTCGGCGGCGGCCATCGCCGCGTCGGCGGTAGCCGGGTCGAGCTCGATCAGCTTCTGGCCGCGCTTTACCGCCTCGGTGTTGTCGGCGTCGATCGCGAGCACGGTCGCGGCTTCGCGCGAGGTGATCGCGACGACGTCGCCGGCGACATAGGCGTCATCGGTGATCTCCGTGTCGCCGGCGATGAAGCCCTCATAGCCGCCATAAGCGGCGGCACCGAGCAGCACCGCGGCGCCGAGCATCAGGAAACCGCGCTTGCGCACCTTGGGCGCGCCCTGCGGCTCGACCTCGACGGCATCATTCTTATCGATGTTGGTCTGGGCGTTCATGGTCTTACCTCCCTGCGGCGGCGGCCTGCTCGGCCGACGCAATCTGATTTTGGGGATCGAAGCTGCCGCCGAGCGCGACGACGAGGCGGACACGTGCGGCCGCCCCATCAGCGGCCAGATCGACTTGGCGTTGGTTCGCGGCGAGCAGCCGATCGCCCGAACTCAGCACGTCGAGCCGGGCGGCGAGACCAGTGCGGACGCGGACCTCGTCAAGCCGGACCGTCTCCGAAAGACCCTTGACGACCTGCTCCTGTTGCTCGGCGTCGGCGGCGTTGGTCGCGATCGCGGACAGCGCATCGGCCGTCTCGCGAACGGCGCCGACGACCAGTGCGTCATAGTCGGCGATCGCGGCATCGATGCCGGCGACCGCACCCCTGTAATTGGCCTGGAGCCGACCGCCCTGGAAGATCGGCAGGTGCAGCGCCGGCCCCGCGCCAAAGGTTGCCGCCCCGCCCGTAAAAAGCGATCCGAGCCCGATCGCCGACAGCCCGACAAAGGCCTTGATATCGAGATCTGGATAGAAATCGGCCCTGGCTACCTTGCGGCCGGCATCCGCCACCTCGATCCGCGCGCGGGCGGCGAGGATGTCGAGACGGCGGCCGAGCAGGTCGGCGGGAAGGCCGTCGGGCACCGGCAGCCCGGCTTGGAGCGCCAGCTTGGGCGCACCGATGCCGGCATAATAATCGATGCCGCGGCCGGCGAGCGCGGCGAGCGCATGCACCATCAGCGCACGGTCGCCATCGGCGCGGATCTTCGCCTGGCGCGCCTCGGCGAGCAGTGTCTCGGCGGCGCGCAGGTCGACATCGCTGGACAGGTCGGTGCGCTTGCGGGTCTGGGCCAGCGACAGCTGCTCCTCGCGTGAGCCGACGAAGCGAGCGGCAATGACCGCCTGCTCGCTGGCGCGGGCGAGGTTGATATAGGCTTGGGCGACCGCGCCCGAGAGGGTGACGCGCGCCGCCTCGACGTCGAGCGCCGCCGCATTGGCCGAAGCGCGCGCCTCGGCGATCAGCGCCTTCTGCCGGCCGGCGAGGTCGAGCGACCAGTCGAGATTGGCCTGAGCGCTGCCAATCCAGCGGCTGGTGCCGGCATAGGGCGGCGGGACGGTATATTTGTCGCTGATCCTGACGCGGCTCTCCGAGACGTCGGCGCTGATCTGGGGGAGGAGTCCCGCCTTGTTCGCGGCGATGCTCGCCTGGGCCGCGCGCAGCCGCCCCATCGCCACGTCCAGCGACGGGTTGCCGGCGAGCGCGTCGGCCATGATGCGGTCCAGCTGGGGGTCGTTGAAGGCGGTCCACCATTGGCCGGCGGCGGACAGCGCGGCGGCGCCTTCGAGGCCGACGGTGGCGGCGGTGAAGGTCTGCACGCGCGGCTCCACATGCGGGATGGAGGCACAGCCGGAAAGCAGCGTCGCGACGAGCCCGGCAAGCAGCGCGGATCGGCGAAGGGGAGTGTAGATCGACATGTGACAAATCCCTGATCACTTGGTCGACCGCCGATCTAGGACTTGTAACGAGCTGCGATTATCCACCAAAAGTGCACAATAGAGGTGGCGATCGCCCGCCAATCCTCACCGGGTCAACAACTGGATTGGTCGCTTTCCATCATCAATGAAGTGACCGATGGCCCGATTATCGATCCGTCGGCGAGAGCCTAGAAAGCCAGCCAAGCGCTGCCCGGTCCTCCCTCCTCGCGCGGGTGTCGCCCCCTTCCGCAACAGGACCATGGAGATGAAGACCCTTTACGAGACCCAGGCAACCGCAGTCGGGGGCCGCGCCGGATGCGCCGCCAGCGCCGACGGACGTCTCAGGGTTCGCCTCGATCTTCCCAAATGCCTGGGCGGCGACGATCGTGAGGGCACCAATCCCGAGCAGCTCTTCGCCGCCGGCTTTGCAGCCGCCTTCCTCTCGGCGATCAAAGGCGCCGCCGCCGGCCGGGGCGTCGACATCGCGCCGGACAGCAACGTCACCGCGAGCGTCGCGCTTGGCAGTACAGACGGCCGTTATGCGCTGAAGGTGGCGCTGTCTGCAGACCTCCCCGGTCTCGATGACGCCACCTGCCGGCGGATAATCGAGGATGCGCGCGCCGCCTGCCCCTATTCGCGCGCGACGCGCGGCAATATCGAGGTGCGGGTCGAGGTGGGCTGATCGCTCAGGCCTCGATGCCGTGCGCCCAGGGCTTCGACGAGAATTGCTGGCGAAGGAATTCGAGCAGCGCGCGCACCCGTGCCGGACGGGCTCTGCCAGGCGGCGTTACGACGCAGATTGGCGCCGAGGGGATCTGCCAATCCGGAAATAGTTCGATCAGCCGCCCGTCTTCGAGCGCTTCCCAGATGAAATATTCGGGCATGGCCATGGCACCGGCGCCACCGAGCAGCGCCTGGAGCAGGCCGATTGAGCTGTTGAGATGGAGCGCGCCCGAGATCGGTACATGGCATTGCGCGCCGTTGGGGCCGGTAAAGTCGATAGCCTCGCCCCAGGCAACATGGGTGGCGATCAGCATGGGATATTGGGCGAGATCGGATGGGTGGGCGGGCATGCCATGGCGCTCGATCATCGACGGCGCGGCACTCACTCGCCGGCGCAGCGTGAAGAGACGACTGATCCGGAGCGAGCTGTCGGCCGCATTGTCGCCGATCTGGATCGCGAGATCATAGCCGTCGGCGACGATATCGACGCGACTCTCGGTGAACGTGATGTCGAGCCTTATGTCGGGGTAGGCGGCCATGAAGGTGCCGAGCACCGGGGCGAGCGTGGTCTCGCCGAAGGCTGTCGATGCGGCCATGCGGATCAGTCCGCGTGGGATCGCCGCCTCCTCCAATATATCGGCCTCAATCGTGGCGCCGTCGGCCAGGATGCGCAGCGCGCGGTCGAGCGACATCCGCCCGCTCTCTGTCAGCGACAATTTGCGGGTGGTGCGGTGGAGCAGCGTGGTGCGCATCCGCTCCTCAAGCCGAGATATCGCCTTGGAGACCGTAGTCTTCGCGAGGCCGAGATCCTCGGCAGCCTGGCTGAACGAACCCTTCTCGGCGACTTTGGCGAAGATTGCCCAAGCCTCGAAATCCGGAAGGTGCGGCATTAAGATCTCCCTTCGCCCGCCGGTATTCCCATGTCCCGAGCTCTCCAGTCAGCGACGTGAGTGGAAATGCAACGACAAACCGAGTGAGACCGCCCTACGAGTCCTTCTTTCCCAATATTCGAAACGCCAGCACCCTAGCCTACCACGCAAAGCGGTGCGCACAAGTCGGACAGCGGTCGACGCTGCACGTGGACTTGCGAACCGCGAGTTCGAAAGGCAGGGGATGCAGAACTGCCCCGGCTTACCGGATGAACATACGGCGGGTATCGGACAGCTCAATTTCGGCTCGTACGTCCGAGATGAGGCGCAATGCTGCGCCAGATCGCTCACCCTCCATGCGTCCGAATCCGGGAGAATGCCTCCATAAAGACTTCCCCAAGCTCTTTCGGCGGTACGTCGAGAAATGCGCAAGAAATAGCAGCGAAGGCTTCTATCGCGTCCGTGGGGTCAGGGAATTCGACGCCTCTCCGAGCTACGTCCAGAACCTCGTATATCGCTGTGATATCGTACCGATCCATCGTGTAGCCAGCGGTGTGCCCGAATTTATTACGTACACGATTCAGCTGAAGAATTCCGGGCCGAAGCCAGGAAGCAGGAACACCGTTCGGCGGGATCATCTGGGCTTTCTGGTTGAATGACAGCCGGAAGTCCTCGAAGTCGGTAAAACCGTAGAAGTTTTGGAGATACTCATTGAGGAACGCCTCAATGGCGAGGTGGGATTTAAGGACCCTGCCTAACGCATCGTGATCGGAGGCGATCAAATCAAGAAAGTAGGCGTTTCTGCGATCAAAGTGGTTTTGAATCTCGTCCCAGTGGGGCTCTAGGATCTCCAAAACCTGGCCCATTCCATCTATATCTTTCATGTCCACCCTGCAGATTCGTTAGCTTCCTGACGCTACTATCGTACTCCTAAACGCGTACGATTCTGCGCGGAATGAATGACTCCTAGTATAGCTTCCGCCAACCTGCAGTGCGATGAACGGACGGCTGGTCTCAGGAAGCCGATCTTCCGGATGAACGTCCGAGACGAAGGCGCATGCCGCCCATCAGCACTATATCGAGCGTAAGGCGCCGTACCGTGCAGATTCGAGGCAGAGAAGCTTCGGCCTCATGGCGAGCCGGCTACGTACATCTCCTTGGGAGGCCGCTCGGGCCTGTAACGGACCGATGTACGTTTATATGTTGAGCGTCGGTGCCTAAGGCCGATTGAGCGACACTCTCGGAGGCCGGCTTATGAGCAAATCAGCAGCGAAGTCTTACATGGCAGTCGTCGAACGAGCCCACCGCGGGTTCAGTGCGTTCTTTCCGAGCCTCCCCAGCTGCACCGCAACCGGCAACAGTCTGGAACAGCTTAAGCAGAATGCGGAGGGGGCGGTGTTTGACTATCTCGAGCTGTCGGCAACGATGCATTCGAGAATGCTGCACGCCACTGCCGATGCCATACCGCATGGCCTTGGTATCGCTCGCATGATCATCCAGCCGCGAGGCGATTGAGCAGCAGGGCGAGCACTCTCACGCGAGTGATGCGCCGCGACGGTCCAAGCAAATGACGGCCTTTGGATGCGTGGCGCGACGCTCAATCCGCTTATATAAAGGCGACTGCGACGGTCAGCCGTTGTGAGGTTGGCATCTGCCGTGACCCGCAAGTAGCGCTCCACTTCCAGGGGGCTGGCTGCTCCCGTGAAGCTGCAAGGGACTTCCGGACGCAATCGCGCTATGCAATGGAGACCGGCCGGGCCGGAACCTCCCGCTCCACTTGCGATGCACAGCAAACCCGCAGCTTGTTGCGCATCGCATCGGCCGACCGCCGAATTCGCCCCCCGAGAAATCAGCGATATCCCTGGCCAATCCGAGATCCAAAATCGTCTCCGACGCACGGTGGCAGATGCATTCCGGGAGCAGAATAGCGCGGAACTCCGCCACGAATGCGGGTCTGTCGCACACCGACCTATTTTGCTCCGCAAATTCAGGAAAAGTGGTGCCCAGGGACGGGGTCGAACCGCCGACACTGCGATTTTCAGTCGCATGCTCTACCAACTGAGCTACCTGGGCACTTAGCGTTGGAGGCGTGCCTATAGAGGGGGGCTACGCGGTATGTCCAGCCTGCTTTTGCCGATTTATTCGGCTTCCGGATCGGCCGGCGGACCGGGGATGCGATAGCCCTCGTCCAGCCATTTCAGCAGATCCCTGTCACGGCATCCCTGGCTGCAAAAAGGGCTGAACTGCTGCTGCTCGGGCTTGCGGCACACGGGGCATCTAGGGATTTTCGGCATCGACATGTCCGGCCGATATGGCGAGCGCGGGGTCGGCGCGCAAGCTGATGGATGCACCGATTCGTCGCATCAGCTCGTCGCGCCATGGCGCGTTCTTCTCGATCAGCGCGATCACCGCCGGCGCCGCGGTCAACGTCCGAACGCCTGCACCCGGGGTTCGTTCGGCACGGCGCAGCAAGGCGCGCGCCGCCACGCCAGCGGGATCTCCCTGCACACGCTCCGGCAGCGACAGCTGGGCGCGACGGCGGACGATCTGGAGGAAGCCGAAGCCGTTCACCGCGGTCCGCTCGAACGGCTGCGGCAGCACGGCGTCGACCGCGTCGGCCGCGGCGAGGCGGGCAGCCTTGCTGCCTGCGGTCGGCAGGTCGATGCCGATCGATCCGCCGATGCCGTGGCGCAGGATCATCCGCGCCGCCGCCGCCGCCCCGGCTATGGCGAGATCCGCCGGCGGCAGCCAGCCGTCGACGTCGATCAGGCTCATCGCCGGGGTCAGCGACAGGCGCAGCGCTCCGCCGTCGAATCCGGCGTGGCCGGTCGCCGCCTCGTCGATCAGTTCGGACCAGCCAGCCGCTTCCAGCTCGTCCGGCTGGTGCGGGTACAGCCGACGCACGGGATCGCCCGATGCCGTGATGCGATCCAGCAGGGCGGGTGCCGGTCCGGGCGCGGCATCGGCCGCCGCCCGCCGCGCGAGCGCGAGCTTGGCGCGACCCGGCTCGGGCACTGCAGCGCGATGGATCTCCACCATCAGCCGCCCACCCTCGGAGACACCGCCCGGTACAGGTTCGATCAGGGCTTCCTCGCCGGTGTCGAGCCGCACCACGGCGCGACGGCCGGGGATCACGACGCGGACGAGTCGCGCCGATGCCACCGTGCCGGCACGCACGCCATCGTCATCGGCCTCGATCGCGGCGGCGACGATCGCGCCGTCGTGGACCAACGCAGCGCGCACCTCGCCGATGCCGACTTCATAAAGCCATTCGGGCATCAGGGCGATTTCGAGGCAGATGGAGTCATCTGGCCGCTCGGAAATCGCGGAAGACCAACCATCTACAGCGGCCGATCTGATGCAGTCGGATCGTGAGCCGCTCTGGCGGCCGGCAGCAGCCCTGCCGCTTCGAGCAGCGCCCGGGTTTCGAACAACGGCAGGCCCAT
This sequence comes from Rhizorhabdus argentea, assembly GCF_037861105.1. Taxonomy (NCBI): domain Bacteria; kingdom Pseudomonadati; phylum Pseudomonadota; class Alphaproteobacteria; order Sphingomonadales; family Rhizorhabdaceae; genus Rhizorhabdus; species Rhizorhabdus argentea. The sequence continues at coordinate 10,147 of NZ_JBANFK010000023.1, forward strand.
CACCCCCGAATGGCTGCCCGACAGCATCCGAACCCAGCTCTCGGCGTAGCCCTGGATCGCGTAGCCGCCGGCCTTCCCGCGCCACTCGCCGCCCATCACATAGGCGTCGATCTCGGCCACCGTCAGCCGCTTGAGGGCGACGACACTGGTCGAAAGGCGATGCCGCGCCACGCCGTTGCCATCGACCAGCGTGACGGCGGAATAGACCCGGTGACGTCGCCCCGACAACAGATGCAGGCAGGCGCGGGCGGCCTCGACATCCTCGGTCTTCGGAAGAATTCGACGGCCGGCGGCAACCACCGTATCGGCGCCGAGAACCGCCACGCCAGGATGCCGCGCCGCTACCGCCATCGCTTTCTCCGCCGCCACGCGCGCGGCATAGGGCGCCGGCAGCTCGCCCTTCCCCGGCGTTTCGTCGATGTCCGCGGGATCGATGGCGGCAGGGCTGAGCCCGAGGCGCGCGATCAGCTCCGCCCGGCGCGGGCTACCCGACGCCAGGACCAGCGAACTTGCGAAGCGGGACAACGGCCCGCCTTTATTTGAAGCGATAGGTGATGCGACCCTTGGTCAGATCATAGGGCGTGAGCTCGACCAGCACCTCGTCGCCGACGAGCACGCGAATGCGGTTCTTGCGCATCTTTCCGGCGGTATGGCCGAGGATCTCATGGTCGTTTTCCAGCTTAACGCGGAACATGGCGTTGGGCAGAAGCTCAACCACCTGCCCGCGCATTTCCAGCAACTCTTCTTTCGCCAAACCGCAGCCTCATGGAGATATGATATTGGAATCGGCGCCGCCATACCCGCTTGACCGGCAAAAGAAAAGCCGCGCTGGGGCGGAACGTCCGGCGGCGAGCGATTGCGCCCCGGCGAGCATTTCTTTAGCGGCGGACCACCCCAGGAGAGCATGATGACCGACGATGAGATAAAGGACGGCTTCCGGAACGCCATGCGCCGGCTGGCAACCACCATCGCGCTGGTCACCGCGGGCCGGGGCGACAGCTGGACCGGAATGGCGGCCACCGCCGTGATGTCGGTCTGCGCCGAACCTCCGACCTTGCTCACCGCAGTCAACCGCACCGCCAGCATCCACCCTATTCTGTCGGCAGGCTCGCACTTCTGCGTCAACCTCCTGGCCGATCGCCACCGCGATCTGGTCGGCATCTTCAGCGGCCAGAAAAAGGGCCGCGCGCGGTTCGAAACCGGCGATTGGGTCGAAGGCCCCGACGGCATCCCGATGCTGAACGACGCACTGTCGAGCCTGGTGTGCCGCACCACGCAGACGATCGACATCGGCACCCACACATTGTTCATCGGCGAGGTCGAGCAGGTCCTCAACCATGACGAGATCACCCCGCTGGTCTGGGTGGACGGCACCTTCGCCAACGCCGCGCGCTGACGTCGTGAACCCATGAGCGGGACTGTAAGCTGACGGCCCACTTCCTCTTCTCCGTCACCCTGGGCTTGACCCGGGGTGACGATGAGGTCAGCCAGAGTCCGCTCTCCACCCCCGCTCAAGCCCTTCGATATACGCACCCGCGCCCTATTTCAGCCGCTTCGCCTCGATGATCTCCACCGGCTTCTTGATCAGCTGGCCCTTCATCGCGCCCGAACCGCCCGGCCAGGTTCGCGACGCCAGGATGCGCTTGACGACCGGCATGCCGGATATCACCCGTCCGAACGCGGCGTAGCCGGCCGTATCGCCGTGGCCGCCTGGGTGCGCATCCATCGCCGGCGCATCGCCGACCAGGATGAAGAACTCGCCCTGCGCCGTGCCTGGCTCGCGCCGCGCCATCGATATCGTGCCGTCGAGATGATGGATGCCGGTCTTGCTGGTCGGCTCATGCGCGATCGGCAGCAGCGAGCGGCGCGCGTCGCGGTGTACGCCGCCCTGGATGAAGCCCCGCTTCGCATTGCCCAGGGCCCGGGCCGCGCGATAGAATTGGGTGCCATCGAGCTTCTTCTGGTCGACATAGGCGAGGAAATTGCCGGCCGTGATCGGAGCGTGGCGTATGTCGAGCGCCAGCACGAACGTCCCCTCGCTGGTCTTCACCGCCACCTTGGCCTTCGTCGGCGCGGCGAGCGCCGGCGTGGCGATAAGCAGGGCAAGGGCGGCGGCGATCAGCTGGCGACGAATCATTCCCCATGTCTAGCGCCACAGCGGCGGCCGTCTATCGGCAAGACGCGCTGGCGGAGCGATGGCCGCGCCGCCCGGCCGCCGCTTATGGCTGGCCTATCGCGCGCCATATGCGATAGACAGGCGCCTGCTATGCCGGGAGTGAAATGATGAAGCCGAAGCGCGCTGCCGTGGTCGCGAGCCTGTTGATCGCCTGGCCGATCGCAGCACCGGCGGTCGTGACCGACCCGACATCGGAGATGCGGCAATATGTCCATGCCCGGCTCGCCGACGCCAACGGCATGCCCGAAGCCGCCGCCGCGAGCTATGCTCGCCTGCTCCAGGCATCCCCGCAGGACAGGCAACTCGCCCTTCGCACCTACCGCCAGGCGCTTACCGCGGGCAATTTCAAGCTGGCGAGCCTTGCCGCGCACCAACTCGACAAGGTCGGCGCGCTGCCGGCTGACGCCGTGCTGATGTTGCTCGGCGATGCCGCCGCCGCGCACGACTGGAAGCGCGCCGGTGCGCTGGTCGACCGGATCGAGCGTGAGCAGATCTTCAGCTTCCTCGTTCCGGCGATGCGCGGCTGGGTGGCGCTGGGCCAGGGCGAGAATGATCCGGCCCGCAGGGCGGCGCCGACGGCGGGGACGCCGCTGGCCAACGCCTATGCCCGCGACCATCATATCCTGATCGCGCTGGCGACCGGGCGCACCGACATCCTCGTCGACTTGCGGCGACTGATAGCCGCCGGCGACAGCCGCGCGGTCCGGCTCCAGCTGGCAGCGGCAGCGCTGCTGGCCAAGCGCGGCGATACGGCCGGCGCTCGCTCGATCCTCGAAGGCCGTGCCCAGGAGCTGGCGGCCGCGCGCACGGCGCTGGACGCCGGCAAGCTGACGACAGGGGCTATCGACACGCCCGCGCTCGGTCTTTCCGAGCTGTTCGCGCAGCTCGCCATCGACGTGAAGGGCGACGGTCGCTCGCCGGTGTCGCTCCAGCTCGCCCGCCTCGCCAGCTACATCGCGCCCGACAATGCCGCCGCATCGATCGCGACCGCCGATCTGCTCGCCGCGAATGACTATCATGATGCGGCGCTCGCGCTGCTCGCCCATGTGCCCGCCGACAATCCGCTGTCGGAGGCCGCCCGGCAGGAACGCGGCGGCATATTGCTGGCGATGGGCAATCGCGAGGGTGCGCTGGCCGACGCGAAGAAGATCGCCGCCCGGCCCGGCGCCGACGCAGCCGCGTTCGTCGAACTGGGCGGCATCCTCTCCGATCTCGATCGCTCCGCCGAGGCTGCGGGCGCCTATCAGCGCGCCATCGACATCGATGCCGCACGCGGCCAGCCGAACTGGATTCACCTGTTCCTCAAGGCCGGCGCGATCGACAAGGCGGGGGACTGGCCGGCGGCCAAGGCGCTGCTGCTCCAGGCGAACAAGCTCGACCCCAGCCAGGCCGTCACCCTCAACTATCTTGGCTACGGCATGCTGGATCGCGGCGAAAACCTGGCCGAGGCCCAGGTCTATATCGAGCGCGCCAGCGGGCTCGACCCCAATGACGCGGCGATCGCCGATTCGTTGGGCTGGCTCTACTACAAGCGCGGAAACTATGCCGGCGCGATCGCCGCGCTGGAGCGAGCCGTGTCGAGCGAGCCGGGCCAGTCGATAATGAACGAGCATCTTGGCGACGCCTATTGGTCGGCGGGCCGGCGGATCGAGGCCCGCTACGCCTGGCGTGCCGCGCTCGTCCAGGCCGACAAGCCTGGTGCCGCACGGATCAACGACAAGCTCGCCAACGGCCCCGGCGCCACGATGACGGCGAAGTGACAGGCCGGCTCGTCGATACAGCCTATGCCAAGATCAACCTCGCCCTGCACGTGCGCCGGCGGTGCGCGGACGGCTATCATGACATTGAGACCATCTTCGCCTTCGCCGAACATGGCGACCTGATCGAAACGGTCGACGGCCCCGCACGGCTGACGTTGACCGGTCCGTTCGGCGGCGCCCTGGCGGCCGAGAACGCCGAGGACAATCTTGTGATGCGCGCGGCGCGTCGGCTTGCGGTCCTGCTCGGCCAGGGCGATCCACCCGCGCTGCGCCTGGACAAGCGGTTGCCGGTGGCGGCGGGCATAGGCGGCGGCTCGGCCGATGCGGCGGCGGCGCTGCGGATTCTAAGCCGCCGCTACGGCGTTGCGATCGACGACCCCCGCATCGTGGACCTCGCACGCGGGCTTGGCGCCGACGTGCCGGCCTGCCTTGCCTCGGAGACCCTCCGCGGCGATGGGCGTGGCGACACGCTGACATCCGTCGCGTCGAGCGCCCTCGCCGGCCTGCCGCTGCTGCTCGTCAACCCCGGCATACCGCTTGCGACCGGCCCCGTGTTCGCGGGCTGGGACGGTATCGATCGCGGCCCATTGGCCGCGGGCGATCCGCTGGCGGCGTCGCTCGCTGGCCGCAACGACCTCGAGCCGCCGGCCCGACGGCTGTGCCCGGCGATCGGAGAAGTCGTCGCGACGCTCGCCAGACAGCCGGGCGTCCTGCTCGCGCGCATGTCGGGATCGGGCGCAACCTGCTTCGCGCTGTTCGAGAACGAACGGACGCGCGATGCAGCCGAGGTGGCGATCGCTGCGCGGCCGGACTGGTGGCGGCTGGCAAGCCGGCTGCGCTAGGCCGGGTGCCATAGCAGGAGAGCAGCCGCCTTGTTCGACCCCAGCAAAAGAGGATGGAATTCCAATTTAAGACTGTGTAGAACGTGACTTCCAACACAGGAGAGCCATCGGAGCTCCGCCACCCGAATTGCCGCGGCGTTGCCGCAGCCCGCTAACACACCGATCAACGGAGAGAGAGACATGGACGCCACGGCACTTGACGCCGACCGATCGACGCAACCTTATAAGGTGAGGGTCGAAAGCAACCTACCCGTTCCGATGCGCGACGGCGTCGTGCTCCGCGCCGATGTCTACAGGCCAGAGGGCGACGGGCCCTGGCCGGTGCTGCTCTCTCGCACGCCCTACAACAAGTCGGCGGTCGAGCAGCTTTTGACGCTCGATCCCGTCCGTACAGCGCAGCGCGGATTCATTGTCGTGATGCAGGATACGCGGGGTCGAACCGACTCGGACGGAGAGTGGATGCCGTTCCGCCATGAGCGGGACGATGGCTATGATTCCGTAGAATGGGCGGCAAGACTTCCCGGCGCCAATGGGCGGGTCGGCATGTTCGGCGGCAGCTATGTCGGCAACACCCAGTGGATGGCGGCTCTTGCGCAGCCGCCCTCGCTTGGCGCGATCTCGCCGATGGTCACTTGGTGCGATCCCATGGATGGTCTGTACGGCCGCGGCGGCGCGATCGAGTGGGGCCTGGAGCTGCCATGGACCCTCACCATGGGCTTCGAGCACGTGATGAAACTGCCTGTACCGATCGAGGAGCGAACCCAGCGGGGTCAAACCCTCCTCGAGGATTACGAGGCGATGACGTCCAAGAGCTACTGGGATCTGCCCGTGCGTGGCAGCGCGACTCTGAAAAAGCACGCCTTGCCCGGGCTCGGCGCAATTCGCGCTATCGACGACCCGGACAGCATCGGCTGGTGTCGGGTCGCCGGCCAGCACGAACAAGTCCAGGTGCCGAGTTTGCACTGGGGCGGATGGTACGACGTATTCCTCCAGGGAACGCTCGACAATTACATCGCCGCGACCGCGGCCGGACAGGATGCCCGCCTGCTGGTCGGCCCATGGACGCACGGCGTCTTCCGGGACCCTATCGGCGACCTGTGCTTTGGGGCGATGTCTTCACGACTCGGCGCACCTGTTCATCCGCACGGCGATACCAATGACTTCCAGCTGGCATGGTTTCGCCAGCACCTCGTTCCGGAAGCACAGGTCGACTTGCCCGGCGCACCCGTGCGCATTTTCGTCATGGGCAAAAACATATGGCGCGACGAGCAGGAATGGCCGTTGCAGCGTGCCCGGGTCCAGCGGCATTACCTGCACGCTGATGGCAGCTTGACCACGGCCGAGCCGGCCGGCACCGAAGCGTCGACGACGTTCACCTACGATCCTGCCGATCCTGTTCCAACGCTGGGCGGGCTCCTCGTCATGGCGAGCGCCTATCGCCCTGGTCCGCTGGATCAGGCACAGGTCGAAGCGCGCGATGACGTCTGCGTCTTCACCTCCGCGCCCCTCACCGAGGAGTTGGAAGTGACCGGCCGCATCCGCGTCGTCCTGCATTCGGTCAGTTCGGCGCCCTCTACCGACTGGGTGGCACGCCTTTGCGACGTCCATCCCGATGGCCGCTCCTTCAACCTGAGCGACGGCATTTTGCGGGTGACTGCCGGGGCCGACGAGGCCGGCCGGCACGTCATCGATCTATGGTCTACCAGCAACCTGTTCCTCGCCGGGCACCGGATCAGGGTCCATGTAACCAGCAGCTCCTTCCCGCGCTGGGACCGCAATCTCAATACGGGAGACCAGGATAGCGGCGCGATGCAGGTTGCCCAACAGCGCATTTTCCATGACACCAAACGTCCGTCGTTTATCGAACTTCCGGTGGTGGATTCAGCGGGAACAGCTTCCTCATGAGCGCCGTAGATCGTGCTGGAGTGATTCGAAGTCAGGTGAAATCACCTGACGGCTCAAAAATCACGGAGAATTGAAGCGAGCTGGACTCGATCCAATTCAATCTGAACTGGATCGGGTCTGGTGTCCTGAATCCGAAGTTCCTTGCTCTTCTCTCGTCATCTCGGCGAAGGCTGGGGCCCATGTCCCTCTCCTTTCACTGTCATCAGCGGTGGATGGAGACATCGCCCGGCCTCGAGCTCGACCCACCCTGCCCCGCCTTGCAAGCAGTCGAAGGGCGAAGGCGGCGTAACGTAGGCGATTTTCAGAATCACCATATTAGGCCGAAGCCGTTTCGCGATTCGATGTGAAGGCGACGATGGCGATCAGCCGCTGCTTACAAGAACTCTTCTATTCCATATATTGACAGAATGTTTATTCCATATCATACCGGAGTGGCGCAACACGCTGTGCAGCGGCCGGCCGGATAATCGGCGGCGCATGCTGCTTACCTGGGGAGGTTCCAATGAAGGTTAGGGTAGTTCTGCTGAGTAGCGCGGCTCTTGCTGCGGCCACTGCAGCATTTCCAGCGGCAGCGCGCGCGGAGGCTCCATCGCAATCGAGAGTTGCGACTGCACAATCCGGCGATCGCTCTGAAGGCGGTATTCAGGACATCATTGTCACCGCCCGTCGTCGCAGTGAGAGTGCGCAGACCGTCCCGGTCGCCGTCAGCGTGGTAAACGCAACCGCGCTCGAGCAGCATCAGGTTCTCAATGCCTACCAGCTCGTGAACCTGACCCCGAGCTTGCAGGTGCAATCGTCGAACCAGCAGGCGGGGGCAGTGAACTTTACCATCCGCGGGATCGGTACCACCGTCTTCGGTACGCAGACCGAGTCCAGCGTCGGCATCGTCATCGACGATGTGGTCATGAGCCGTCCGCAGTTCGGCAACGTGCAGTTCTTTGACCTTGATCGTGTTGAGGTCCTGCGCGGGCCACAGGGCATGTTGTTCGGCAAGAATGCGGCGGCGGGCCTCATCAACATCTCCACCGCGCAGCCGAAACTCGGCCGCACGGAATTGTTGGCCAACGCGACCTACGGTAACTCGACAGCGCCCGGCAACGGCAACACGGCGGCGCTTCAGGTGGCAGGGAACATTCCGATAGCCGCGAACGCGGCAATCCGCATAGCCGGCTTCGTGAACCGTCAGGACGGTTTCGTGAAGGACATCGCGCTCCACCAGGATCTGGGTAACACCACCTATGGCGGCCGCGTGAAACTGCTGTGGGAGCCGACGGATGGCGTTCGCCTCACGCTGGCAGGCGACTACCAGCGCTCGGAGGGGCCCGGCGAAGGCGTGCTGGTCCACACCTATACGGCGCCTGGCGGCCTGATCGCTACTATTGACGCCCGCAACGGTATTGTCGCGTCACCGACCAATCCAGTATTCGCAACAAGTGTCCCCGACGACAACAGTTCGGACGTCTATGGCGTCTCGCTGAAGGCCGAGATTCAGCTCGGAGGCGGCTACACGTTGACCAACGTGCTCGCGCACCGCCGCTACAAGGTGAAGACTTCGGTCGACACTGACACAACGACCGCCGACCTGTTCGACACCAACACCGGCGGTAGCAATTATCGTCAGACGACCGAGGAGCTTCGGCTGAGTTCGCCCGACAACGGTCGCCTGAGCTACCAGCTCGGCCTGTTCTATCTGGACCTTCACGCGCAGTCCGACCTCCTTCAAGGGGTCAATCTCGGCGGGCCGGCGCCGGGCCCCGGCCTCTCGCTGCTAGGTGGATTCCTTGACACGACGTCGCCGGTAAAAAGCTATGCCGGCTTCTTTGAGGGCCAGTATCGAATCACCGACGCGATTCGGATCACCGCCGGCGCCCGTTATACCCATGATGAAAACGTCTACATTCTCTCGCTGACCAACCCCGCCGCTCTAATACCGCTTTACGGGCCTGAGATCCGGTTCCGCGGTCGCATCACGAAAGACAACATCTCGTACCGCTTCGGCCTGGACTATGAAGTGGCCAAGGACGTCCTGGCATACGTGACCTATTCACGTGGTTATAAGGGACCGACATTCGACCAGATCAGCGGCACGCCGGTTGCCCCCGAGTATCCGACCAGCATCGAGCTGGGTGTCAAGTCGACACTGCTCGACCGCCGGCTGCGACTGAACGTCGCACTGTTCGACACGAAGTTCGACGGCTTCCAGACGCAGGCGCAGAAGCCCGGGACTGCCGCCGGCTTCATGACCCTCAACGCCGGCGAGTTGAAGAGCCGGGGTGTAGAGGTCGAGTTCACGGCTTTGCCGTTCCCAGGACTCACGATCAGTGGTGGCACGACCTACAACGATGCCCAATATCGCAACCTGCCGGGCGTGCCCTGTTATTATGGCCAGCCCACCGGTGCCAGCGGACGGAACGTCTGCATGCCGAACGGAACCACGGACGTCAGCGGCAACCAGCTCGCCAATGCGCCGCGCTGGACCACGTCCATAACGACTCGCTATGAGCAGCCCGTCTCCGCCGACTGGGTCGGCTTTGTCCAAGGCGATATCTACCACCGCTCCTCCTTCTACTTCACGCAGACGAAAGATCCGCAGACCAAGATCAAGTCCAACGCGATCGTCGGGCTCTCGGCCGGCGTGAAGACCGCTGACGATCGGCTCTCGCTGACAGCCTTCGTCCGAAATCTGTTTGACAAGCGCGTCCGCAGCTACATTCTCGCCGACCCAGTCGCCGGATTTTATACCGGGGCATCCGGCCGAAGTGACGCCGCGTTGGGTGGAGACTATTGGTCCAACTTTGGGCCGAACTCGTTCCGCACCATCGGCCTCACGCTGAACTATCGCATGTAAACCATAGCGCAGGGTGAGGCGCGCGCATCTCCAACAGCGTTGTTGGAGATACAGCGTGCATCACCCTGCCTATAGTGGTTTCAAATCGGGGAATCAGCACAGCCTCGACAGGCTTCAATCACTGCCAACTTGGTATGACGTCGCCCCGGCGGAGGCCGGGGCCTCTGCCGGTTCGTGGCCGGACGTTATCGCGAAAGCTACCGAGATCCGGTCTCCGCCGGGGCAACGCTTCAATCCAGATGAAGAGAAGTCTAGGCGGCCTTGGCGACCGTAACGCCCTCATATTTGGCGTCGCCGGGATTGTAGAGCGGCTGGACCGAGAAGGTCTCCGCCGTCAGCGAGACACTGCTGAGCCCTGCCAGCTTGAAGGTGCCGAGCTTGAGCTCGGCCGGAACCTTGCCATCGCGCAGCATCACGACGCCATCGACGAAGAGATCGTCATGGCGCGTGTAGAGGATGTGCGGCGCAATCTGCATGCTGGTGCGGTTGTAGACCGCGACGATGCACAGCTTGCGGCGCACGGCCTGAGCCAGCAGTTCGGCTTCCGGCGACAGCGGCGGGCCCTCGGAGGGCATCGCGGCGCGGCTGAGCGAGAGGGTCTTTCGAGGCGTCGACATCGCACCGGCGCATATCGGTGCTGGGCCGACAACGCAAGCGTGGCGCGGTTCAGCGTGGCGCAAGCATGGCGGGATTAGCGCCGCGGGATGATCCGCATCCTCATCGTCGCCTCGCTGCTGGCCGCCGCCACCGCTCCCGCCTTCGCGCAGGTCGAGGACGCCGAGCATCGTGCCGACCGACTGCGCACTATCGAACTGAACAGCCGCGCCCAGGCCGTGGTCAATCGCCGCGACCGCTCGAATGCGGATATCCGCGCGGCCAACCGAAAGGCGCAGCAGCGCTACGAACGCGAGCGGGCCGAGTGGCGCGAACGCGTCGCCGCCTGTGAGGACGGCGACTACAGCGCCTGCCGGCAGTAATCGCCTCTAAAGAAACGGGCCGGAGTTTCCCCCGGCCCGCACCTTCTCACATATTCGGATAATTCGGCCCGCCGCCGCCCTCGGGCGTCACCCAGTTGATGTTCTGGGTCGGGTCCTTGATGTCGCAGGTCTTGCAGTGGACGCAGTTCTGCGCGTTGATCTGCAGGCGCGGCGCGCCCTCGTCGCGACCGACGATCTCATACACCCCGGCCGGGCAGTAACGCTGCTCGGGCGCGTCGTAGAACGGCAGGTTGATGTCGATCGGGACGCTCGGGTCCTTGAGCTGCAGGTGGACCGGCTGATCCTCCTCATGATTGGTGTTCGACAGGAACACCGAGGACAGGCGATCGAAGCTGATCACGCCATCGGGCTTGGGATAGACGATCTTCGGCGCGATATCCTGGCGCCACATCCCCTCATTGTCCTTGTGGTGCTTGAGGGTGAAGGGAAGTCCGATGCCGAGGTTGTTCATCCACATGTCGACGCCGGCCAGCAGCGTGCCGGCAAAGGGGCCGAACTTCGCCACGAACGGCTCGCTGTTGCGGACGATCTTGAGCTCCTTGGCGATCCAGCTGTCGTTGAGCGCCGCCGGATAAGAGGTCAGCTCGTCGCCCTCGCGCTCGGCGGCGATCGCCTCGAACGCGGCCTCGGCGGCCAGCATGCCCGATTTCATCGCGGTATGGCTGCCCTTGATGCGGGGCACGTTGACGAAGCCGGCCGAGCAGCCGATCAGCGCGCCGCCCGGGAACACGAGCTTGGGCACCGCCTGCCAGCCGCCCTCGTTGATCGCCCGCGCGCCATAGGAGATGCGGCGGCCGCCCTCCAGGATCTCGCGGATCTTGGGATGCTGCTTCCAGCGCTGGAATTCCTCGAACGGATAGAGGTGCGGATTCTTGTAGCCAAGGCCCACCACGAAGCCGAGCGCGACCTGGCCATTGGCCTGGTGATAGAGGAAGCCGCCGCCGACCTCGTCGGTGAGCGGCCAGCCCTGGGTATGAATCACCCGGCCGGGGACATGCTTGTCGGGATCGATGTCCCACAATTCCTTGATGCCGATCGCATAGGTCTGCGGCTGGCAGTCCGATTCGAGATCGAACCTGCCCTTGAGCATTTTCGACAGATGACCGCGCACGCCCTCGGCGAAGAAGGTATATTTGGCGTGGAGCTCCATGCCGGGCTGATAGTCCGGCTTGTGCTCGCCTTCGCGGCTGACGCCCATGTCGCCGGTCGCGACGCCCCGCACCGAGCCATCTTCATTGTAGAGTATCTCGGCCGCCGCGAATCCCGGGAAGATCTCGACGCCCAGATTTTCCGCCTGCCCCGCCAGCCAGCGGCACAGGTTGCCGAGCGACAGCGTATAGGTGCCCTCGTTGCTCATGAAGCCGGGCATCGCGATGTGCGGCATCGAGAACTGCCGGTTCTTGGTCAGGATCCAGTGATGGTTCTCGGTCACCGGCACCGTGAGCGGACTGTCCAGGTCCTTCCAGTTGGGCAGCAGCTCGTCGAGCGCGATCGGATCGACCACGGCACCCGACAGGATGTGAGCGCCTACCTCGGAGCCCTTTTCCAGGACGCAGACGCCGAGTTCGCGTCCGCTTTCATTGGCAAGCTGTTTCAGCCGGATCGCTGCGGCAAGGCCCGCCGGGCCCGCTCCAACGATCACGACGTCATAAGCCATGGAATCGCGCGTCGACATGTACCTCGTCCTCGTTCCTGCTTCCGATCATCGCGTCAAAAAAACGTCACGCCCTAAAGCCGCTGCCCGCAGATTGACGCCTTCGTCAACCCATTCCTTTACTCCCGGCCATGATGGTTGGGGGAAATATCGGATCATCGGCAGACATCGCCAGCCTCCTGGGCTGGTGGCAGGACGCCGGTCTCGACACGTTGATCGACGAGGAACCGCGCGACTGGCTGGCCAGAATCGAGCGGCCGGCGCCGGCTGTTTCGGCGGCGCCCGTTTCCGCCAAGGCCACCCAGCCCACCGCGTCGGCTTCGCTGACCGCCTTCCCGGACACTCTCCCGGCATTCCAGGCATGGCTCGCCAGCAGCGAGAAACTCTCGATCCCGCTCCGCGATCGGATTGCGGCGGCGGGCGACGCGGCGTCGGGCCTGATGGTGCTGGTCGATCTTCCGGAGGCGGACGACAGCGCCTCGGGCAAGCTGTTGTCAGGCGCTGCCGGCCAGCTGTTCGACAAGATGCTGGCGGCAATCGGCCGCAACCGCGATTCGCTCTACCTCGCCGCGATGGCGCCCGGTCGTCCCGCCGGCGGCTATGTCGACAAGGCATCGGGTACGCTGTTCGGCGAACTGGCGCGCCACCATGTCGCGCTCGCCAAGCCCAGGGCGCTGCTGCTGATGGGCGAGCAGCCCGCGCGGGCCTTCCTGAACCTCGGCTTCGTCGAGGCGCGCGGCCGGCCGCATGACGTGAAGCTCGCCGGCGGCGCCACCACCGCCATCGCCACCTTCCACCCGCGCACCCTGCTCCAGCACCCCGAACAGAAGAAGCGGGCCTGGGACGATCTCCAGTTGCTGATGAAGACTCTCGGATGATGCGTTCGCTTCTCCTTGCCGGCGTGCTGGCGTTCACCCCCGCCCTCGCCGCCGCGCAGAATGCCGTCGCCGTCCCGGTCGCTGCGGCCGGTCTCGCCGCTGCCGCCCAGCCATTGCCGGTCGTCTCCGGCCTGACCGCCGATCAGCGCAGCCAGTATCGCACTATCTTCGGCGCAATCCGCAGCAGCGACTGGGCAGCCGCCCAGGCCGGCATCGCGGCATTGCCGGGCGGGCTGCTGACCGACGTGGCCCAGGCCGAACTCATTCTCGCCAAGGGATCGCCCAAGGTCGCGGACGACGCGCTCGCGACTTTGTTGGCCAGCGCTTCGGATCTTCCCGAAGCGGCGGAGCTTGCCGCCATCGCGTCGCGCCGCGGACTGAGCACACCCGCCCTGCCGATCGCCCGCGATTTCGTTCGCTTCGCCGGCCCTTCCAGGCGCCAGTCCGCGCGCGCCATGCGCAACGACAGCGCCGCCGCTGCGCTGGCCCAGATCGCCACCCCGCTGCTGCGCAGCGACCAGCCCAGCGAGGCGGAAGCCGTCATCACCGCCCGCCTCGGCGATCTTTCGCCGGAAGCGCAGGCCGAATGGCTGCAGCGGCTCGCCTGGGGCTATTATCTTACCGGTGACGACGCCAACACGCGCCGCATTGCCGATCAGGCGCGCGGCGGCGTCGGCGACTGGGCGGTCCAGGCGAGTTGGGTCGCAGGCCTCGCCGCCTGGCGGCAGAAGGATTGCCTGAACGCCGGCATCGCCTTCGAGCAGGTGTCGACCCGCGCCCGCGACCCGGAGATGATCGCCGCCGGCCTCTACTGGACCAGCCGCGCCGACATGGCGTGCAACCATCCCGAGCGCGTCGAGCCACGGCTGCGCACCGCGGCGCGGATGAAGGAAAGCTTCTACGGCCTGATCGCACAAAACGCGCTCGGGCTGAGCGACGACGGCGCTTCGACCATGAAGCTGACCGCCAACGACTGGGCGGGGATCGGCGCGATCGCCAATGTCCGCCGCGCCGCGGCTCTAGCCGAGATCGGCGAGTCGGCACTGGCGGAGACGACGCTGCGCTACCAGGCGCGCATCGGCCTCAGCCGCGATCATGAATCGCTGGTCCACCTCGCCGCCCGCCTCAACCTGCCGGCAACCCAGATCTGGCTGGCCCAGAACGGCCCCTCCGGCACGCAGCTTTCGGCAAACGCGCGCTATCCGATGCCGGGCTGGGTGCCCGCCTCGGGCTGGCAGGTCGACAAGGCGCTGGTCTTCGCCCACGCGCTGCAGGAATCGCAGTTCCGCACCGAAGCCACGAGTTCGGCGGGCGCCCGCGGCGTCATGCAGCTGATGCCCGCCACCGCCGCCATGGTCGCCCGCCACCAGGGCCGGACGATTGACCCGGCAATGCTGGCGCAGCCCGCCACCAGCATCGAACTGGGCCAGGCCTATCTGCGCGAGCTGGCCGATAATATCGCCTCGACCGGCGGCCTGCTCCCGAAGGTCATCGCCGCCTACAATGCCGGGCCCAACTCGGTCGCAAACTGGAATGCGCGCGGGCGCAATCTCGCCGATCCGCTGCTGTTCATCGAATCGATCCCGTTCAGCGAGACCCGCGCCTATGTCGCGATCGTGCTGCGCAATTACTGGATGTACCAGCGCCAGTCGGGTGCGAAACCCGCCAGCCTCGCCGCGATCAGCCAAGGGCTATGGCCACGCTTCCCCGGCCTGCCCGGCCGCGACGCCGTCCGCCTGACCTCGCTGGGCGCGCCGGCCGCCGCGGACTGAATCCTGCACATACCGTCATGCCAGCGAAGGCTGGCATCCATGTCTGCCTTCTCTCGCAGTGGCATCTCGTGCCATGACAGACATGGACCCCAGCCTTCGCTGGGGCGACAGAGAACCCGCAAATGCCGATCAAAGACGACCTGCCCTTTCATCCCGTCCGCATCGCGGTGCTCACGGTGTCCGACAGCCGCGATCTCAGCCAGGACCGCTCGGGCGACACGCTCGTCGCCCGGATCGAGACTGCGGGGCATATCCTCGCCGACCGCGCCATCGTTCGCGACGAGGTCGAGTTGATAGTCGCCCGGTTGCACGGCTGGATCGACGACCCGCAGGTCGATTGCGTCATCACCACCGGCGGCACCGGCGTCACCGGACGCGACGTCACCCCGGAGGCGCTGCGCCAGGTATGGGACAAGGAGATCCCCGGTTTCGGCGAGCTGTTCCGCTGGCTCAGCTACGCCAAGATCGGCACCTCGACGATCCAGTCCCGCGCCACCGCCTGCGTCGCCCGCGGCACCTATATCTTCGCGCTTCCGGGTTCGACCGGCGCGGTGAAGGACGGCTGGGACGACATCCTCGTCCACCAGCTCGACAGCCGCCACATGCCCTGCAATTTCGTCGAGCTGATGCCGAGGCTGATGGAGCGCTGAGCCCGGGCCGCGTTAGCGGTCTGCAAGCGCGAACACGCGCCGCGGTATCCCCGCGAGAGCCAAGGCGGTGGATGCCGCCGCCTGGCGCTTGAGGGTCAACAAATTACGCGATCTTCAGCCCTTCGACGTTCATCGCCTTGGTCAGCTTCGCGTTCTCCTCCTCGCTCAGCAGGCTGCGCAGCTTCGGGAAGACCTTTTCCTCCTCCTCGCGCATATGCTCTTCGATCATCGTCCGGAAATCCCGCAGCTTGGGCAGGAATTGCGGGTGATCCGCGGCCATGCTGCCCAGTTCGAACAGATATTGCTTCACATAGCCGTGGTCGCTGTTGAGATGATCGGCCTCCTCGACCTGGCTGTGGACGCGGAGCGTCGTGTAGACCGCATTCTCCTCCTCCAGCGCATGCTTGGTCAGCGCATGGGTGAGCTGGGTAAGCAGCAGCGAGCGGCGGACCTTATGGCTGTCCTCGGTCTTCTCGAGCATATCGAAGATCCCCAGCGCGGCCTTATGCTCGGCGGCAAGGGCATGGTCCCATTCCCCTGCCATCATCGTCGGCGCCTGGATGAAGATCTTGCGAACGGCATTGGCGGCAAGCCCGGCCGTCAGGCCGGCGGCGGCTCCGAACGCGAAACTACGAGTGGTCTTTTCCTCCAACATGGCTGCTCTCCTGATGTCATGGGATTTGGCGGTCAGAACGAAGCACACCCCCGCCGGGTTGCGGAAACGCAGGTGAAACAACCAGTTACAGCAAGCTTAGCTGGTCCGTAGGCACGCGGAACAGGTCGGTGCGCAGCTCCAGCCGCTCGCTATTGAGGCCATGCCGCGCACAGGCGATCTTGAAGCGGGTCTTGAGCGCGGCGGCATAGGCGCCCTTCGGCCTGAACCGATCGAAGAAGTTCGGGTCATTGTCGCGCCCGCCGCGCATCTCGCTGATCAGCGCCATCACCTTGGCGGCGCGATCGGGATAATGGACCGCGAGCCACTCGCGGAACAACGGCGCCACCTCATGCGGCAGCCGCACCACCAGCGAGAAGGCGCCGCGGGCCCCGGCCTCCGCGCCGGCCGCAACGATCGCCTCGATCTCGTGATCGGTGATCGCCGGCACCACCGGCGACACGCTGATCGACGTCCATATGCCGGCCTGTGTCAGCGCCCTGATCGCGGCGATCCGCTGGTGGGGTGCGGAGGCGCGCGGTTCCATCCGCCGGGCTATGGCCGGATCGAGCGTCGTCACCGACATCATCACCGCGGCGAGGCCCTTCGCCGCCATCGGCCCGAGCAGGTCGATATCGCGCACGATCGGCGCCGATTTTGTGGTGATGATCAGCGGATGATCATGCTCGGCCAGCACTTCGATCACCGATCGGGTGATCGCGAAGCGCGCCTCGATCGGCTGATAGGGATCGGTGTTGGTGCCCATCGCCATCGGCGTGCAGCGATAGCCGCGCTTCGCCAGCTCCTTGCGCAGCAGCAGCGCCGCATCGGGCTTGGCGAACAGCTTCGTCTCGAAATCCAGGCCGGGCGACAGATTATGATAGGCATGGCTCGGGCGCGCGAAACAGTAGATGCAGCCATGCTCGCAGCCGCGATAGGCGTTTATCGAGCGGTCGAAGGCGATATCGGGCGACTGGTTGCGGGTGATGATCGTCCGGGGATGCTCGATCGTCACCTCGGTACGCAGCGGCGGCCCCTCGCCGTCGATGGCGTCGCGCCCATCGAGCCAGTCGCCGTCGCTCTCACGCGCCTTGTCGTCAAAGCGCCCGCTCAGCGCGGCATTGGTCGCGCCCCGCCCCTTGATCGCTGGCGGTAAGGGAGGCGGCGAGTCGGGCATGAGTTAGAACATACAGAGAACAAAAAGAAGCGCAACGGTCGAGCGCCACTTCGTCATCCCGATGAAAATCGGGACCCACAGGCGCCGAAAGAGAGCCATGAATGCCGACCTGTCAGCACATTAGCTTATTCGTTGCGTATATGGGTCGCGATTTTCATCGGGATGACTACTCCTGCAGCCGTCCTACCCCACTACTTCGCGGCAGCCGCCTTGTTTGCCGGCTCGCTGCCGATCAGCCCGCCCGCCTTGCGGCGGTTGCCCACCCAGTCGACGATCGCCCGGCCGGTCGCATTCAACAGCGGGTGGGTGCGCGAACTTCGCATCCAGCCCGGCCGCTCCGAGGTCGCGCCGTAGAGCGTGTCATAGCCGAGGTTGATCAGCAGATAGCCCAGCGTGACGATGATCAGCCCTTTCAGCGCGCCGAAGCCGAAGCCGAGCACGCGGTCGAGCGGCCCGAGCACCGAGGTCCGGGTGCGGCGGCCGAGCGAGCCGGCGATCAGCTTGCCGCCGGCATAGACGATCAGGAACACCAGCGCGAAGGCGAGCACGCTCGCGCCGCTGGCATTACCGACGACATGCAGCAGCAGCCCGGTGGCGGGACCATGGAACAGCTTGAGCGCGAAAATCGCCGCGACCCAGGCGAACAGCGAGATGATCTCGGTGATGAACCCCCGGATCAGGCCGAATATGGCGCCGCCGAAGATCGCCAGCAGCACAATGATATCGAGACCGGTCAAGCCATGCATATGCGGCAGCTTGCTACCGCCGCCCGAGGATATGGTCAACGAGCGCGCCGAGCGTCGTGAAGCTCGCCAGCCGAATTCCGGCCTGCTTTTCATCCTTGCTGCCCGGTGCCCACGCCGAACCGAAGCCCAGCTTGGCCGCTTCCTTGAGCCTCAGGCCGGCGTGCGCCACCGGCCGGATCTCGCCCGACAGCGCGACCTCGCCGAACGCGATGCAGTCGGTCGGCACCGGACGTTCGGCCAGCGCGGAGACCAGCGCCGCCGCCACCGCCACGTCCCCGGCCGGGTCGGAGATGCGATAGCCGCCGGCGACGTTCAGATAGACTTCGGCGGTGGAGAAGCTCAGCCCGCAGCGCGCCTCCAAGACCGCGAGGATCATCGCCAGCCGCCCCGAATCCCAGCCGACCACGGCCCGCCGCGGCGTGGCCCCGCTCTGCAGCCGCACGGTCAGCGCCTGGATCTCGACCAGCACCGGCCGCGTCCCCTCGATCGCCGGGAACACGGTCGCCCCGCTCATCCCCTCGCCGCGGGCGGTCAAGAACAGCGCGCTCGGATTGGCGACCTCGTCCAGCCCCTCCTCCGCCATCGCGAACACCCCGATCTCGTCGGTGCCGCCGAAGCGGTTCTTCACCGCGCGCAGGATGCGATATTGGTGGCTGCGCTCGCCCTCGAAGCTCAGCACGGTATCGACCATATGCTCGAGCACCCGCGGCCCCGCGATCGCGCCGTCCTTGGTGACATGCCCGACCAGGACCACCGCGGTGCCGCGATCCTTGGCAAAACGGATCAGTTCCTGCGCCGAGGCGCGGACCTGGCTGACCGTGCCCGGCGCGCCCTCGATCAGATCGCTGTGCATCGTCTGGATCGAATCGATCACCAGCAGCGCCGGCGCGGCCTTTTCGAGCGTGGTGAGGATATCGCGCACCGACGTCGCCGAGGCCAGTTGCACCGGCGCCATCCCCAGGCCCAGCCGCCGCGCCCGCAGCCGCACCTGGTCGGCCGCCTCCTCCCCCGAGATATAGGCGACGCTCTGCCCCGCCAGCGCCATCCGCGCCGCCGCCTGGAGCAGCAGGGTCGACTTGCCGATCCCCGGATCGCCGCCGATCAGCGTCGCCGAGCCCGGCACGAAGCCGCCGCCCATCGCGCGATCGAACTCGGCGATCCCGCTCGACCAGCGCTTCGGCAGCGGGATATCGGCGTCGAGCCCGACCATCGCTATTGCCTGCCCGCCGGTGCGCAAATTGTGCTTGGCCGAGAATATCGTGACGTTCGAGGCTTCCTCGATCATCGTGTTCCACTCGGCGCAATCGGCGCACTGCCCCTGCCAGCGCGTCGCGACACTGCCGCATGCCTGACAAACATAGCGCTTCTGCGGTTTGGCCATGATCCACCCTGGTCTTGATTCTTCGAACAAAAGGAGTACATCAAGCTTTGTGCCATGACAAGCAGCCCGGAGCAATCAGGTGAAGCGCGCGGACGATCCCCACTTCGTCATCCCGATGAAAATCGGGACCCATACCCGTAACCAAGAAGGCTATGCGCTGACAGGTCGGCAATTCTTCCCTCTCTTTCAGCGCATATGGGTCCCGATTTTCATCGGGATGACGAAGTGAAAGCGGCGCATCCAGCGCCTGGGACTGTAGCTTCGCGTTCATCCCATTGCCCTGAAAGCAGCCGGGCCAGGCTCGCGCAGCTACTTACGTCGCGGCCGGCCCGCGTCGACAGTGCCCAGACAGTCGAAAACCGGCGCATCTGGTCCCGCGCCAGCGAGCAGGAACGCCGCAGGATGCTGAAGGATTGCGGCTGGCTGTGATCCGCAACAGGCGCTAAGCCACGAGGATGCGGGAGAAGGAACTGCGGCTCGCGCTGGTCTGCTACGGCGGGGTCAGCCTTGCCGTCTACATGCACGGGATCACCAAGGAGCTGTGGCGGCTCGCCCTCGCCAGTCGCGCCTTTCACGATGGCGCTCCCGAAAGCCAGGGCAGCGAGGCGATCTATCGAGCGCTGCTCGAACGGATCGAGGCCGACAAGGGCGTGAAGCTGCGGGTGCTGATCGATGTGATCGCGGGCGCCAGCGCCGGCGGCATGAACGGCCTGTTCCTCGGCCATGCGATCTCGACCGGACGATCGCTCGAACCGCTCACGACCCTGTGGCTGGACCGCGCCGATGTCGAGGTGCTGCTCGATCCCGACGCCCGCCCGCTGTCGCGCTTCTCGAAATTATGGGCGCTGCCCTTCGCCTGGATGCTGGCGCGCCGGCGCGGCGGAACGGTCGAGCGGACCGTCGCCATCGGCACCCGCGCCGAGGTGCGCCGCAAACTGTCCGGCTTCGTCCGCGCGCGCTGGTTCCATCCGCCGTTTGGCGGCGTCACCTTCACCAATCTCATCCTTGACGCCTTCGACGCGATGGCCGCGGGACCCGCCGGTCTGCCGCTCCTGCCGGAGCGCCAGCCGCTCGACGTGTCGGTCACCGTCACCGACTTTCATGGCTATAATCAGCGGCTGCGGCTGCACAGCCCGGCGATGGCCGAGGAGCGCGAGCACCGGCTGACGATCGGCTTCGTCGATCGCGGCGTGGGCATGCGCCACTTGGCCGATCCGGCCGAGCTGGCCTTCGCCGCGCGCGCCACCGCGAGCTTCCCTGGCGCGTTCCCGCCGTTCAACGTCGCCGAACTCGATGGCGTGCTGAAGAGCCGCGGCCGCGACTGGCCGGGGCGCGAAACCTTCCTCGACCGGATCTTTCCCAATGCCGCGGCCAGCGGCAGCCCGGAGGACCTGGTGCTGATCGATGGCTCGGTGCTCGCCAATGCGCCCTTTCGGCCGGCGATCGAGGCGCTCCGCAACCGCCCCGCCCGGCGCGAGGTCGACCGGCGCTTCGTGTATCTCGATCCGACCGCCAACATACAGGACCCTCCCGAACGTCATCGCGACGGCAAGGTCCGCCTGCCGGGATTCTTCGCCACGATCTTCGGAGCGATGTCGACCATACCGCGCGAGCAGCCGATCCGGGACAATCTCGAGCTGATCGAGCAGCGCTCTATCCGCATCGCGCAGACGCGGCGGATCATCGAGGCAATCCGGCCCGAGGTCGATGCCGCCGTCGAAGGCGCCATGGAGCGGCAGATCCTGCTCTACCGGCCGAGCCCCGAACGGATCGGCGGATGGCGCGCCCGCGCCCACGAGCATGCCGCCCGCCGTGCCGGCTTCACCTATGCCGGCTATGGCCAGCTCAAGTTGACGATCATCGCCGACGAGCTGACTTCGACGATAGCCCTGCTTGCCGGCGCCGAGGATGCCACCGCGCGTCACGCGATCCGCAGCGGCGTTTCCGCGCTGATGCGCGCGCAGGGCTTCGAGGGACCGGAGGCGCTGGGGAACGGTGGAACCAGCAGCGCACTGCTCGCCTTCCTCCGCCGGCATGATCTCGACTTCCGCATCCGCCGCCTGCGTTTCCTCGCCGACCGCCTGACCGAAATCGAAGCCGGCAAGGGCGGCAGCACCGAGCCCGCCCTGCAGGCGGCGCGCGATGCGATCTACCGCTCGCTCGCACCATTTCTCGATCTGCAGATGCGCGATCATTATGCCCCGCCGGTGGTGGCCGCCGCGCAGCATTTCGCCGACGATCCTGCCACCGCCATCGCCAGCATCGCCGCAACGCGCAACCTCGAGGCGCTGGATACCGATACCGATCGGGCGATCGCCGCCGTTCTGCCCCGCCTCGCCAAGGCCGACCGCCGGGCACTTCTGCTCGGCTATCTCGGCTTCAGCTTCTACGATCTGGCGACCCTGTCGCTGATCCGGCTGCAGGGTACCCAGGAGTTCCATGCGATCCAGGTCGACCGCATTTCCCCGGATGACGCCAGCTCGATCCGCAAGGGCGGCGCCGCCGCCACCCTCAAAGGGATAGAGTTCAACCTTTTCGGGGCCTTTTTCAGCCGCGCCTATCGCGAAAACGACTATCTGTGGGGCCGCCTGCATGGGGCCGAACGGATGATCGATATCGTCATATCGGCGATCCCGCCGGGCGAGACGATCCCGGACGAGGATATCGCCGCCATAAAGCAGACGCTGTTTCGCGCGATCCTCGATGAAGAGCGGGGACGGCTGGCAGCCATACCCGAGCTGATCGCCGCGATCGATCAGGAAATCGGACAGTTGCGCCCCCTTCCGGGGCAAGGGGACTGGACGGTCCCCGCTTCGTCATCCCTATGAAAATCGGGATGACGACGTGAAAGTGGAAAATAGCGCCACGGATCGTAGCCGCGCCTTCCCCGCTTGCCCTTCCCGTTCGAGGCGTCTTGACCACGCTTCGTCGCTGGAGGACAAGCGGCGCCATGCATTTCCTGAAGACCTTGTTCTGGGTGATCCTGGCCGTGGTCGCGGTGATATTCTCGCTGCGAAACTGGACGCCGGTGCCCGTCAATCTGTGGGCCGGGCTGACCGCCGACATCAAGCTGCCGATGCTGATGGTGATCGGCATGGCGATCGGCTTCCTTCCGACCTACGCCGTTCACCGCACCAAGCTGTGGCGTCTCAAGCGCAGGATCGACAATCTCGAGCGCAACGCGCTGCTGGCCAGCGCGCCGGCAACCGAGCCCGCTCCGCAACCGACGGGGCCCAGTTTTGAAGCGTAGTCCGATCTATGTGGCGATCGACACGCCCGACATCGCCCGCGCGAAGGAGATCGCCGCGCGCGTCCATCATCATGTCGGCGGCATCAAGCTGGGCCTCGAATTCTTTTCGGCGCACGGCCAGGCCGGCGTCCGCGAGATGGCCACGCTCGATCTGCCGATCTTCCTCGACCTCAAGCTCCACGACATCCCGAACACGGTCGCCAAGGCGGTACAGGCCCTGAACGGCCTGCAGCCCGCCATCCTCACCGTCCACGCGGCGGGCGGGCTGGCGATGATGGAGGACGCCAAGGCGGCCGCGCCGGTGGGGACAAAGGTCGTCGCCGTCACGGTGCTGACCAGCCTCGACGATGGCGACCTGGATTCGATCGGCGTCCCCGACGACAGCCACGCCCAGGTCCAGCGCCTGACGATGCTCGCCAGGGAGGCCGGGCTCGATGGCGTCGTCTGCTCAGGCAACGAGGTGAGGGCCGCCAAGAAATTATGGCCCCAGGGCTTCTTCGTGGTGCCCGGGATTCGCCCTGCCGATGGCAACGGCCTCGCCGACCAGAAGCGGGTGATGACGCCGCGCCAGGCGCTCGACCAGGGTGCATCGATCCTGGTGATCGGCCGGCCGATCACCGACGCGGCCGATCCCGATCATGCCGCCCGCTCGATCGAGGCGACGCTCTGAACGGCGGCCCGGTCGATGAGACGGGGCTGCTGCAGCGCGAGGGCAGCGGCTTCGTCCTCAAGCGCGACCAGGGCGGCTATTATAGGCTCGAGCTGCACCGGACGCCGGTCGACCTGGTCGAAAAGCGCGTGCGGCTGATCGGCGTGATGATCGGCCGCGATCATGTCGCCGTGGACGGCGTGCAGCCTGCCTGAAGAGGGTTGAGAGATCCTCGGCAAATAAGCAGTAAAACTCATGGAACGCGACGGAGAAGCCCGCGTTGGCCTAGGCTGGGGCCCTCGGCAAAGCCTTATCTACCGAAACGATAGATTTTCTTTCTTCTCTTTCATCAGGGTAGAGATAACTATCGTCGCAGACAAACAGGGGAAGATAATGAAGAAACATCTCACCATCTTCACGGCCTTGGCGGCTGCGCTCGCGGCGGTGCCCGCTACGGTTGTCCAGGCGGCACCGGTCCAGCTGCTCAACGTGTCCTATGATCCGACCCGCGAGCTCTATGTCGCGGTCAATGCGGCCTTCGCCAGGAGCTGGAAGGCCCAGACCGGCCAGGATGTGACGATTCGGCAGAGCCATGGCGGCTCCGGCAAGCAGGCGCGCTCGGTGATCGACGGGCTCCCCGCGGACGTCGTGACGCTCGCGCTTGCCTATGACATCGACGAAATCTCGTCGCGGGGCAAGCTGCTGCCGGCCAACTGGCAGTCCCGCCTGCCCAACGCCAGCGCACCCTATTATTCGACGATCGTCTTCCTTGTCCGCAAGGGCAACCCGAAGAACATCCGCGACTGGGACGATCTGGTGAAGCCGGGCGTCAAGGTCATCACCCCCAATCCGAAGACCAGCGGCGGCGCCCGCTGGAATTATCTCGCCGCCTGGGGCTATGCCCAGCGCAAGACCGGCAGCGTCGCCGGCGCGCGCGACTATCTGGTCAAGCTGTTCCGCAACGTGCCGGTGCTCGACAGCGGCGCTCGCGGCTCGACCACCACCTTCGTCCAGCGCGGCCAGGGCGACGTCCTGCTCGCCTGGGAGAATGAGGCGTTCCTCGCGGTCAACCAGCTCGGCAAGGGCAAGTTCGACATCGTCGTGCCCTCGGTCTCGATCCTGGCCGAGCCACCGGTCGCGCTGGTCGATGCGAATGTCGACAAGAAGGGAACGCGCAAGGCGGCCGAAGCCTATCTGCGCTTCCTCTACACGCCGGCCGCGCAGCAGATCATCGCCAAGAACTATTACCGCCCGCGCAACCCGCAGGTAGCAGCCCAGTACAAGGGGCAGTTCCCCAACGTCGCGCTGTTCACGATCAAGAATTTCGGGGGATGGGCGAAGGCCCAGGCGGTCCACTTCAACGATGGCGGCCTGTTCGACCAGATCCTCGAAGACGCCAAGAAATAAGCTTCGGTTCCCCCGGGGCGGGGGGAGCGGGCGACCACCTCGCTCTCCCCGCTTCAGGCAGTGCTTAAACCAAGACCTCAGGGAGTCCCCCATGCGCCATCTTCTGCTGGCAGGCGTTGCCTGCCTGGCCATTCTGCCTGCGCCGCTTCTCGCACAGGAAGCTGCCCCCATCCCCGACCAGGTAGAGGCTTTCCCCGATAACGCCAACACCATCGACACGGTGATTCCGTCCGAAGATGCTCCGGCGGCGGCGACGGTCGCAAAGACCGGCGATGCCGTGCTCGACCGCCTCAACGCGCTCGAAGCCAAGGTGCAGCAGCTCGAGGCGCGCAACAAGCAGCTCGAGGACGAAGCCAGCGCCACCCAGACCCGCGTCGAGAAGGTCGAGGTTCGCGCCGCACGCGCCGTCCAGGCCGGGCCGGCCCCGACCTTCGCCGATGTCGGCGGCAATTTCACCTTCAAGCCGCGCGGCACCTTCCAGATCGACTATGCCGCCTATAACCGCCGTGGCGCCGGCCGCTACGATTACAACAGCGGCACCGACATCCGCCGCGGCCGCTTCGGCTTCGACGGCACCTTCTACAAGAATTTCAAATACCGCATCGAAGCCGAGTTCGTGAAGAACAGCGTCAACCTGCTCGACGCCTATGTCAGCTATGGCGGCATCAAGAACTGGGTGTTCACCGTCGGCCAGCAGAAGGCGCCGTTCGGCCTCGAAGCCAACACCTCGGACGCCTTCAACAGCTTCCTCGAGCGCGGCATGGCCAATGCGGCGTTCGGGCAGGTGGGCGCCGAGCGGCGCGTCGGCGTGACCGCGGCCTACCAGACCGACAAGCTCAACGCGACGATCGGGCTGTTCGGCAGCGGTGAGGCGGTACAGCGCAACGAATCTACTCCGGACGAAACCTATGGCGTCAACGCCCGCGTTACCTGGGACCCGATCCTCGACACCGGCAGGCTCCTCCATGTCGGTGCCTCCGGCTTCAAGGTTGCCAGCATCGCCGCGCACACCATCTCGGGCCTCGGCGATCGCCCGGGCAGCCGCGTCGACGGTGGCCGCCTCGTCTCGATCAACATCAACGGCACCGCACCGTCCGGCGGCATTCCGACCGGCGCGCGCAATGCCACCTATTGGGGTCTCGAAAGCGCCGCCGTGTTCGGTCCCTTCTCGGTCCAGGGCGAGTATAATCATCTGAGCGTCGACCGCTTCGGCGCGGCGCCGACCGTGGATGTCGATGGCTTCTATGTGTTCGGCAGCGTGTTCCTCACCGGCGAATCGCGCAGCTTCAAGAATGGCGTGGTCGATCGGTTGAAGCCGTTCAACGACTTCGCGCCGGGCGGCGGCTGGGGTGCCGTCGAGCTTCTGGCACGCTATGACACGCTCGACCTGACCGATGCCGGCTTCCAGAGCATCGCCGGACGCGCGGTGAAGCGGAAGGGCGAGACCTGGACGCTGGGCCTCAACTGGTACCTCAATCCGAACGTGAAGTTCGTCGCCAACTATATCCGCTTCAAGGGCCAGAATTCACCGCTGGTTTTCCCGACAATTCCGGCTAACAGCCTCAATGGTCCGAACACCACCGCCAAGGGCGATGTAATCGGAACGAGGCTTCAGGTTGATTTCTGATCGATCTGCCACGATGTCAGGGGCCGGGCCACGTCCGGCCCCTGTGTCGTATATCCAATATAAAGGCGGGCAAGGTATGACGAGCAGGGCGACGGGACGCCCGGCGATGCGGATATTACCGGGATTTTCCCTTACCATGGGGCTGACCATCACCTGGCTCAGCCTCATCGTGCTTATTCCGCTGAGCGCCGTTTTCATCCGATCGATGGGGCAGGGATTCGGTCATTTCATCCAAGTCGCCTTTTCCGAACGGGCGCTGGCGAGCTACCGCGTCACCTTCGGCGCGGCCGCAATCGCCGCGCTGGTCAACGCGATATTCGGGCTGCTGATCGCCTGGGTGCTGGTGCGCTACAGATTTCCCGGCCGGCAGCTGCTCAGCGCCGTCATCGATCTGCCCTTCGCGCTGCCCACCGCGGTCGCCGGCATCGCCCTGACCGCGATCTACGCCGATACCGGCTGGCTGGGCGAACCGCTCGCCAGGCTTGGCATCGCGGTCGCCTACCAGCCGCAGGGCATCGTCGTCGCGATGACGTTCATCGGCCTGCCTTTCGTGGTTCGCACCGTCGAGCCGGTGCTGGCCGACCTTGGCCGCGATATAGAGGAGGCCGCGCTGACGCTCGGCGCCCACCGCATCCAGATCTTCGCCCGCGTGGTCCTGCCCGAGATCATGCCGGCGCTCGTCACCGGCACCGCGCTAGCCTTCGCGCGCGGGGTCGGCGAATATGGCTCGGTCATCTTCATCGCCGGCAACATGCCGATGATCTCCGAGATCTCGCCGCTGCTTATCATCACCCAGCTCGAGCAATATGATTATGAGGGCGCCGCCGCGATCGCCGTGGTGATGCTGCTCATCTCCTTCTCGATGCTGTTGGTCATCAACCGCGTCCAGGAATATAATCGTCGGAAGGCTGGATTATGAGGCGCCGTGACCCCCTCCAGGCGCCCCGCCCCGTAATCCTCGTGCTGCTCGGCATCGCCGTCGCCTATGTCGGCATCATGCTGCTGCTGCCGCTCGCCGCGGTGTTCGTCGAGGCGCTTGCCAATGGTTGGGAAGCCGCCGAGGCTGCGATCGTCGAACCCGATGCGCTGGCGGCGATCCGGCTGACCCTGCTGGTCGCGGTGATCTCCGTGCCGTGCAACCTGATCTTCGGCATCTCCTCGGCCTGGCTGATCGCCAAGCATGATTTCCGCGGCAAGGAGTTCCTGCTCACCCTGATCGACCTGCCCTTCTCGGTGTCGCCGGTCGTGGCGGGGCTCATCTATGTGCTGCTCTACGGCGCGCATGGCTGGCTCGGCCCGCTGCTCGACAGGTACGACATCCACATCATCTTCGCGACGCCCGGCATCATCCTGGCGACGATCTTCATCACCTTCCCGTTCGTCACGCGCGAGCTGGTGCCGCTGATGATTGCGCAGGGGCGTGCGGAGGAGGAAGCGGCGCTGTCGCTCGGCGCCAATGGCTGGCAGACCTTCACCCGCGTCACCCTGCCGAACATCCGCTGGGGCCTGCTCTATGGCGTGCTGCTCACCAATGCGCGCGCGATGGGCGAGTTCGGCGCGGTATCGGTCGTGTCGGGGCATATCCGCGGCGAGACCAACACCATGCCACTTCACGTCGAAGTGTTGTATAACGAGTATAATTTCGTCGCCGCCTTTGCCGTCGCGGCGCTGCTTGCACTGCTCGCACTGGTAACGCTTACGCTCAAGACCTACCTGGAATGGCGTCACCATGATGCCCTAGCTGCTTCGGGACATTGATCCTATGACGATCACGATCGACAATATCGCCCGCCGTTTCGGCCAGTATCCGGCGCTCGACGGCGTCTCGCTCGACCTTCCGGAGGGCGAGTTCGTGGCGCTGCTCGGCCCGTCCGGCTCGGGCAAGACGACGCTGCTGCGCATCATCGCCGGCCTCGAATATGCCGAGCAGGGCACGATTTCCTTCGGCGGCGAGGAAGTCACCGACATGCCCGTGCAGAATCGCGGCATCGGCTTCGTCTTCCAGCAATATGCGCTGTTCCGCCACATGACGGTGGCCAAGAACATCGCCTTCGGGCTCGACGTTCTGCCGCGCAGGGCGCGCCCGCCCAAGGCCGAGATCGCGGCGCGAATCGACGAGCTTCTCGAACTCGTCCAGCTTCCCGGGCTCGGCGGCCGCTATCCCACGCAGCTTTCGGGCGGCCAGCGCCAGCGCGTCGCGCTCGCGCGGGCGCTCGCGCGCAACCCCCGCATCCTGCTGCTCGACGAGCCGTTCGGCGCGCTCGACGCCAAGGTGCGCCGCGAGCTGCGCAAGGCGCTCCGGCAGATCCATGACCGGCTGGGCATAACCTCTATCTTCGTCACCCATGATCGCGAGGAGGCGTTCGCGCTCGCCGATCGGGTCGCGATCCTCAACCTCGGCAAGATCGAGCAGTTCGCGACGCCCGCCGAGATCGAGCGCGCCCCGGCCAACGAGTTCGTCCGCGACTTCGTCCGCGACGAAATCGACGAAAAGCCTTCGCTCGCGGTCGTCCACGGCTGATTGCTTTTGTCACGCCGCCGCAATAGGCGGCGTGGATGTCAGGCCTTTCCTATACGCGGCTCGGAGTGCTGATGGGCGTGGGCGCCTATACGCTCTGGGGACTGCTGTCGCTCTATCTGCGGGCGCTCGCGCCGCTGCCGCCGCTCTATATCATGGCGCATCGGGTGCTCTGGTCGTTGCTGCTGCTGGCGGTGATCACGATCCTGTTCAAGCGCGGTGCAGCGGCCCGCGACGCGATCCGGCGGCCGCGAGTCCTGCTGGCGCTGCTTGCCTCCACGATACTGATCGGCGCCAACTGGCTGCTCTTTATCTATGCGATCGATGCGGGTCGCGCGCTCCAGGCGAGCCTCGGCTATTTCATCAATCCGCTCGTCAATGTGCTCCTCGGCGTCGCCATCCTGCGCGAGCGACTGGGGCGCGCGGAGCTGGCGGCCATCGGGTTGGCGGCGACCGGCGTCGCCCTGCTGGCGATCGAACAGCACGCGCTGCCCGTCATCCCGCTCGCGCTGGCGCTGAGCTTCGGCTTGTACGGCCTGGTGAGGAAGATGATCGGCATCGGCGCGGTCGAGGGGCTGCTGATCGAAACCGTCATCCTTGCGCCCTTCGCGCTCGGCTGGCTGCTGCTGCATGGCAGCCCATCCGTGCCGCCAGGCACAGGACCTTCGCTGTGGCTGCTGATGTTCGGCGGCGTGATGACCACCGCGCCGCTGCTGCTGTTCAACGGCGCAGCGCAGCGCATCCGCTATTCCGATCTCGGCCTGCTGCAATATATCGGGCCGACGATCCAGCTTGTGATCGCGGTGCAGGTGTTCGGCGAGCCGCTGCTGCCAATACACATGGTCACCTTCTCGATGATCTGGCTGGGGCTGGTCATCTATGCAGCGGCGACATGGCGCCGCGGCCGGGTGACGCCACTCGTCCCGGAATAATAGCCACATCCACCGTCATTCCCGCGAAAGCGGGAATCCATGGACGGCGGAGCGTTCGGTCCTATGCGTTCCCATTCCCTGGATCCCCGCTTTCGCGAGGATGACGAGACAGGCTCAGGCCCTCACAGCGCCAGCTTGCCCCGCACCAGCTCGCCATAATCCTTCTGCAGCTGCCGGGTCAGGTCGCCCACTTCGAAGTTCCACGGCCCGGCCGAACCGACCGGCACGATCTCCGCCGCCGAACCGGTCAGGAAGAACTGCTCAAAGCTCTCCAGCTCCTCGGGCCAGATCGCCCGCTCGACCACCTCGATGCCGCGCCGCCGGGCCAGCTTGATCACCGTCTGGCGGGTAATGCCGTTCAGGAAACAGTCGGGGCTCGGCGTGTGGATCACGCCGTCGCGGATGAAGAAGGCGTTCGCGCCGGTCGCCTCGGCCACCTGCCCGCGATAGTCAAACATCAGCGCATCCTGGAAACCGCGCGCCTCGGCATGGTGCTTGGACATCGTCGCGATCATGTACAGGCCGGCGGCCTTGGCCTGCACCGGCGCCGTGAACGGGGCCGGCCGCCGCCACGGCGCGATGTCGAGCCTCAGCCCGCCAGCGCCGGGATTGAGATATTGCCCCCAATACCAGCAGGCGATCGCCATGTGCGGCTTGGTCCGCTGCGCCGACACGCCCATCTGCTCGGAGCCGCGCCACGCCACCGGGCGCACATAGGCGTCGGTCAGGTTGTTGGCCTTCATCGTCTCGATGCAGGCGGCGTCGATCTGGTCGACCGACCAGGGCAGATCGAAGCCCAGCATCGCTGCGCTCTCGCGCAGCCGGCGGCTGTGCCAGCTCAACTCGAAGATATTGCCGTCATAGGCGCGGACGCCCTCGAACACCGAAGAGGCGTAATGCAGCGCATGGGTGAGGATATGGACGTTGGCGTTGCGCCACGGGACCAGCTTGCCGTCGAGCCAGATGAAGCCGTCGCGATCGTCGAAGGTCGGTTCCTCAGCCATATTTCCTGCATCCCGGACATGATTCTTGCGTTGCGTTCGCTTATCGATGATGGCAAATTACGTCAACATGGCTGTCCAAAATTCTCCTGACCCGTTGCGCCCGGATTCATTTCGCACCGCATCGCCGCTGTTCCTGCGCGAGCCGGAGATCCGCCGCGGCATCGAGCTGCTCTATTTCGGCTATAGCCACCTCTATCGCGGCATCGACGAGGGGCTGGCCAAACAGGGCCTCGGCCGCGCGCACCATCGCTCGCTCTATTTCATCGCCCGCAATCCGGACATTACCGTCAGCGATCTGCTGCGCATCCTGGCGATCACCAAGCAGTCGCTCGGCCGCGTGCTCAACGAGCTCACCGAACGCGGCCTTATCGAGACGCGCACCGGCCGCGAGGACCGCCGCCAGCGCCTGCTGCGCGTCACAGAAGCCGGCGCCGCGCTCGAAAGCAGCCTGTTCGAGGCCCTGCGCGAACGCCTCTCGACCGCCTATGCGCAGGCCGGCCAGAACGCGGTGACAGGCTTCTGGGCCGTCCTCGAAGGCCTCGTCCCTGCCGAGGAAAAGCCCCGCATGACGCAGCCGGGCAAGCCGGGCTGACGCAGCGGGCCCTACGCCCACCCCACATGTCATCCCGGACTTGATCCGGGATCCCGCTTCCGTCCCCTACCAATCGGCCTCACGCACCAGACGAGAAGCAGCGGGATCCCGGATCACGTCCGGGATGACGAGCACCGAGGAAAGCACCATTTTTGCATAGGCAGCAGGCCCGTCCTGCCCCTAAAGAACAAGGCAGCCACAGGAGCAGCACCACCCATGACCGCGATCTACGATTTCTCGGCGACAGGCATCGACGGCAGCCCGGTGCCGCTCGACCGCTACCGCGGCAAGGTGCTGCTGATCGTCAACACCGCCAGCAAATGCGGCTTCACCCCCCAATATGAGGGGCTCGAAACCCTGTACGAGCAGATGGCGGACAAGGGCCTCGTCGTCCTGGGCTTCCCCTGCAACCAGTTCGGCAGCCAGGAGCCCGGCGACGCGGCGGAGATCGAGAGCTTCTGCCGGCTCACCTATGACGTGAAGTTCCCGATGTTCGCCAAGATCGAGGTCAACGGCGCCAACGCCCACCCGCTCTACGCCTGGCTGAAGAGCCACGCCAAGGGCATCCTCGGCACCGAGGGCATCAAGTGGAACTTCACCAAATTCCTGATCGACCGCAACGGCGGCATCGTCTGCCGCTACGCGCCGACCACCAAGCCCGAGGCGATCCGGGGGGATATCGAGGAATTGCTGGGGGCGTAAGGCCGACGGGGGCTCTTGCCGACAGGCGGCTTGTCCATGGCACCCATGGATCGAATTCGCCGTCGAGCCCGCGTTGGGCGCAGCGGCCCGGCTCATCCCGGTTCTGCGCCAAGCCTTCCAAACACGACCTCCTGCGCCTCCGGAGTGAGCGACGGATATTGCTGCCTGAAGGTCAGCGGGCCCAGCGTCGCGCGCTGCATCGTCCGGGGCACGTCGGGATTGAGCGCGCCGCGAGCATGCTGGCAAGCCAGATTGTCCCACAGCACGACGTCTCCGACATGCCAGATATGCTCATATATCGCTTCCGGACGGGCGATATGCTCATACAGGGCTTCCAGCAGAGGCCTGCCCTCGTCTTCGGACACGTCTTCGATGACGCGAGTCGATTCCGGCATCACATACAGGCAGAGTTCGCCTGTCCTGGGATGCGGACGGGCGATCCGGTGCGACCAGTGCGGCAGCCTTTCGTCGAAGCCGTAAATGCCGTCGTTGGGGCCGTAGGCAAAGCACTGCACCGCTCGCCGATTCTCGACCGCCGTCTTGAGATCGGCCGGCAGATCGGCCCAGGCCTTTATGGAACTGACGAACTTGGTCGATGTATTGCCTTCGTCGAGTTCGACACCCAGAAGCATCACGCTCTCGATCGGATATTCGCAATGCGCCAGGTCGGAGTGAAATTTGAGCTCGAGATTCCCGAGAAATCCGTCCTTGCGGGTGTTCGATATGTAGTTGACCCCCTCGACCGGGGGATAAAGTTTTCCGAACCAGCTGGCCGCGCTGCGCTGCTGCTCCAGGCTGAGCTTCTGGCCGCGAAAGACCAGCAGATGATGCTGGTCGTAAAGCTGGCGAAGTCGGTTGATGATCACTTGCGGCGGCGTCTGGGAAAGGTCGATGCCGATTACTTCGGCGCCAAAGGGTTCAATATGCCGCCATTCCAGTTGATCCGTCATATCCTGTCCCACTATGCTTGATGATATCTGCGGGAGGCTCGGCCTCACTATCCGGGGGAGGCTCTGCCTCGCTATCTAGCGGCCAATATTGAATTGTGCGTTAGAAAAAGTCAATGCGGCCCTGCACTTCCAGGTTCGTAATTCTCCGTCCGCGACGGGCCGGTGGCGGGCGATCGATGTCGCGGCCTGCTCTGGACAAGCCGGCGCCACGCGATTATTACAACGACTGTTAGAACTGCGTGCCCGGTGCGAACGAACGACGTTGATGGTGCGGCGGAGGATGATATGAACGGTGCAAGGGCCATGCGGCAGCTACTCGAACGGCCGGAGATGCTGATCGTGCCCGGCGTTCACGACGCCCTTAGCGCGCAGATGGCGCGGCTTGCGGGATTTGAAAGCATTTTCCTCGGCAGCTACGCCATTACCGCGTCGGCCTTTGGCATGCCGGACGCCGGCATCGTCCCGGTGGCCCAGCTGGTGGAGGCGTACCGCCCCCTGGTCGAATGTTCGGGCCTGCCCGCGATGTGCGATATCGACGATGGCGGCGGCACGACGCTCCAGATCGCGCGCAACGTTCAGCTGGTGGAACAGGCCGGGATCGGCGGCATCCAGATGGAGGATCTGGACCTGTCGGTCGGTAAATATCTGCCGGGCCGCAAAAAGCGCCTGCTGCCCGTCGATCGGATGGTCGACAATATCAAGGCCGCAGCCGATGCGCGCAGGGACGGCGATCTGATCATCATCGCGCGCTGTGACGCCCGGGATGCATCAACCCTGGAGGACGCTTGCGATCGGGTCGCCGCTTATGGTGAAGCCGGCGCCGACCTGATCCTCGTCCCCTTTCTCGACATCGAGGAGATCCCGCGGGTCACCGCCGTCACCGCGACGCCGCTTGCGCATATGTTTGTTCCTACCGACGCCAAGGACGCAGCCAATGTCGACCGCGTACGGGAACTTGGCGTCAAATATCTGATGTATCCGGTGCTCTCCGTCTGGGCCGCCGGCCGCGCGATCCATGATGCGATGATCGAATTGCGCGATCACCGGTCGGATTCGACGCGGACGCACGGCGGCGCGACCTGGAAACTCGTCAACGACGCGATGCGTTCGGATTACTGGAGCAGCCTCGCCTGACCTGACATCCGGGGACGCGGGCGCGACCATTCGATAAGATTATCGATGACCTTCAGGAAGGCGAGAGATGCTCGAGATCTGGCTGCGTTATGACCTTCGGAACCCGTCTTGGGTCGGCATCAAGTCGACGACGCTCGCCGCCGTGGCGCTCGAACAGGTGGAGTGGGCCGACAAACAGGGCTTCCATACGATCCAGCTTCCCGAGCATCATTGCAGCGAGGATAATTACAACCCTTCGCCACTGATGCTGGGCGCGGCGATGGCCAGCCGCACGTCGAACCTCCGGATCCAGCCGTCGGCGATCCTCCTTCCGCTGCACGATCCGGTCCGCATTGCCGAGGATTGCGCGATCCTGGACGTCATCAGCAATGGCCGGCTCGATGTCACCATCGGCCTCGGCTATGTTCCAGAAGAATTCGCGATGTTCGGCATCGATCTCAAGGACCGGGCACAGCTCATCGACGCCAAGCTCAAGGTGCTCAAGCGCGCGTTTACCGGCGAGACGTTCGACTATGACGGGCGTACCGTCCACGTTACGCCGCCCCCGGTGCAGCGAGGCGGGCCGAGGCTGTGGATCGGGGGCAGCCTGAAGGCGACCGCGCGCCGCGCAGCCGAACTGGGCGATGGCTATTATCCGATGGTGAACAAGCCCGAACTGATTCAGGCCTATAGGGACGCCTGTGCCGAACTCGGCAAGGAACCCGGTCGGATCGTCGACGTCACCGGCCCCCGCCATATCCATATCTCCCGGGATCCCGATGCCGCCTGGGCCAGGATCGCGCCGCACGCGCTCCACGAGACCAACGCTTATGCCGCATATGCCGCGAAGCTGGGCCAGACGAGCAATTTCAAACATGCCGAGAATGCCGATGATCTGTGGGCATCAGGCGGCTATCAGGTGCTCACGCCCGAAGATGGCCTGGCGCTGCTCCGAAAGCAGCGCGACCTGGGGCGGTCCGTCATCCTGGCCCCGCTGCTTGCGGGACTTGATCCCGAAGTGTCGTGGGAAAGCCTTGAGCTCATCGCCAGCGAGATCATCCCGCAGCTTCAGGCCGATGACGCGGTGGTCGCCTGACATCGCCGCTCGTCGCCCCGGCCCTTCGACGGCCTGCAAGGCAGGCGCTCCGGATGGCCGGGGCGACGCTTCACTCTAAAGGAAAGCGTCTTCCCCCGGCGGCACCCTAAAAGTCGAAACTCTGCCCGACCATCTTCTCGCTTACCTTCCACAGCGCGGCTGCGCGGCTCGGATCGACCGCATAGGCGCGTGGCCCGGCACCGGAGACCGCCGTCGAATCATTGACGTCGGACGTCCGGCAGTCCTGGTTATAGCGCCCTCCGATCTCGTCGGCGGGGGCGGCGAACGCACACCACACGGTGGTGGCGGCGCCTTCGGGGATGGATTTGTTGCGCATGTGGAAATCCGGCTCGGCATCCTCAGTCGTGAACGCGGCAAAATCCTCCGTGCTCAAGTGGCGCTTGAGCGATGTATCGGTGATCACGCCGGGATGGACGGCGGCCACCCGCACGCCGCGCCCGCGCAGGCGCTTGTCCAGTTCGACGGTGAACAGGACGTTGGCGGTCTTCGCGCCGCCATAGGACACCCATTTGTCATAGGCCCTGTGCTCGAAATTGGGATCGTCGAGGTCGATGTCGGCCACGCGGTGCGCCATCGACGACAGCATGACCACGCGCGAGCCCGAACGCAGCAGCGGCAGCAGGAGATTGACCAGCAGGAAATGGCCGAGATGGTTGACGCCGAACTGGGTTTCGAAGCCGTCCTTGGTCACGCCCTTGGGCGCGGCCATCACCCCTGCGTTGCAGATGATGACGTCGAACGGCTTGCCCGCCGCGAGCAGGGCATCGGCGCACTGCCGCACGCTCTGCAGCGAAGCCAGGTCCAGTTCGACCAGTTCCACGCCGCCGGAAGCACCCGAAAGACCCGCGATCGCAGCGCGCCCCTTCTCCAGGTCGCGCACGGCCCCGACGACCTGCGCCCCGCGCACCGCCAGCGCCCGGCATGTCTCCAGCCCCAGCCCGCCGCCCGCACCCGTGACGAGCACGCGCTTGCCGCTAAGGTCCATGGTGCCGAGCACGTCGTCGGTCGTCAGATCCTTCTCGATTATCTGGTTCATCTCTCTCGCTTCCTCTTGTCGTTCGTCATCATTGCCACTGCGGGGTCCGGGCGCGGCCACCGTCGGCTACACTGTACGATCGATGGCGCAATTGCCAGCCGCACCAAGAAGGGGGCGGGCGTAAGGCGGTGAGGGCGGCCTCATGGGATGAGGCGTGCGGCATCCGATGCAACCCACCCCGCTCCACCTGGGGAGCCGCCGAGCTTGTCGAAGCGGCGTCTCGAAGGACTAATTCGCCATCGACGGAGCGAGTCTGGTGTTTATCACCCAGCCGACATTGTCGTTTTCGTCCGCCACTTCCCACCACAGCCCGTTTTTGGTGCCCGTCGGATAGACCACGGAGCCGGCCGGCAGCGTCCGCACGACCTTGGCGGAGGCGCTTGCGGCAGCCCGCATCGCGACCGCCCCCTGGGTGGTGAACGTCTTGGCCGGCGCCGCCTCGGCGGTGCCGACGGCGCCCGGCTGGACCAGGCCCAGTTCGGTGACCATCTTGCTATAGGCCTGGATGAACGCCAGCGTCACGATCCGGCCGATGTCGGTATTGTCATAGCCGCCGCCGACCAGTCCCGCCGCGCCGCCGCCAAAGAAACCGCCCCCGCCTGCTCCGAAGGTAAGGCTGTTCTTGGCGGCATAGCCGTCGACGGTGGCGATGGTCTCGGTGGTGCGGACATTGGTCAGCGACAGGACGGTGTTGGCTTCCATTTTTCGGCTGCCGATCCCGCCCAGCAGTCCGCCGAAGGTGCGGCCGCCGATCAGCCCGCCGATCCCGCCCGCCACGCCGCCGCCGCCCGAGTTGCGGTTCGAAGCCTGGACTTCGGCGATGAGCACATAGTCGGCGGCCTTGATCTGGCCCTGCCCGACATTGGAGCCGCGTTGCAGCCCCAGCCCGCCACCGATATTCCGCTCGCGCTGCGCAGCGCTCAATCCCGAGCCGCGATCGACCAGGTTGAAACAGCCGGACCGCTGCACCAGCACCTTGATCAGCTTTTGCGGACCGCTCAATTGGAATTGCGTCCAGCCCGAAGGATCGTCGCCGTCCATCACCGAGACCGTGCCCAGCTTGCGCGAGCATCGCGGCACATCGGCCATGGTCGCCTCCTGGGTCTTCTGCGTCCCGGAGGGCTTGGCCAGCCGCTGCGCCGCCGTCGGCGCGGCCATCAGGGTCGACATCATGATCAGGGCGGTTGCGGTGCTGGGTCGATGCTTGCCCATTGCTGCCTTCCCCTATGTCTTGCGTCCAGGATGCCGCGTCGGAAGATGGAACCGCGTCATCGGCCCAGTCTACCATGCTATCGAGGCATCGGCCGGGCGATTAAGGAGCACCTCGATAGAGGCAGGGCGGCGCGGCCGACCGCCGGGCGACAGAGGCCGCTTGAGAAGGCCATCCCACTCTTCCCCTCCCTTTCAAGGGAGGGGAAGAGTGGGTGACGGAGCAAAGGGGGTCGATCCCCCTTTGCGGAGTGTTACGCAACGTTCCCGAGGAGCCGCTGCGCTGTCGAAGACCCGTCTCGAAGGACGCCCCGCTGCCGCGCAGTGCCACCGCGCCCCCGCAATTGCGCGACCAACAATTACACCCCCGACAATCCCGTCAGCATGATATCAGCCGCTATGGCTTTTGGCGTCTTCATCCACCGATCCGATTCGATCTACGACGACACTCCGGCGGAGAGATACCAGTTTCCCAAACAATATCTCGAGCGTGCGAGGACGTGCGCCGGCGACTGGATCGTCTATTATGAACCGCGCAAAGTCGTGGGCACGAAGGGCTATTACGCTGTCGCCAAGGTCGATCGCATCATTGCCGATCCCTCGGCGCCCGGAATGTACCTCGCGCTGATCGAACCGGGCACCTATCTCGACTTCGCAACGCCTGTTCCCTTCACCAGTGAAAATGGCCCGATCGAGCGCGGCGTGCTCAATGAAGCTGGGAAGATTTCGGGGCGCGCGCAGGCGGCCGTTCGCGGGCTGTCCGCGAGCGACTTCAACTGCATCATCGACGCAGCTCTCGCCGATAAAGATCCCTTGCTGCCGCGAACCGATTTTGCCGCCGTCGACCACTACGTCGGCGAGGAGCGCGCACCCTTCATTTTCGACGAAGCACGGGAGCGTGTATCCGCGATTGTGTCTCGCATTGTGCGCGATCGCGTCTTCCGGCGGGTCATTCTGCGCGCCTATGATGAACGTTGTGCCATTACCGGATTGAAGCTCATCAATGGCGGCGGGAGGGCCGAGGTCGAAGCCGCTCACATTCGCCCGGTGGAGGCGAATGGCCCCGACATCGTCAGCAACGGCCTTGCTCTTTCCGGCACAGCCCATTGGATGTTCGATCGCGGCCTGATCGGACTGGATGACGACATGGGGATCATGGTCTCCCGCCAGGCAAATGACCCCGACAGTATTCGCTCCGTTATCAATGCCAGCGGTCGCATATTGATGCCACCTCGGGAAGCAGATCGCCCGCATCCCCAATTCGTCCGATGGCATCGCGAGCATTGTTTTAAATGCTGAACCTATGGCACCGGCGCCGCCCATGGTCTTTCAATCCGGTTGAGAGCAACGGTGCCAGCGCCCATCCGCTCCACGTCTGGCTGAAGAGCAACGCCAACGGCATCCTCGGCACCGAGGGCATCCAGTGGACCTTCACCAAATTCCTGATCGACCGCAACGGCGCCATCGTCTGCCGCTACGCGCCGACGACCAAGCCCGAGGCGATCCGCCCCTGTTGCACGTATCTTGCCCCGGGCCATTGTGTGACGACCTTAGCGATTTCCATTCTCAACAGCTTTGCCCGGCGATGGCCGTGTCTCCAGCCCTAATCGGTGCGCCTTTCCAATAACTGCGTTCCGGCTGACTCCCCCCAAAACCTCCGCAATTTCTGATGCATTTCTGCCCTCAGCCCACAATGCCCGTAGCGTTGACAATCGCTCATCCGACCAAGAGCTCGAAGCGGCTGGAGGCACTTCTAGCGGGACGGTGTTGGGTGTTGACAGATCCCCGCTCGATACGGAGTCTCCATCAAAAGGTCGGTCGGCAATCCGAACTACACTCTGCCCATAAGCGCTAGCATCCTCGACGCCGTCTAAAACGGCAATCTTCGTGTCTCGTTCAAGAGCTGCGAACTGTCGCCACTCCATGGAGAAGTGCTCAAAACGACGACTGCTGACCCGGGCCTGCAGGAGCGTTCCATCCTCCCTTAACATTATGGTTCGTGGGACAGCTCCCCGATCGCCACCCTCTACTATCGTTTCAACGACACCAAATTCGGAAAGTAGGTCCTCGAAGTCGCCTCGGTAATCCGCTATCTCCAAAGAGGGCGCAAACGCCTTCATAGCCAATAAGAAGTCCGACAGCAGCCGAAATTTTAAGACGCTCCGAGCAATGTTGCGCGCCGCATCGCCTCCAATAGTTTGGAGAACCGCAACTTTCAAATCACCAATCTGTTCTAGAATGGCATCTGTCTTTCGCCTGTCAGATTGCTTCTCTCGTGTCTCACGAAGAAGGGTTTGAAATAGGCCTGACCATTGCTTAACGAGATTAGACTCGATGTCAGCGAAGCTCGAATAGGGCAATAGAGCATTATTTGCAGACATATGCGTTATAAAGGAGATGAAATCAAAAATATATTTGGCAGTGTTTGGTTTTTGAATTGATGGAAATTCGATCTTGTCGATGAAATCGAAATCTTTATTACGGATATATGTATGATGATCTGCATAAACCTTAGCGTCAATAAACGTGAAAAGTGGGATGCCGAGATTTATCGCGTTTAACGCTTCTAACTGGGTGATCGAGTATTTATTCTCTTCATTTTCTAGCTGTGCCTTAGATGCTGTGGCAGCGATATTCGCTACATCGATTTCTCCGAGAGCTTCCGGAACAGCCGAGCCGCCGAAGCGTGAGCCGATCAGTAGAATCACCATATCGGCGCTGGCGACCTCGCGAATGCAACTCGTGTGAGTATGCTTCCGAGGATCATAGAGCACGTCCGCGAACTCGCTCATCACTGGTTCGTAACCCATTCGAGTGAGCAGCCCACGGATCTGTTCGCGATGAGCTCCCAGATCGACGCAGGTCGATGAGACAAATACCCGCAATGCCGCCATTTTTTGAGCCCCCTAGCTCCGAAGAGGGTTAGACCGCTAATGTTTTTCTGTCTGTAGGACAATGCGAATGAGTCGCTACGAGTTATGGGGAGTTAGGGGGGACATGGCGTAATTGAAGTAGGCCCATTTAACCTACTGATACGAAGTCGGTGTGTAGCCGCTTCAAGGACAAGGATCGATCCGGATTTACCGGAATTATTTGAGGCAGGATCGTTATGGTTTTGGCTGTCTATCTGGACGAGAGCGTAGCCGACAGCGGGCGTATAATGACGGTGGCGGGCTTTGTCTTTCGAAGCGATCAGGCTCGACGGTTTTCACGTGAGTGGACAAAAGTTTTAACCGCCGCAAAGGTGCCGTATGCCCATATGTCTGAAAGCGCTCACGGCAATGGCGTTTTCAAAACCATGTCACTCCAAGAGCGGATCGATTTCAACTCGCGATTGATCGAGCATATCAAGCGGAGGGCGATATACGGCTTTTCGGTCTCAGTGATGCTGGAAGAATATAAACGCATCGTGGAGACCGATGACAATGCACCGAGTGCGTACGCGTTCTGCATCATGAGCTGCATGAAGGTTTTGAAATCACAAAACCGGAAGCTGTCCCTCAATGATCCGGTCGCGTTGTTTTTGGAGGCGGGTTTTAAGGATCAAGCCAACGCTGACAGTGTGGTCAGCTATCTCGCCGCGCTGGATAGCGGCGCGGAAGATGGGCTGAACTACCTGTCGCACACCTTCGTGAAGAAATGCTGCTCACCGCCTACGCAAGCGGCTGACATGTTCGCATGGCACGCGAGCAAATACATCAAGGACAAACGATCGGTGCCCCGTAGGGACTTCCGCGCTCTTATTCGGCCGAAAGATGTGTGCCTCGACCTGACCGAGACGCATCTGTCAGATTTCCGCGCCCTCATGGACGAGGATATTCTGAATCACCGCAGTTTGTCGGATGAGGCTTTCAGGAAGGTCTTGGACAAGAGGTGATAGAACGCCTCATCAGTTTTGGCGGGGCTGGTTCGCCCACGAGTGCGTGCTCCCGGGAGAAGATACAATGATACTGCCGACCATCGGCGACACCCCTTTGCCAAGCTGGAGGGTGCCGCGACGGCCCCCACACGCCTGAAGCTGGTTCGAAACCCGACGCTACGCGTCGAGAATAATAACCCAGGACTCGCGCGCCCTACCCCCCATAAGCCCGCACGAAGAACACCACGGTCGTCGCCCCAGTAACGAGCAACGTCCACACCCGCACCGCCTGATGCGGCAACCGCTTGCCGAGCAGCGCGCCCAGCCAGCCGCCCGCGAAGGAGCCGAGCAGCATCGGCAGGCACGCCCACCACCAGACCATGGCAAAGCCGATGAACACGAACGCCGCAGCGAGGTTCGCCACCGCCAGCATCGTCGTGCGGATCGCGAACAGCTCGCGTGGGCGGATATTGGCGAGCAGCCCGTACAGCGCGGTGGCGATCAGCCCCACGCCGCCGCCGAAATAGCCGCCATAGATCCCGAGCAGCGCCTGCGTCGCGAGCAGGGTCGGCCGACCAATGGTGACGCGGGCGTGCAGCCAGTCCGCGGCGCGCTTGCCGAACAGCATCACCACGAAGGCGAACAGCAGCAGCCAGGGAATGAGGATGTCGAAGACCTCGCTCGGCGTGAGCACGAGCAGCAGGCTCCCGACCAGCCCGAAGACGAAGGTGATCGACGCGAGCAGCCGAACCGACAGGCCCGCCACCGGCCCGAGTTCGTCGCGATAGGCCCAGGCGCTCGACCCCGCCCCCG
This sequence comes from Rhizorhabdus argentea, assembly GCF_037861105.1. Taxonomy (NCBI): domain Bacteria; kingdom Pseudomonadati; phylum Pseudomonadota; class Alphaproteobacteria; order Sphingomonadales; family Rhizorhabdaceae; genus Rhizorhabdus; species Rhizorhabdus argentea. The sequence goes on from NZ_JBANFK010000023.1 coordinate 52,364, forward strand.
GCAGCAGGGCGACGTTCGAAGTCGCGTTGGCGACATTGGCGGGCACGCCGAGCGCGATCAACGCGGGCAATGTCGCGAAGGTGCCGCCGCCCGCAAGCGCATTCATGGCGCCGCCGAGCACACCGGCCCCGGCGGCGAGAAGAGTTGCGAACAGATCGATCAAGGCGTCATCCGGGTGAAAGCTTGCGCTCCCCTATCGTCAGGCATTTCAACACAATCGCTGGAAGCGGCACACCCCCTCACGCTATCCTGAAGCCCCTGGGCGGAGACTCACAGCATGGCAAGGCTCGTGTTCGGAATGAACCAGTCGCTGGACGGCTATGTCGATCATATGGAATTCGCGCCCGACGCCACGCTCTTCCGCCACTTCATCGAGGAGGCCCGGGCGCAGGCCGGCAGCGTCTACGGTCGCCGCATCTATGACATCATGCGCTACTGGGACGACGATGATCCCGAATGGGATGCGGACAGACGGGCCTTCGCCGCGGCGTGGCGGCGGCAGCCGAAATGGGTCGTCTCGCGCTCGTCGGCATCGGTCGGCCCCAACGCCACGCTTATCGGCGATGATCTTGCGGGGGCGATCCGCACGCTGAAGGCGGAGCGGGACGGGGAGATCGAAGTCGCCGGCCCGCATCTGGCGCACAGCCTCACCCAACTCGGCCTGATCGATGAGTACCGCATCTACCTGCACCCGGTCGTGCTCGGCCACGGCACGCGCTATTTCGCCGGCCCCCGCCCGCCGCTCCGCCTTGTGGCCAGCGACCGGATTGGCGACGACGTGATCAGACTGGCCTATGTTCCTGCCTGAACGCCAGCGGCACCATCCCGGTCACAGGGCCATCGGGTGAACGTCGAAGACCTATCCTGGCCCGTCATCCCGGCCCGTCATCCCAGCCCGCCATCCCAGCCCGTCATCCCAGCCCGTCATCCCGACGAAAGTCGGGACCCATAATCGCTGGACTGGAAGAAAAAGGACCGAACCGCGTGGTTCTATCGCTCCTCGTTGCCGTTATGGGTCCCGACTTTCGCCCACGGCTGTCCGGGATTTTCTTGCGTCCGGCCGGGTGCCGACCGGAATTGTTGGGGATTTGCTCGGAAGACCATCGCTCAGACATCGTTTTCTTGATCGAGGGCATGCTCTCCCTCCAGCGTCTCCCCAGCGCAGGCTGGGGTCCATGTCTTTCACCATTTTCGATGCCATCGAGAAGGAGAGAGACATGGATGCCAGCCTCCGCTGGCATGACGATAGAGAGATTCCGGACAGCAGTAGACTTTCGTCGGGATGACGCACTTTTGACCGACAAGCCCCGCGCCAGAAGAGTGTATCGGCCTTCATCCGACTGCCCTGATCCCGACCATTTGTTCCTTGTTTGTTCCATGCATTTCCAGTAAGCAACCCGGTCCCACCAACGACCCGAGCGAACCGCCAATGCAACCGCAAATCCTCGCCAAAGCCCCCCGCTGCGGCGCGCGCACCCGCTCGGGCGACCCCTGCCGCTCGCCGGCGGTGAACGGCAGCCGCCGATGCCGGATGCACGGCGGCAAGGGCAGCGGTGCACCGCGCGGCAATCGCAATGCCTGGAAGCATGGCATCCGCTCCGAGTGGATCAGAGCGGTCGCGCGCTATCTGCGGGCAACCCGGCCGGCCGCGCTCCCCCAGCTCATCGAGCGCTTCGTCGGTCCGAACGAAGCCGGCGCCCCGCCTCGTCGCAGCACGGCCAGCTTCGGCGCACCGGCCGGCAGCGCGCCTGGGCCGATGCCGCGCATAGCCCCCCGCCCCGGCCCCGGCCCGACCGAAAAAACAAAAAAACGAACGGACAACCCCATGCACCCGGGATCAGGGGCGAAATCGGTACCTGTTCGGGACCGCGAGGCCGCTGGCCGTCCCCTGCCTTGTCCGCTCTCGTCACGCCACCGAGGGCGGCGCGCCTGCGCAGGTTCGCCTCGCTTCGATCCGTCATCCTCGCGGATGCGGGGATCCATAACCTCCGAACCGCAGGAGGCTCGGGAAGAGGCAATGCACAGAGAAACCTTCGCTCACCTCCGGCCCCTCCCGCCCGCGCGAGCGGAGAAAAAAGGGCGGCGATAGCGCAACATGGCAAAGAAAACTTCGCCCTCCCCCAAACATCCTTCATTTGCGCATCGCGGCATGAAAGGCCATTTGGCCGGCATGGCATCCTTGCTCGATCCTGAAGCGCGTGGGCGCGTTATCCTGGTGGGCGCCGGTCCGGGCGATCCCGGCCTGCTCACCGTGCGCGCCGTCGAGGCGCTGCGCATCGCCGATGTCGTCGTGCATGACGGCCTGATCGACATGCGCGTGCTCGATCATGCCCCGGCCGACGCGCAGCGCATTTCCGTTGCCAAGCAGCGCGATCGGCACACCCTGCCGCAGGAGGCGATCAACGCCCTCATCATCGCCCATGTCCGGGCGGGCTCGATCGTCGTGCGGCTCAAGGGCGGCGATCCGTTCGTGTTCGGCCGCGGCGGCGAAGAGGTCGAGGCGGTGCGCGGCGCCGGCCTGCCGGTCGAGGTGATCCCCGGGGTTTCCTCGGCGCTCGGCTGCGCCGCCGAAGCGATGCTGCCGCTCACCCATCGCGACTGGTCGAGCGCGGTGAGCTTCGTCGCCGGCACCTGCAAGGGGCTGAGCGAGCAGAATTGGGCAGGCCTGGCCGGCCAGGGCCGCACCCTCGTCATCTACATGGGCGTCACCTGCGCCGGCGCCATCGCCGACAAGCTGATGGCCGACGGCGTCGCGCCCGACATGCCGGTCGCGGTGCTCGAGCGCGGCACCCTCGAAGGATCGCGCGCGATCCGCACCCTGCTCGCCGATCTCGGCGACATGGTGCTGCGCGAGCAGGTTATCAGCCCCGCGATCATCGTCGTCGGCGAGGTCGTGCTCTTGTCCGACGCCGACAATCGCCTCAAGGGGCTGGCCGCACAGGCCGAATCGATGAAAGACCCTGAAGTGATAAGAGACCCTGAAGTGATAAGAGACCGGGCGTGAAGATATTGACGGGTAATGATCTGGTCACCGGCGACGTGATCTGGTGGACCGGCGAAGGCTGGTCGCGCCATGTCGAGCATGCCGTCGACGTCGACCAGCATGGCGAGGCGATCGCCGCGCGCGAGGAAGCGGCGCGGCATGTCAACGGCCCCTATGTGATCCAGGCGGAGCAGACCGACACCGGCCCCCGCCCCGCCCACATCAAGGACCGCATCCGCGCGATCGGGCCGACCGTCCGGGCCGATCTCGGCCTTAAACCCGCCGATCCCGCCATCGGCGACTGGGTGATCTGATATGTACCGTTATGACCAATATGATCAGGCGATCATCGATGCCCGCGTCGAGGAATTCCGCGACCAGGTGAAGCGCCGCCTGTCCGGCGAAATGAGCGAGGACCAGTTCAAGCCGCTGCGGCTGATGAACGGCCTCTATCTCCAGCTCCACGCCTATATGCTGCGCGTCGCCATCCCCTATGGCACGTTGTCGGGCAAGCAGATGCGGGTGCTCGCCCATATCGCGCGCACCTACGACAAGGATTACGGGCACTTCACCACCCGGCAGAACATCCAGTATAACTGGATCAAGCTGTCCGACGCGCCCGAGATCCTCGCCGAGCTGGCCAAGGTCGAGATGCACGCCATCCAGACCAGCGGCAACTGCATCCGCAACATCTCGTCCGATCAATATGCCGGCGCCGCCGCGGACGAGGTCGAGGATCCGCGTCCCTGGGCCGAGCTGCTGCGCCAGTGGAGCACCTTCCACCCCGAGTTCAGCTATCTGCCGCGCAAGTTCAAGATCGCGGTGATCGCCGCCGAGGAGGATCGCGCCGCGGTCAAGCTCCACGACATCGGGCTCCAGCTGCACCGCAACGACGCGGGCGAGGTCGGCTTCCGGGTGTTCGTCGGCGGCGGCATGGGCCGCACCCCGATGATCGCGCCGGTCATCCGGGACTTCCTGCCCAAGGCCGACCTGCTCAGCTATATGGAAGCCTGCCTGCGCGTCTATAACCGCTTCGGCCGGCGCGATAATCTCTACAAGGCGCGGATCAAGATCCTCGTCCATGAGATCGGCGCCGACGAATATCGCCGCCAGGTCGAGGAGGAATTCCTCCACACCCGCACGCTGGGCCTCGATGCTTCCGGCGCCGAATATGAGCGGATCGTCGCGACCTTCGCGCCGCCCGCCTTCGAAACCGGCCTGCCGGACGAGATCGACCGCAGCGATCCCGATTTCGCCCTGTGGGTCGACCAGCAGGTCGCCGCGCACAAGGTGCCGGGCTATGCGATCGTCAACATCAGCCTGAAGCCGACCACCGGCATCCCCGGCGACGCCTCTTCGGCGCAGATCGATGTCATGGCCGACCTCGGCGAGACCTACAGCTTCGACGAGCTGCGGGTGACCCATGCGCAGAACATCGTGCTGCCGCACGTCCGCAAGGCCGATCTCTACACGATCTGGCAGAAGCTCGACGCCGCCGGCCTCGCCACCCCCAATCTCGACCTGATCGGCGACATCATCGCCTGCCCGGGGCTCGATTATTGCTCGCTGGCCAATGCCCGCTCGATCCCGCTGGCGCAGAAGATCGCCGGCCGCTTCGCCGATCTCGAAAAGCAGCGCGATCTGGGCGAGCTCAAGCTCAAGATTTCGGGCTGCATCAACGCCTGCGGCCACCATCATGCCGGCCATATCGGCATCCTGGGCGTCGATCGTAAGGGCGAGGAGAATTACCAGCTCTCCTTCGGCGGCTCGGCGGCCGAGGATACCAGCATCGCCAGCATCATCGGCCCCGGCTTCTCGGAGGACGGCGTCGTCGACGCGATCGAGAAGGCGGTGGACGTCTATACCGCGCTACGCGCCGACGGAGAGCGCTTCGTCGACACCTACCGCCGCGTCGGCGAGGCACCGTTCAAGGAGGCGATCTATGGGTGATCTCCTCGCCAGTAGCAGGAAGTCCGTCTTCCCAGACCTGATCCGGGATCCCGCTTCTTCCTTCTACACCGCCGAGAAAAGCGGGATCCCGGATCAAGTCCGGGAAGACGCCGTGTCGGCCAACTACGCGTCCGAACGGAGCCGGTATAATGGGTGATCTGATCCGCTTCCGCGATGACGAGGCGCATGACGAGCCCGCGGTGACGCTCGACGGCTTCCTCGGCCAGTCGAACGCGACCTCGGTCCGGCTCGAGCCGACCGACGATCCGCGCGCGCTGATCCCCTATCTCGACCGGCTGTCGCTGATCGAGGTGTCCTTCCCCAAGTTCCGCGACGGCCGCGGCTATTCGACCGGCAGCATCCTGCGCGAGGCGGGCTATACCGGCGAGCTGCGCGCGGCCGGTGACGTGCTGGTCGATCAGATCGGGCCGATGCGGCGCTGCGGCTTCGACTCCTTCCTTACCGAAGTCGAGATCGATCGGGAGACGTTGGACAAGCTGCTGGGCCTGCACAAGGACGTCTATCAGAAGACGGTCGACGGACGGGTTCCGATCTGGGCCCGCCGCCATGGCTGAGCCGGCCCGCCGCATCGACCGGATCGATACAGCGCCGACCTTCACCGCGACGGACGTCGCGCGCCTCAACGCGCGCTTCGAGGGCGTTGGAACCGAAGAGACGATCCGCGCGGTGCTGGGCGAAAAGCTGCTCGGCGCCGTCGCGGTGGTGTCGTCCTTCGGTGCCGAATCCGCGGTGCTGCTCGACCTCATCGCCCGGGCGGATCCGTCCACGCCCGTGCTGTTCCTGGACACCGGCAAGATGTTCCAGGAAACCCTCGACTATCGCGACACGCTGATCGCACGGCTCGGGCTGACGGGCGTGCGCAGCATCGCGCCCGAAGAGGCCGTGATCGCCGACCGGGATGGCACCGGGCTACGCTGGTCCTATGATCCGGACGGCTGCTGCGAGATCCGGAAGGTCCAGCCGCTCGCGCGCGCGATGAAGGGCTTCGATGCGTCGATCACCGGACGCAAGGGCTTCCAGGCCGCAACCCGCGTCGGCATCCCGCGCTTCGAGCTCGATGGCGACCGCATCAAATTCAACCCGCTCGCCGACTGGACCAAGGCGGATCTGGACAAGTGGTTCGAGGCCCGAGAGCTGCCGCGCCATCCGCTGGAGGCGCAGGGCTATCTGTCGATCGGCTGCGCGCCCTGCACGAGCATCGTCAAGCCGGGCGAGGATCCGCGCGCGGGCCGCTGGCGGGGATGGGACAAGGTGGAATGCGGCATCCACGGCGAACCGCTCGTCCGCCCCGGGGAGGAGCCGGTCTTCTGATCCGGATCGATCGTGCCGCAATCCATGGCCGCGCGAGCTTGTGACGCTGCGAGGCCGGCCTAGTCGTCATAGTCCTGGCTGCCGTACATCTCGTCGGCGAGATCGGAGAATTTGGTGAACCTGCTCTCGAACTTGAGCGGGATCGTCCCGGTCGAGCCATGGCGCTGCTTGGCGATGATGAGCTCGGCGCGGTTATGCGCGCGCGACATCTTCTGCTGCCATTCCTCGAAGGCCGTCACTTCGACGGCGCTGTCGCCGACCGCGATCGATGCCTCCTTGGGGCGGATCAGGTTGAGGTAATAATCCTCGCGATACACGAACCAAACCATGTCGGCGTCCTGCTCGATCGATCCCGATTCACGCAGGTCCGACAGCACCGGCTTCTTGTTTTCGCGCTGCTCGACCGCACGGCTGAGCTGCGACAGCGCGATCACCGGGACGTTGAGTTCCTTGGCCAGCGTCTTGAGGCCGCGGCTGATCTCCGAAATCTCCTGGACCCGGTTGCCGTCGGCGCTGCGCCCGGAGCCCTGCAGCAGCTGGAGATAGTCGACGACGATCACGCCGATGCCCCGCTGCCGCTTGAGGCGCCGCGCGCGGGTGCGCAGGGCCGCGATCGTGAGGCCCGGCGTGTCGTCGATGTAGAGCGGCAGGCCTTCGAGGTCCTGCGCCGCGCGGGCGAAGGAGGTGAACTCCGCATGGCTGATCTTGCCCATGCGGATCTGCTCGGCGCTGATCTCCGCCTGTTCGGACAACACGCGGGTCGCCAGCTGATCCGCCGACATTTCGAGACTGAAAAACGCCACCGGCGCCCCCACCGACTTCTCGATACCCGCCTGCTGGTCACGAATGTATCGGATAGCCACGTTGAACGCGATGTTGGTGGCCAGCGAGGTCTTGCCCATGCCGGGGCGACCGGCGAGGATGATGAGGTCGGACGGATGAAGACCGCCGATCTTGGCGTTGAGCCGCTCCAGGCCGGTGGTCAGGCCGGCGACATGCCCGCCCGAGTTGAGCGCCGCGCTGGCCATCTCGATCACGACCTTGGTCGCCTGGCCGAACGTCTTGACGCTGCCTTCCTCGCCGCCTTGTTCGGCGACGCGATAGAGCTGGATCTCGGCCTGCTCGATCTGCGCCTTCGGGTCCACGTCCTCGGACGTATCGAGCGCCTGCTCGACCATCTCCCGGCCAACGCCGACCAGCGCGCGCAGCAGGGCCAGGTCGTATATCTGGTTGGCGAAGTCGCGGGCGCCGATCAGCGCCGCGCCGCTGCCCGTCAGCTGGGCGAGGTAGCCGGGGCCGCCCAGCTCGCGCATCCCGGCGTCGCCCTCGAACATCGGCCTCAGCGTCACCGGCGTGGCCAGCATGTTGCGATCGAGCAGGCGCAGGATCGCTTCATAGATCCTGCCATGCAGCGGCTCGAAGAAATGCTCTGCCCGCAGCTTGATCTGGATGTCCTCGGCGAGCCGGTTGTCGATCATGATCGCGCCCAGCAGCGCCGCCTCCGCCTCGATGTTCTGCGGCAAGGCGGGTGCCTCGGCCCCGGCGGGAACGATATGTCTGACAGGCTCGAGCATGGCGCGATTATCGGCGCGAAGCACCCTTCCCGCAAGCGCCGCCTCGTAAAAGTTCGGGGGACGGATCTGTGGATCGATTCCACTTGCACGAGATGTTGCAAGCGTCCACAATGTAAGCATGCACACAGATATGAGTCGACGCATTCCATTTCTGATGCATGATATCGCGCGGCGGTCGCGATATTGGTTCGATGCACGCGCACGCACCAAGGGCATCACGCGCGCGCAGTGGCGGGTGCTGATCACGCTATCTCGGGTCGATGGCTGCACGCAAAGCGAGTTGGCCGAGATCCTGGACGTCGAACGCATCACCCTGTGCCGGATGGTGGATCGGCTCGCGGAAGCCGGGCTCGTGGAGCGCCGTGCCGATCCTTCCGACCGCCGCGTATGGAGGTTGCACCTCACTGAGCGGGCCATGCCGCTGGTCGAGGAGCTCCAGGCGATCGCCCATGAGATGGAAGAGAACATGCTCGCGCCGCTTTCGGCCGGCCAACGCGCGCTATTGACCGATCTGCTCATCGCCGTGCGTGACCATATTCGCGAGGACGAGGAGCCGATCGAGCTGCCGCCGTCCGAGGCACGGCTGTGAACGAGATGCGCAGCATCGCCTCGGACGCGCAACTCGGCACCGCTGCCGGTAGGGAGCGTCGTCTCGGGCGTTTCGCGGCCATGGTGTCGGTGCCGGCGCTGCTGCTCGCGGCGGGCCTCTACCTTTGGCTGTCCGGCGGGCGCACGGTCTCAACCGACAACGCCCAGGTCAACGCCCGCGTCGCCGAGGTGAGTTCGGAAGTCGCCGGCCGTGTGACCGAGGTCGATGTTGCCGAAAATCAGCATGTGAAACAGGGGGATCTACTGTTTCGCCTGGATCCCGAGCCCTACCGGATCGCGCTGATGCAGGCCGAGGCCGCAGTGGGCAACGCAGAACTGTCGGTCGCCCAGCTCCAGAGCACCTATCACGCCAAGCAAGCCGATACGCAGAAGAGCATGTCGGACGTCAGCTTGGCGCGCGACACATTCCGTCGGCAGCAGGAACTGCTCGCGCGCGGGTTCACCACGCGTGCGAATTATGACGCGGCCAAGGCCGGGCTCGCCGCGGCGCAGGCCGAACAGGCATCGGCCGCGTCCGAAGCCGAGTCGGCCCGGGCCGTGCTAGGGGTCTCCAGGGCCGGCGGCCACCCTGTGGTCGAAGCGGCGATGGCAGCGCGCGACAAAGCAAGGTTCGATCTGGCGCGCACCGAAATTCGCGCGCCGATCAGCGGGGTCATCAGCCAGGCCGACAAGCTTTCACCCGGCACAATCGTGGTCCAGATGCTGCCGCTCGTCAATATCGTCAGCGACCATGGTTATTGGATCGACGCCAATTTCAAGGAAACCCAGCTCGACAGGATGCGCATCGGCCAGCGAACCGACATCGAGGTCGACGCCATTCCCGGACGCACGATCAAAGGCCATGTCATCGGCATCAACGCCGGCACCGGCTCGCAATTCTCGCTGCTGCCGCCCCAGAACGCCACCGGCAATTGGGTGAAGGTCACGCAGCGCGTGCCCGTCCGCATCCAGATCGACGATAAGCTCGACCGGCCGTTGGTGGCCGGCTGGAGCGCCCATGTGACGGTGCACGTCGCCGATTGAGCTCCTCCCCCAAGAGGCAACTTGAAGCCTGTGGAGCCGCAAGGTTCTACAGGCTTCTCTTTATCGGCCGGCACAGACGCCGAAAGGATGAACTGGCTGGTTTCATCGGCCGGGGGGGGGGGGGGGGGGGGGCGCCCCCCCCCCCCCCCCCCGCCGCGGGGAGCACCCCACAGCGCCCCAGCCCCCCACCCACACACCCCCAGTGGGTGATAAAAAAGCAGGCTAGGAAGACCACCAGGG
>NZ_JBANFK010000024.1:0-55313 GCF_037861105.1 Rhizorhabdus argentea
GGAATGTCGGATGCGCTCCACGGCGGCGAGCCGTCGGGCCGACCAAATGCGGCGCCCGCATGCCAGAGTTGCTGAAACACGCGCGTACCGTGCTGTTTGACGCGATAAGCGAACATCCGCATCCCGTCCTCGATCTCGGGCTTGTAGATGTTCAGGCTATGCGGCGTCGACGGGTGAACCGAGCCAATCTCACTGATGATGAGGCCGACGCCGCCGCGCGCCCGCTCCTCATGATAGGCGACCAGCGCGTCATTCATCTCACCCCAGCCGATGCCTGTGCCATGCGCGGGACGGAACGTGCGGTTCTTGACCTCGATATTGCCAATCCGGATCGGCTTGTCGACATGGGTATAGGCCATCTTCTACTCTCCATTCATTCGCTGATTGGCAGCAAAGTCGCACGTCGATCCTAAGTATCGTGTACCGTTCAGCCTTTGTTGTCGCGTCCAGCAGATAGCTCACGACCTTTTCCGGCTAAGTCACCTTGTCACGCAAGGCTCCAAATTCCGCCCTATCGAGGGTCAAACGACATCCACAGCTGCTTCAGTCCATAGGGCGTATACCCTTCCAGCGGAACACGACTGTCATCGCCACGGTTAAACCGGAAGTTGGTCATGCGCTCGGTAAGCGCCTGGAAAGCCAACCGGAGTTCGCCGCGCGCAAGCTGATTGCCGATACACAGATGGATGCCTGCACCGAACGCCAGATGGCTGTTGGCGTTCGTCCGTCGCAAATCCACGTCGGCGGGGCAGCCGAACTGGGCCGGATCGCGATTGGCCGCTCCAAAACGAACCTCTACGATCGATCCAGCGGGGATCGCGGTATCGCCGATCTGGACATCTTCCAGAACCTTTCGCCACAGGCATTGCAACGGCGTGGCCGTGCGTAGCGCTTCCTCGGCCAGCATCTTCGCCAGGGCTGGCTCGGCCCGGACCGATTCCGCCACGTCGGGACGCTCGATCATGATTCGCATGCCCGACGCCAGCGTCGTCGTCGTCGTCTCATTGCCGGCGACGAGAATCTGGAGGATCAGGCTCTGCAGTTCACGATCATCGAGCTTTCGCCCGTCGGTGTCCAGATTCGCCAGCCGGCTGAGCAGCATGTCGTCGGGCGTGGTGCGAACGCGATCTATTTCGTGCGCCATATATTGTTGCATCTCGACCAGCGACCGCGCCAGGTCCATCTGCCGCTCCGGGGTGACGGGTCCCGTCGTCTCGACCGCCACATCCGACCAGCGCTTGAACTTTGCGCGATCTTCACGACGCACGCCCAGCTGCTCGGCGATAACATACATGGGCAGCGGCACCGCAAAATCTTCAAGGAGGTCGATTTCGTCGCGATGGACGAAACGATCGATTAGTTCGCCGATAATCTCGACAATCCGCGGCTCCAACGCCATGACCTTGGAAGGTGTGAAGACCTTGTCGACCAGCGTGCGATAGGTACGATGTTCGGGCTGGTCGTTGGACACGAGCGTGTCCATGGGCAGCCAGCCCTCTTTCTCGAAAAGATTATTGGCTTCCGGAGTCCAGCGGTCGCCGAGAAACCCCGTGCGATTGCTAAAAATCGCGGGGTTTAGCAACGTCCTTCGGACATCTTCGTAGCGGGTGAGGACGTAATGTCCCGTTTCCGGGTCATGGAAGACCGGCTGATCGTCTCGAAGCTTGTCGTATAGCGGAAACGGACATTTCTGAACTACCGGGTCTGCGAAAGTTGGTGGGGATATCATAACCTCACACCCTCCTTAATTCGTATCGCTAGGGGCTTGACAGATAAACAGGAGAAAAGCCGATGGCATGCTGCGCCAACGCCGAAGATCGGTGAATAAAAATTACGGTTGACCAGATAGTAGGCGGCAATTTTCCACCAGATTTCCGTGATTTCCCAAGTTCTCCCGTCCATTCCAGATTTCCTTCTTGAATGGGCGCGACATCATCAGCTCGCCCTCACGCCGCTGTGGATACCCAGAGCTACAGGTATCCACAGGTTCGGTGGCGAGTGGTCGTAGTGCAGTCTTTAGAACGTATACTCTGCACGCAGGCCATATGTGCGCGGCATTCCAGCATTATAATTTGTGCCAAAAGGCTGGAGGGTCTGCCGGGATGTGACGTATTTCTTGTCGAACAGGTTGTTGACGTAGAAGCCGATGCGGAGGCTTTTCCCGGGAGGGCTAACATAGCCCGACGCATTCGCGAGGAAGCGGCCATTGTCCCGATCGTGCCTCAGAGGCCCGCCCGCGCCGGGGTAGAAGTTGACCGAGGAGCGATACTGTCCAAGGGCTGAAAGCGATGCAGTCCACGATGCGATGGCGAATTCATAACCTGCGCTGAACGAGCCTGACCACTCGGGCGCCATCGGTGGCGTCGTGCCGGTAAGATCGAGCGGCGGGCACGCATATAGCGTCGCGCCTGGCGCAAAAGGATTCGACATGCCCGTGGGATCGAAGCAACTGAGTCCCGCAGCGTTCCTGAACGGCTTGTACCGTGCATGTTGCCAGCCGCCGCTGATCCCGATGTTCAGCCCGTCCAAAGGAACAATCTGCGCCTCAGCCTCAACGCCATAGTTTTCGACAGCACCTGCGTTCGACGTGATGGTCCCGCCCGTTCGAACATCGATGGTCTGACTTTGCTGGTCCCTGTTCTTATAATAAAACGCGGCAACGTTCAGGCGCAGCCGGTTGTCCAGCATCGATTGCTTGATTCCGACCTCGTGACTGGAGATCTTTTCAGGCTTGACCGGGTCAACCGGCCCCGTAAGCGATCCCGGATACCCGCCCGCTTTGAAGCCGCGGGTGAAACTGTAGTAGAGATTGGTCGGCCCGTTATCCCAGGCCAGCACGAAACGCGGCGTGAACGCACGCTGCGCGGTACTCAAACGGAAGGTGAAGCCGGTGGGCCCGAAAGGCGGCACGAAAGGGGCGAATCCATCGTTGACCGTGCCGACGTTCGCGCGCTTCTCATAGGTATAGCGCCCGCCGAGCGTTACCTTGAGTGCGTCGGTGATCTTGTAATAACCTTCCAGATACGCAGCGTAGGACCTTGTTGTCGAGATGTTCTCGAAGCCTGGTGCAGTGTCCGGGTTCAGGTCGCCCCCAAACGCCAGCCCTATAAATGCATTTCTGGAATGGCTCTTGTCGTTCAGGTAGCTCAAACCGAACAGATAGTCAAAAGGCCCGTCCAGCTTCGAGGTGACCTGGAGGTCCTGCGTATATGTCGTGCCCCCGTTGTCCGCTCCGACGTAATCGAACAGGGGCAATGGCGTCCAATCATTGTCGACAGAGCCATTGACTGTCTTCTGATGGCGGAATGTCGTGGTGCTCGACAACTCGAACGTGTCGAAGTCGAAATTCATCTTGAGGTCAGCGCCGTAGGCCTTGGTATGCGTAGGCGGATGATATATCTGAATTTCCTGGTCGTAGAAGCCGACTGAGGGACGAACAATGCCGGGCACGAGGATGCAGGCATAGCAAGTCGAGTGATCGGGCGACAAAGACTGTGTTTCAGGCAAGGTATTTCGGATATCGTAATACTGCCCCCCGAGAACGATGTCGGCGTTTCCGGGATGCCAGCGCAGCTTCGCCCTTACGTTGTAATTTCGTTCCCAACCGTTGTCTTTGCCTGTGGTCAGGTTGTGGATGTAGCCATCATTATGTTTGAAGCCACCGGTGACACGCAAGGCAAGATCCTGGGCCAGCGGCATGTTGATCATCCCGTTTATCTGGCGATGCTCGAGGTTGCCGAACTCTCCCCGAATCCGCCCTTCGAGTTTGTCCGTAGGATTGGCGCTGTTGACAATGATTACGCCGCCCGTCGCATTGCGACCGTACAGCGTGCCCTGGGGGCCGCGCAGCACCTGGATGCTGCTGATGTCGAAATTATCGAGAATTTCGTTCGCAACAAGGGTCCGCGGCAGATACGCGCCGTCTTCATAAACCGCGACCGGCGCCTCGAGGCCCACCGTCACGAAAGGCACACCAAGCCCGCGAATATTGGCTGTAAAGAAGCCGGAATAGACACTGAAACTCGCCCCGGGGGTAATTGCGGCGATGTCGACGGCCTTGGTCAGGCCGAGTCTCTGGGTGGTGGCGGCCGTCACGGCCGTTATCGCGAGCGGCGTGTCCTGCAACTTTTCCGACCTGCGCTGGGCAGTGACGATGATCTCGGTAGTGCTATTGCTGGCCGCGTCCTCCGCGGCTGACGTGCCCGGCGGCGCGCCGGCTGGGGTCTGTGCGTAGCTCGTCGAAGCAAGCAGCCCGCCAAGAGCGAGCGCGACTGGTCCCAACTTCTTCATAAAATCCTCTCCTTTGTTTTCTGATTTATTGGTATGGAATGATTTGCTACTATCGAGCGTGCCGTCGCCGGAGATGGGAAACTCGCCTTGGACAAGACGCGATCTCGGTTCAGCGTGCGCGGACCGGCGTTCTAGTCAGTCTCAATATCTTGATGAGCCAGTTATCATCGCCTTTCTCGTAGGTTTCATGATAGTGGCCCATGCCGTTCACAGGTCTGATCGGCTGACCTTCGGAGCGGTAGCCTCTATGAAGGATCTCGCACTATCTGGTGATCCTCAGAATTCCTCTCCTCGCCTAATGCCCGTATCGCAGGGCGGAAGTGTCTAGGTCTGTTTCCCTCAAGCGCGTCTAGCAGATGGATGTGGGAAACATGTCTTATAACCCTGTTTAAGACAGCCTTCCCAATGAGTCAACTGGGCGTTATTCTGGGATCGAAATATACGTGACGGGGGAGGGGCGAGGATCCATGACTTCGGCATTCGGCCAAAATCATCGGTTCTTCGAAGCGGCGGCTTCATCACGGGCACACCTTGCGGGTTGATTACTGCTGCCGTCCAAGTGAAGGTGGTTATTGGCCGGCGGGAGTTCACGTGGGCAACCGCCGTAGCTGGTGCGGGGCTTCCGCCAGTGGAAGCTTCCCGCATTTGCGAAGCCAGCCCAATCCCGGTGGGGTTCAACCACGATAACCGCGAACTCGGCCGCGCTGCTGACCTATATCGATCGAGGATCTATGAGGAATTGTTACCCTCCGATCATCGCGAAAGTATAGGTCAGGTCAATCTGCTCGGTTGGAGGTATATTGAGTTGCGCGTACCAAGCAGCTCGACAGCTTGCTCCGGCCTCAATGGCAGCCGCCACTTCGGCCGGCGTTCTGATGCTGACGGGCCAGCAGGCTCCGATCCTGTACACTCTAGCGATTTATACTGGGGCGTGCCTGTATGCAAAATCCGGCCTACACTACGGGGCCTCGAAATAGGCGATGCGCGTCTTATTTGTTTTTGAATCCTTCAAACCCGCTAAGTTTCGATTCGGGGTTGGTGATCGTACCATAACGCGTCGACATTAGACCGGTAAGATCATTTCCGCTGATGGCGACCCTCCAGGTCAGCACCGATGGCGATGGATATTCGAACGGGATCGAATACAGCGCATAGGGGATTTTCTCGACTGCTTCGAGATACCGGTCGGCAGCCTCTTCGCTCATCCCCTTGATCTCTACCTGCCGCTTGATGTGGACCCATTCCGTCTCACGGCCCGGCTCGTAGAGCACTTCGGCCTTGACGTTCGAAATATTGAAACGGCGGAACGGGGCGTTGATTTCATCGATGGCAACGCTCACGCGGGGATCGCGCTGTAGATTCTCGTACCAGGCGGATTTCCCGCGGGGCGTCAGCAGGATCGCGGAGCCGGTGTAAAGGAAGCTCGCCGGAACAACATAAGGGGAGCCGTCAGCGGAAAGCGTGGCGACATGTGCGACTTTATATTCCTTGAGGAATTCCTCCATTTCATCGAATGTAAGACTAGGCATTCGGTAAACTCCTAATGTCAGTATGATGATGCCGCGATACCCTAATTCTGGGGGCCAGAGCTGGCGCCGAGCTCGGTCAACGTTTTAAAAGGGCGATCACGGCCAAATGATCGACCGCCTCGCCGCGAGAAAATTCCGAATGATCCCTATGTGACCGGCTGACAGCAAGAGGGCGTGAGCGGCACCTCACTGCGAGGTCAGACCGCCATCAACGAATAGCGAACTGCCATTACAATAAGTAGCGTCCTCGGAAGCCAGAAATGCTATTGCCGCAGCCATTTCGGATGGCTTTCCAAGCCGTCCGGCCGGCACGCCTGCCACCACCTCTGCAAAATTTCCGTCGTCCATCGCGCCGCTCAGCATCTCCGTGGCTGTGTACCCGGGATGCACTGAATTGACCCTGATGCCATATTTTGCCGTTTCGAGAGCAAGCACCTTGGTCAGCATCTGAACCGCAGCTTTGCTTGCACAATATGCTCCAGCAGTTTCGCCGCCCGTGAGGGAGGCGGTCGAGCATACGTTCACAATCGCTCCGCCCTTGCCCGCCGCCTGCATTTCGCGCGCCGCGATCCTGCAACCCAAAAAGGTAATGCTGCTATTGACGTCCATTACGCGGCGCCAATCATTTAACGGCATGTCTACAATGCGGTTGAGCGTAGTTATTGCGGCATTATTCACCACGATGTCCAGCGATCCAAATTCAGCCTTCGTAGCCCGGAGCACTTCTTCCCATGCAGCTTCATCAGTGGCGTCGTGCGCCAGCCCAACAGCCCGATGGCCGGCGCGCTGCAGTTCACTGGCCCTCTCCACTACGCCGGCATGATTGATGTCGGTCAAGACAACGCGTGCGCCTTCCTCAGCAAGTCTGGTCGCCGTGGCAAAGCCCATTCCTATCGGTGAAGCCGCTCCCGTTATGATTGCAACCTTATCGCGTAATCCCCGCATAATAATCCTCTCGCTGTGTGGATAATTCGCCGAAATAGTTTGAGCGAACATAGCATCTAGTCCACGGTCGCATGGTGTCCGCCAGCGCGTGAAGCTGCTCGGTTCCCTAGCCGGGGTCCATGTGTCCCGCTTCTGTCTGGTCGCGGTTGCCCGGCGCGTCAGGCGGAAAAGCCGCCGTCGATCGCCAATGTCGCGCCAGTGATATAAGCCGCGGCGGGGCTGGCGAGGAAATTGATCAGGCCAGTCATTTCATCGAGTTCGCCGAACCGCTGGAGCGGGATGCCCGCCGTGATCCGCACCTTGTCGGCTTCGGGCATGCCATGCGCCATTTCGGTGCTCATCATACCCGATTCGATGATGTTGACCGTGATTTTGCGCGGGGCGAGATCATGCGCCGCTCCACGGGTATAGCCCGCGATCGCCGCCTTGCTGCCGCAATAGTCGGCCGCCGTCGGCATGCCGGAGCGGCTGCCGCTGGCTGAACCGATGGTGATGATGCGCCCCTCGTCCGCCATGACATGCGCGACCGCCCGGATGGTCGCGACCACGCCCAGCGTGTTGACCGCCCAGACGCGATCGAGCGCCGTATAATCATGTCCTTCGCCAAGGCGTCCCAAATGCGCGATGCCGGCATTATTCACCAATATATCGAGCCGACCGAAGGTTTCGATGACCGCATCCACGAGCTGTTGCGCCGCGGCCGGGTCCGCCTGATCCGACTGGATGGCCTTGCCGCGCACGCCCAGCCGTTCCAGCTCGCCGACAACCGCCTTGGCTTCAGCTCGTGACGAATGATAGCTGAATGCCACATCGGCACCGTTCGCGGCCAGCGCAAGCACGATGGCCCTGCCGATGCCGCGCGTTCCGCCAGTTACCAGGGCGCACTTGCCTTCCAACGGTCGCTCGCTCATCTTGATTCTTTTCCTCGCCTAATGCCCGTACCGGAGGACGGAACTATCCAAGTCTGTTTCCCTTGACCGCGTTCTAGCACGCCTTTGTGGGATACATGTCTTAGGACTGTGTCTAAGATGGTTGACCCAATGAGTCAATCGGGGTGACCGAATGTTGAAGGTGGTCAGGCGCATGGCGGCATCCACGAAAATCTCAGCCGAAATTATCGATAGAGGTTGTCCAATTAAATCAAGGACATGGGGCTATCGTCCTAGCCGAGTTATTTGACATTCCTTTGAGGCCGGATTTTGGACTCTCACCTTCACGTCATCCATCTCGCAACAAAAGATGGGCCGACGCGCTCAGCGCATCTTCGAATATCTTGGTCGCGAGGATCGGGTCGGCGCCCGTGTCGGGCTGATACTCCTCCTGAACCGTTATGGCTCCGCAGCAGATCTCGTTGATCAGCCTGTACCGAATGTCGAACAAGCTCTGCGGCAGGCTGCTGGCCTTTTCCCTCAGGATGTTCAGGATAAGAAAGGCGGTGGGCGCGAGCTCCTCGGTCCCCGCTTTGTAGTCCCATTGTGGAAAACGATTGACCGCGCGAAGAAAGGCAGCAAAGCTGTGACGGCCGTGCTGGTCTACTTCGTCGAAGACTGGCTTGAATATCATCCGCAATAAGGTCTGCGGATCGTCAAACTTTCCCTCCGCCTTAGCAGCGTCAATTAGTATCTGACGTCGCTGTTCGAGCGCGGGTAAACGCGCCCTGAAGATTGCGTCAATCAGGCCGTGCTTGTCGCCAAAATGGTAGCCAATGGAAGAATTGTTGGCCGAGCCGGCAGCAATGGTGATTTCGCGTAGGGAAGCACCATTTATGCCTTGCGCACCCCAGAGCCGCTCTGCCGTTGCGATAATCGCCTCCTTTGCAGATACTCGCGCCGTCGGAGGTTGCGGCTCCGCGCCGCGCGGCGTGTTTTCCGGCTGCTGACTCGGGGGCATCAGCTCGCCTCCCGCGCCATAACCGCACAGTTTGAATATAGAGCCACTTACTTTTCTCGCATCGTGGGGGGGCTTCTCTCATACACCGCAAGGCGCCGAAGGCCATGCTCTTCTGCTTGCTGTCGTAATCGTAGTTCCAACGCCGAAGCTTGCCGCCACTGGGGGTAACGAGCCGGGAGAGGCGGTTGGCATCGGTAAGTTTAAAGGGTTTGGCGCGCGGCTTGGCGGCGCTAACCTTCACATCAGGCAGCAATGTCGGTCTCCTGGAAGTACCACGTTTTCCGACCGCGCGTGCCACGTTTTCGTACCTCCGACTCGCCGGATGGGCGCGAACGGGTACGGATGGCCGAGGCCGAGCCGGTCTGCTAAGTGACAGATTTCAGGACGGAAAGTCGATACCGGTGGACTTCTGCGGCTCCCTGCGGAGGGGCCGCTGGCGGAGCGGGAGGGATTCGAACCCTCGATACGCTTTTGGCGTATACTCACTTTCCAGGCGAGCGCCTTCGACCACTCGGCCACCGCTCCGCACCTTCGCTGGAAGGGAGGCTCCCTAGCGGGTGGCACCGGGTTTCGCAAGGCATGCGGGCGTGCCATCATTCTGCTATGAAATCTCACTTGCGAGCCGCCCTGCTGCTGTCTCCTTTGCTGACGATCGGCGCCGCGCCGCCGAGGGCGCCGACTCCGAGCGAGATCGTGGCGCAGGCGCCAGCGGCGGCTTGGGCGGCAGTGCCCGCCGAGGATCTGCTGGTGCTCGATCTCGATAGCGGACAGCGCGTCGTCATCGCGCTCGCGCCAGCCTTTGCGCCGGTGCATATCGCCAATATCAAGGCGCTGACCCGAGCCGGCTGGTTCAATGGGATCACGATCAACCGGGTCCAGGACAATTATGTCACCCAGTGGGGCGACGTGACCGAGAAGAAGGCCATGCCGGCGGGCATCGTCACCAATCCCCCCGCGGAATATGAACGTCCGTCGGCGGGGCTCGCTTTCCGGCCGATGGGCTATCGCGACGCCTATGCGGTGCAGACCGGCCATGCCGGCGGCTGGACGGCCGCGAGCGATGGCCGGCTTGCCTGGCTGACTCATTGCTATGGCATGGTGGGGGTCGGCCGCAATCTTGCGCCCGATACCGGGACCGGCGCCGAGCTCTACGCGGTGATCGGCCACGGGCCGCGCCATCTCGATCGCAACATCGCGCTGGTAGGGCGGGCGCTGTCGGGCATGGACGCGCTCGCTGCGCTACCGCGCGGCACCGAGGCGCTCGGGGTCTATAGGGCGGGGGTGGCGCGGCCCGCGATCAAGGCAGCGCGGCTGGCGGCTGACATGCCCGCCGCCGATCGTCCCAGCTACGAAGTGATGCGCAGCGACGGGCCGAGCTTCGGGCAATGGCTGGCCGCGCGGGCGAATCGCAAGGACGACTTCTTCATCCGCCCTGCGGGAGCAATCGATATCTGCAATGCGATGCCGCCCGCTCGGGCGGTGAAGCGCTGAAGGGGCCGGGGCCACCAGCCAGCATGTAAACAGGAAAGGGCCCGGCGATCGCTCGCCAGGCCCTCCTTGTTCGAACAGGTAGCGGGGACTTAGAAGTCCATGCCGCCCATGCCGCCCATGCCACCCATGCCGCCGCCGGGCATGCCGGCCGGGGACTTGTCCTCGGGCAGCTCCGCGATCGTCGCTTCGGTGGTGATGAGCAGACCGGCGACCGAGGCCGCGTCCTGCAGCGCGGTGCGAACGACCTTGGTCGGGTCGATCACGCCGGCGGCGACGAGGTTCTCGTAGACGTCGGTCGAGGCGTTGAAGCCCTTGGTCTCATCATTCTCGCGCAGCAGGTTGCCTGCGACGACGGCACCGTCGAAGCCTGCATTCTGCGCGATCTGGCGCACCGGAGCCTGGATCGCCTTGCGGATGATGTCGATGCCGCGGGTCTGGTCGTCGTTGATGCCCTTCAGGCCCTCGAGCGCCTTGGTGGCATAGAGCAGAGCCGTGCCGCCGCCGGGCACGATGCCCTCTTCGACAGCCGCGCGGGTCGCGTGCAGCGCATCGTCGACGCGATCCTTGCGCTCCTTGACCTCAACTTCGGTCGAACCGCCGACCTTGATCACGGCGACGCCGCCGGCAAGCTTGGCAAGACGCTCCTGGAGCTTCTCCTTGTCATAGTCGCTGGTGGTGTTCTCGATCTGGCGACGGATCGCTTCGACGCGGCCCTTGATCGCATCGGACGCACCGGCGCCATCGACGATGGTGGTGTTGTCCTTGTCGATGGTGACGCGCTTGGCGGTACCGAGCATGCCGATCGTGACGCTCTCGAGCTTAATGCCGAGATCTTCCGAGATCATCTCGCCGTTGGTCAGGATCGCGATGTCCTCGAGCATCGCCTTGCGACGATCACCGAAGCCAGGCGCCTTGACGGCTGCGACCTTGAGGCCGCCGCGCAGCTTGTTGACGACGAGCGTGGCCAGAGCCTCGCCCTCGATGTCCTCTGCGATGATGAGGAGCGGACGGCCCGACTGCACCACGGCTTCGAGGATCGGCAGCATCGACTGCAGGTTCGACAGCTTCTTCTCGTGGATCAGGATGTACGGATCGTTGAGCTCGACCACCATCTTCTCGGGATTGGTGATGAAGTAAGGCGACAGATAGCCGCGGTCGAACTGCATGCCCTCGACAACGTCGAGCTCGAAATCGAGACCCTTGGCTTCCTCGACGGTGATCACGCCTTCCTTGCCGACGCGCTCCATCGCTTCTGCGATCTTCTGACCGACGACGGTGTCGCCATTGGCCGAGATGATGCCGACCTGGGCGACTTCGTTGGTGCCGGCAACCGGCTTCGAACGGGCCTTGAGGTCCTCGACGACCTTGATGACGGCGAGATCGATGCCGCGCTTCAGGTCCATCGGGTTCATGCCGGCCGCGACCGACTTCATGCCTTCACGCACGATCGCCTGGGCGAGCACGGTGGCGGTGGTGGTGCCGTCGCCGGCGACATCGTTGGTCTTCGAAGCGACTTCGCGGACCATCTGGGCGCCCATGTTCTCGAACTTGTCCTTGAGTTCGATTTCCTTGGCGACGGTGACGCCGTCCTTGGTGATGCGGGGCGCGCCGAACGACTTGTCGATCACGACGTTGCGGCCCTTCGGCCCCAGCGTGACCTTTACCGCGTCGGCGAGGATGTCGACGCCGCGCAGAATGCGCTCACGAGCGTCGCGCGAAAACTTGACGTCTTTCGCTGCCATGATGTGTGTTCCTTCTCTCTATCGCGTCATCCCAGCGAAAGCTGGGACCTCGGTTCCTTCCGTCCCCGAAAAGGGAGTTTCCAGCATGTGCCGGAATGACGGATTATGTGTCGTTCAGCAGAGTCTTCCCGGCGGTCGGCTTCAGCCGACGATGCCCAGAATGTCCGACTCTTTCATGATCAGCAGGTCTTCACCGTCGATCTTGACCTCGGTGCCCGACCATTTGCCGAACAGGATCTTGTCGCCGGCCTTGACGTCGAGCGGAGTGATCTTGCCATCATCGGCCTTGGCGCCACCGCCGACCGCGACGACCTCGCCCTCCTGGGGCTTTTCCTTGGCGCTGTCGGGGATGATGATCCCGCCGGCAGTCTTTTCCTCGGCTTCGACGCGGCGAACGAGCACGCGATCGTGCAGCGGACGGAAACTCATGTGCTTCACCCTTTCCTTACATTTTCCGGCCGCAGCGGGTTTGTGCCCGCGACCGAATCTGTCGGTTGGAAATTTTTAGCACTCACCCGTGTTGAGTGCTAGCGGCCATATGTGGGGCTGCCCGAAAACTGTCAAGCATTCCCCCGCGCGATTTTTATTGCGGATGTGCCACGCGCCGCCTTCCCGCCGGCCCCGCCGACGCGATATGGGGGGCGCACTTCAACGATAAAAGCCGCTGATGCCGAAACTGACCTCGTTCAAAACTCCTGCGATCGCTTTCGGCCTGGGGCTTGCCTCTGCGCTGGGCTTTGCGCCGCTCAACTGGTGGCTAGCGACGCTGCTCTGCTTCGCCGGGCTGATGTGGCAATTGCTCAAAGCACCGCGAATCCGCAGCGCTGCCCTGATCGGCTGGTGTTTCGGCGTGGGTCATTTCACCTTCGGCAACAACTGGATCGCGACCGCCTTCACATTCCAGCAGTCGATGCCCCACTGGCTGGGGTGGGTGGCAGTGTTCCTGCTCGCGCTTTACCTCGCCGTCTTCCCGCTGCTGGCGGCGGTTCTCGCGAGCGCGCTTCACCGGCTGCCTCTCCTCCTCGCATTGCGCCGCCATCGCGCACAGGAAGCTGCCCGCCGCAGGAAGCTCAAGGGGCTCGTCCCCGCGGGGATGGAGAGTCCGTCGGTCGCGCCGCCGGTGCCGGAGCCCAGTCCCTATGCGTTCATTCCGCTGTTCGCCGGTAGCTGGATCGTCTCCGAATATCTGCGCAGCATTGTGTTCACGGGTTTCGCCTGGAATCCACTCGCGGCCATCATGGTCGCACCCGGCAGCGCCGAGCCGGCGTGGATGGGCCTGACCCGGCTCGTCGGCACCTACGGCCTGTCAGGCTTCATGATCCTGCTGTCGGGTATCTGGCTGCTGGCGATTCTGCCGGGCACCAAGCGGCTGCGCTGGCAGCGAGTCGGCTGGGCGTTGCTGGTGGCGATGCTTGCCCAGATCCTGTCGGCGTGGATGCTGCGGCCGTCCCCGCCGCGCGCAGCGCCGCGTATCGTAGTGGTCCAGCCCAACATCAACCAGAACGAGAAATGGGATCCCAGGCTCCAGCAAGCCAATTTCGAGCGGCTGAGCCAGCTGACCGGAAAGGCCGTGCCCGGGGCCCCGCCGCGACTGGTGCTCTGGCCGGAGGCGGCGACCGCCGATTTCCTCGAATTCGAGCCCGAGGCGAGGGCGCGCATCGCCGCGCTGCTGGGGCCCCAGGACGTGATCCTGCTCGGCGGCGACGCACTGATCTTCAACAGGGCGGGCGATATGGCCGGCGCGCGCAACAGCCTGTTCGGCCTGAACGCCAAAGGGGATATCATCGGCCGCTACGACAAGGCCCACCTTGTGCCCTATGGCGAATATCTGCCGGCCCGTCCGATATTGTCGGCGATCGGGCTGTCGCGGCTGGTGCCGGGGGACGTCGATTTCTGGCCGGGGCCGGGGCCGGCGAGCCTGGCCGTGCCTGGCTTCGGTAGCGTCGGCGTCCAGATCTGCTACGAGATCATCTTCTCGGGTCAGGTGGTGGACGCCGCCAATCGGCCGGATTTCCTCTTCAACCCGTCCAACGACGCCTGGTTCGGCCGTTGGGGTCCGCCGCAGCACCTGGCCCAGGCGCGGCTGCGCGCGGCGGAGGAGGGGATGCCGATCATCCGCTCTACGCCGACCGGCATATCGGCGGTGATCGATGCTGATGGGCGGCTTCTCGACAGCCTTCCCTGGCGCAAGGCGGGCGTGATCCGAACGGCCTTGCCGGCGCCGCACGCAGCGACGCCTTTCGCACGGTTCGGCAACCTGCTGCCGATGCTGTTCGCGCTTCTGCTGATCGCAGGCGGAATTGCCATCGCGACGAAGCCGCGCTAAGCAACATATAACGAAGTCTTTATATCCTTATGTCCGTTTCGCCCCTATCGGGTGGCGATCATATCAGAGGGTCGGTCAGCACCAATGCGCAGCAACTATCTCTTCACCTCCGAAAGCGTTTCCGAGGGTCACCCCGACAAGGTCGCCGATCAGATCTCCGACGCGATCGTCGACCTGTTCCTGTCGAAGGATCCCGAGGCGCGGATCGCCTGCGAGACGCTGACGACAACCCAGCTGGTCGTGCTGGCGGGCGAGATCCGCTGTAAGGGCGTTTACGAAGACGGCGCCTGGGCGCCCGGCGCGCAGGACGAGATCGAGCAGGCGGTGCGCCAGACAGTCAAGCGGATCGGCTATGAGCAGGACGGCTTTCACTGGCAGAGCTTCGCCTTCCACAACAACCTCCACGCCCAGTCGGCCCACATCGCGCAGGGCGTCGACGCCAGCGGCAACAAGGACGAGGGTGCGGGCGACCAGGGCATCATGTTCGGCTTCGCCTGCGACGAGACGCCCGACCTGATGCCGGCGACGCTCTATTACAGCCATAAGATCCTCGAGCAGATGGCGGCCGATCGTCATTCGGGCGCGGCCCCCTTCCTCGAACCGGATGCCAAGAGCCAGGTCACCCTGCGCTTCGAGAATGGCAAGCCGGTCGCGGCCACTGCGATCGTGGTGTCGACCCAGCATGGCAAGGGCTATGACGAGGGCGCCAACGAGGCCGAACTCAAGGCATATGTGAAGACGGTGGTCGCCGATATCCTGCCCGCCGAGCTGCTTTCGAGCGAAACCGTCTATCACATCAATCCAACCGGCAGCTTCGAGATCGGCGGCCCCGATGGCGACGCTGGCCTCACCGGCCGCAAGATCATCGTCGACACCTATGGCGGTGCCGCCCCGCATGGCGGCGGCGCCTTCAGCGGCAAGGATCCGACCAAGGTCGATCGCTCGGCCGCCTATATCACCCGCTACCTGGCGAAGAATATCGTCGCCGCCGGCCTTGCGCGGCGCTGCACGATTCAGCTCGCTTATGCGATCGGCGTGTCGGAGCCGCTATCGCTCTATGTCGACACCCACGGAACCTGTGCCGATGGCGTCACCGATGCCGCCATCGAGCGTGCGATCACCGGCATCAAGGAACTGGGCGGCCTCACCCCGCGCGGCATCCGCACTCATCTCGGTCTCAACAAGCCGATCTACGCGAAGACCGCCGCCTATGGCCATTTCGGCCGCAAGGCCGAGGGCGACTTCTTCCCCTGGGAGAAGACCGACCTCGCCGACAAGCTGAAGGCGGCACTGGCCTGATCACTGGAATTCCCCGTCATCCCGGCCCCGGCTTAGGCTGAATTCGTCCTGGGCGTGGCCTGCACAGTCGAAACGCTGAGGTGACGGTGTTGGCCGAGTTGACATACGGCCTCTTGCTCAGCCGTGCGAGTGGCGGTCTTGATCGGCTCCAGATCTAAGCGATCGATCGACACCTCGGTCTGCAGGATCTTCGATGGCCATGCGCAAAGCGCTGGCGTTATGAGCGCCTCTCCGGCTAGGGATCCGCGATGGCCCACGGGGAACAAGCCCATGTCTGATCTGGCAGCGTTCCTGCGCGCTTGGGCGAAGGATCCGCTCGGCATCGCGGCGGTCGCCCCTTCGGGCGCTTCGCTCGCCCGGCTCATCACCGCCGAGATCAAGCCCGGCATGGCGCCGGTGATCGAACTGGGACCCGGCACCGGCGTGTTTACCAAGGCGTTGCTTGCGCGCGGGCTGTGCCAGTCCGACCTCATCCTGATCGAATATGAGGCCGATTTCGCGCGCCTGCTCGCCAGCCGCTTTCCGCAGGCGACGGTGCTGCGGGGCGACGCGGCTAGGGTAAGGCGGCACCGAGCGCTGCTCGACGATGATCTCGCGGGCGCCACGGTGTCGGGCTTGCCGATCCTCAACATGAGCGCGCGGCAGCAGATGATGATCATGCGCGGCTGCTTCGATCTGATGCGCCCGGGCGGCCGCTTCTTCCAGTTCACTTACAGCCCGATCAGTCCGATCCGCCGGCCCGTGCTCGAACGGCTCGGGCTCAAGGCGCGGCGGCTGTCGAGCACGTTGCGCAACCTCCCCCCAGCCGCCGTCTATGAGATCAGCCGCCGCGATGAATGATCCGCTTTCGATCCGCCGCCTCTATGGCCGGCGGCAAGGCCACAAGCTGCGCCCCGGCCAGTCCGAGCTGGTCGAGCGGCTGCTGCCCGAGATATCCGTTCCCGGTACGGGCGATCTTGATGCGGCAGCGCTGTTCGGCGACGGGCGCCCGCTCGAGCTGGAGATCGGCTTCGGCAAGGGCGAGCATATGGCATGGCAGGCGGCGCAGCGGCCGGATCATGGCTTCATCGGCTGCGAACCCTTTCTGGACGGGGTGGTCGGCGCGCTGGTGAAGGTCGACGAGCTGGATCTCGACAATATCCGCCTCCACATGGGCGATGCTATCGACGTGCTCGAACGCCTGCCCGACGCATCCCTCGAGCGGGCGTGGCTGCTGCATCCCGATCCCTGGCCCAAGGGGCGCCACGCCAAGCGCCGCTTCATGAATGCCGGGCCGATCGGCCTGATCGCGCGCAAGATGAAGCCGGGCGGCGAGTTCCGCTTCGGCACGGATCACCCGGTCTATGTCCGCTGGGCGATGATGGTGATGGGCCAGTCGCCAGATTTCGAATGGCTCGGCGAACGCCCCGCCGACTTCCTGATCCGCCCCGACGACTGGCCCGAGACCCGATATGAGGCGAAGGCGCGCAGCAAGGGCCACGAGGTCTGGTATTTCCGTTACAGGCGGCGCTGAGAGCCACCGCCTGCTCGGGTTCTGACGGATTATCGTTGCGTCAGCTGTTCGCTGATGAACGTCGACATCTCGTCTATCGCCTCTCCTGCCACGCCATCGAAGAAGACGTCCATCGTCGCGAAACCGTGGATCATGCCGGCATAGCGACTTGTCCGGACGTCGACGCCCGCTGCGGCCATGCGGCGCCCATAATGCTCCGCCTGCTCGGTCAATATGTCGTGTTCGGCGGTGATGATCAGCGCCGGCGGCAGCCCCGCCAGGCGGGAGGCGAGCAGGGGTGCAAAGTCAGGGTGGTTGCGCGCGGTGCGTCCCGGGTCATATTGGTCGTAGAACCAGGCGATCTCAGCCCGATTCAGGAACGGCGGCACAAAGCGGCGTAGCGAAGCCGCGTCGCTGTCATCGGTGCAGGGGTAGACCAAGATCTGGGCGGCCAGCGGGCAATTCCCGGCCTCGACCATCTTGCGCGTGACCACCGCCGCCAGATTGCCGCCGGCGCTGTCGCCCGCCAGGATCAGCGGCACCTCTGCTCCGGCCATCGCTACCCGGCGATTGGCCAGCCAATGGGTGGCGGTCAGCACATCGTTGACCGGTGTCGGGAATGGATGCTCTGGAGCGAGCCGATAATCGAGCGACACGATCGCGCAGCCGCTCCGGTTGGCAAGGCGCCGGGAAAAGCTGTCGCATCGATCGGAACTGCCCAGCACGAAACCGCCGCCATGGACCCACACGACGAGTCCCCGAGCCGTTGCGAACGGGCGATAGAGCTTCGCGCCGATCTGGCTGTCGCCGACCGACACCACCAGTTCCTCGACATGGTCTACCGGCTCAACCTCGGTCTCCAGCGCCAGCGCCTGCGCGGCTGCCTCGATCGCCGCGCGGGTCTGTGCGGCAGGGCGGGCGGTGAGGCCTTGCCACAGCGGATCCTGGGCGTAAAAGCCTGCGACCCGTTCGGCGATCGGATGGAGCGGGCCGCTCGGCATATGGGGGCCAGGCGCATTGTGGTTCATGTCGGTCTCACCCCGCGTTCGAAACCTCTCCTGTCGCTGCAAGCGAGCGGCTCGCCGGCCGCCTTGGAGCCGCCCCGGCCCGGTCCTCCTTATCCTTTCCGGAGCGGTATTTGGCAACTCACTCCCGAATCCCGTCGAAGGCGCCATTCCGACCGAGGCGATCGTCAGATCCCGCCGAACAGGATGCGGCGATTGAGTTGAGGTCGCCGGATGCAACGCGCGTACAGTCGTTCCAGATTCGCAATATCCGGAATATACAACGGCTGGCCGAAAGCCATGGAACATCCTTTGCCATGTTTCGGCACAGCTGCTTGACCGACTCATCGGCACATGTTTGTTGCGCTGCAGCGTAGTTTTTGGGGGTTCAGGTGTTTGCTTTCTTTGCTCTGGTCTATGGTTTCCTGGTGTCGTTTACGCTGGCATGCCTCGGGCGCAACCGCCGCGAGCAGCGTCCCGACGCCCCAATCCTTGCCTTTGCCGGTCGTGGCCTGATGGCCGCCTCGGCGACCGGAGCCTGCCTGGCGTTGAGCGCCGCGGCCTGGGGTTCGCTCGTCCATTAAAGCAGTTGTCGAGCGGGTCCGCTTTCGGCTATCAGGCCGGCCTCCGGCGCGGGCGTAGCATAGTGGTAATGCTCTAGCCTTCCAAGCTAGCTAGGAGGGTTCGATTCCCTTCGCCCGCTCCAGGCTCCAGTTATGGCATTCACCAGCCCCGCGGTGAGCGCGACGGTATCATCGCCCCAAGCTTGAGGAATCACTCCCCACGTCCAAAGCCTAGACGCCAAGACAACTATAAATGAGATTAGTATCAGTCAGAAAGTCTGCTACCACACAGCACCACCGTGGGGGAGGTCTCGAATGGCAAGCTGCAACCCATCCCATATTGACGCCCATAAGATTGGGAAGCGAGCCCTGCAATCGAAGGTAGGGCGAGTTAAGGGTCGAAAAATCACTGGAGAAGCCTTGGCTGATCCAGTGCATTCTGCTCCCGCCGCGCGGCGGAGCTCCGGCTACGAGGCCGCGCCATCGTTGAGTTCCGAAGATCGCCTTGCAGCGCTGAGCCGGCTGAGGCGAGCAGTCCAGCGGACCCGCACATTGACAGAACAGCTATGCCACTGGTCGGGACGCCATCGGTCCGATTAGCAATGGCCCCTGCACTTGGTGCGCGGTCGTGCTTATTCCTCGGGCTTCTCCACCCGCACCAGCATCATGCCTTCGGACACTTGCCCCCCGACGCTGGCCCTGAGTTCCGCCACGACACCGTCGAAGGGAGCTAGCATCGCCTGCTCCATCTTCATCGCTTCGAGCACCAGCAGCTTCTGACCCTTGGTCACCGTCGCGCCCTGGCTGACTTCGATCGCGATCACCTTGCCGGGCATCGGCGCCAGCAGGCTTCCATCGGAGACGGCACCGCCGCCAACCGCATGATCGGCGCGAGGCGTCTCGAACGGCCAGGCCTCGCCATCAAGGAACAACAGCCGCTCGCCGTCGACCAGACTGTTGCGCGCGCGGAGCGGGCCGTCATCGATATCGACCAGATAGGCGTGGCCGGCGATCTCGACTTCAACCCTCCGGTCGGGCGCGGCATTGGGCCGGAAGCCCGAAAGTGCGCTCCAGACGTCACCGGTTGTCGGCAGTAGCGCGCGCGCTGCGGCCTGCCGGACCGCAGCGGCCGGTCCCGCCGCCGGCACCAGCCGGTCGGCATGGCGTTCGATGAAACCCGTGTCGATGTGGCCTGCGACGAAGTCGGGGTCGGACGCGGCGCGGGCGAGAAAGGCAGCATTGGTGCGAACAGGCCACACCTCCACCTGCCGCGCCGCCGCCGCCAGCTTGGCCGCCGCCGCGGGGCGGCTCGGCGCTGCCACGATCAGCTTGGCGATCATCGGATCGTAGAAAGCCGAAACTTCGCCGCCTTCCTCGACGCCGCTGTCGACGCGGATTCCGCGGGGCAGCTTCAGCCGGTCGAGCTTCCCGGTCGAGGGCAGGAAACCATTTGACGGGTTTTCAGCGTAAAGCCGCGCCTCCATGGCCCAGCCGTCGATCGACAGCTCCTGCTGGCGCTTCGGCAGGGGCTCGCCGCTCGCGACGCGCAGCTGCCATTCGACGAGGTCCTGCCCGGTGATCGCTTCGGTGACGGGGTGCTCGACCTGCAGCCGGGTGTTCATCTCCATGAACCAGATACGATCGGCACGAAGGCCTTCGGAAGCATCGGCGATGAACTCGATCGTGCCCGCGCCGATATAGTCGACAGCCTTCGCCGCCTTCACTGCCGCGTCGCAGACTGCCGCGCGGGTGGCCTCGTCCATGCCCGGGGCAGGGGCTTCCTCGATCACCTTCTGGTGGCGGCGCTGGAGCGAGCAGTCGCGTTCGAACAGATGGACGAGGTTGCCATGGCTGTCGCCGAACACCTGCACCTCGATGTGACGCGGTCCGAGGATATATTTCTCGATCAACACGCGATCGTCGCCGAAAGAGGCGGCGGCTTCGCGCTGGCACGAGAGCAGCGCGTCGGCAAACTGCTGCGCAGCGTCGACCTTGCGCATGCCCTTGCCGCCGCCGCCGGCCACCGCCTTGATGAGCACCGGATACCCGATCATGTCGGCCTGGGCCTGAAGGTGCGCAGGGCTCTGGTCGTCGCCCATATAGCCGGGCGTCACCGGCACGCCCGCGGCGATCATCAGTGCCTTGGCGGCGTCCTTCAATCCCATTGCGCGGATCGACGCCGGAGACGCGCCGACCCACACGAGCCCCGCCGCCTGGACCGCCTCAGCGAACTCGGCGTTCTCCGAGAGGAAGCCATAGCCCGGGTGGATCGCTACGGCGCCGGTGGCCCTAGCGGCTGCAAGAATCTTCTCCTGCACCAGATAGGATTCGCGCGCCGGCGCCGGGCCGATGCAGACCGCTTCGTCCGCTTCCCGCACGAACGGCATGGTCGCATCGACATCCGAGTGCACCGCGATGGTGCGGATGCCCAGCTTGCGCGCGGTGCGGATGATCCGCCGCGCGATCTCGCCGCGATTAGCGATGAGGAGCGAGCGGATCATACGGCAGCCTTGTTCTCTGTGTCGTCATGCCAGCCTTCGCTGGGGTGACGGAATAGGCTGGGAGATTCGAACATCGGGAAGGCTGTAGCCATCATCACATCCTGAACAGGCCGAACGTCGCCCGCTCCGGAATCGGCGCGTTCAGCGTGGCGGCGAAGGCGAGGCCAAGGACGTCGCGTGTCTGGGCCGGATCGATGATCCCATCATCCCATAGCCGCGCCGTGGCATAGTAGGGATTGCCCTCATCCTCATATTTCTGGCGGATCGGCGCCTTGAAGGCCTCGGCCTCCTCGGGGGTCCAGCGCTCCGCATCGCGGTGCACCGTCGCCAACACGGAAGCCGCCTGTTCGCCGCCCATTACGCTGATCCGGCTGTTGGGCCAGCTGAACAGGAAGCGCGGCTGATAGGCGCGCCCGCACATGCCGTAATTGCCCGCGCCGAAGCTGCCGCCGATCAGCACGGTGATCTTGGGAACCGAGGCGGTCGCGACCGCTGTCACCAGCTTCGCGCCGTTCTTGGCGATGCCTTCGGCTTCATATCTGCCGCCGACCATGAAGCCGGAGATATTCTGCAGGAACAACAGCGGCACGCGCCGCTGACAGGCCAGTTCGATGAAATGCGCGCCCTTCAAGGCGCTCTCGGAAAACAGCACCCCGTTATTCGCGAGGATTGCCACCGGCATCCCCCAGATGTGGGCGAAGCCGCAGACCAGCGTCGTGCCGTAGAGCGGCTTGAATTCGTGCAGTTCCGATCCGTCGACGATCCGCGCGATCACCTCATGGACGTCATACGGCGCACGGACGTCGGAGGGCACGATGCCGTAGAGCTCCGCTGGGTCATGGCGGGGCGGCCGCGGCTCGGCGCGGTTGACGACGGCGGGAGAGGGCGGCTGCAGCGTCGCGACGATGTCGCGCACGATCAGCAGCGCGTGCTCGTCATTCTCGGCGACATGATCGACCACGCCGGATTTGCGACCGTGGGTTTCAGCACCGCCGAGTTCCTCGGCCGAGATGATCTCGCCGGTCGCCGCCTTTACCAATGGTGGGCCGGCAAGGAAGATCGTACCCTGGTTGCGCACGATCACGGTTTCGTCCGACATTGCCGGGACATAGGCGCCGCCTGCGGTGCAACTGCCCATGACGCACGCGATCTGGGGGATGCCCTCTGCCGACATCTGCGCCTGATTGAAGAAAATCCGCCCGAAATGATCGCGATCCGGGAACACCTCGGCCTGGTGGGGCAGATTGGCGCCGCCGCTGTCGACCAGATAGATGCAGGGCAGCCGGTTCTCCCGGGCGATCTCCTGGGCGCGAAGATGCTTCTTCACCGTCGTCGGAAAATAGGCACCACCCTTCACCGTCGGGTCGTTGGCGACGATCATGCATTCACGGCCGTGGACGCGGCCAATTCCGGCGATCACGCCCGCGCCTGGTGGTCCGCCCTCTTTGTCATACATGCCGTTGGCGGCAAGCTGGCCGATTTCGAGAAATGGCGAGCCCGGGTCGAGCAGGCGGTGGATGCGGTCGCGCGGCAGCAGCTTGCCACGCGCGACGTGCCGTTCGCGATGCTGCGCGGACCCGCCGAGGGCGGCGGCGGCAACCTTGGCGCGAAGTTCTTCCGCCAGCGCAAGATTATGCGCAGCGTTTGCGGCGAAGGCCTCGGAGGCGGGGTCGACGAGCGTGGTGAGTCTGGTCATTCAAGCAGCCCGTCATGCCAGCGAAGGCTGGTATCTCGTGAAGTAAGAGCGCGTCCTTGCCGACCGAGATCCCAGCCTTCGCTGGGATGACGCTCACATGCCAAAGCAATCACGCGGCACCCCCGATCAGTTCCCGACCGATCAGCATGCGCCGGATTTCATTCGTCCCCGCGCCGATGTCGAGCAGCTTGGCGTCGCGCATATAGCGCTCCACGGGCCAATCCTTCGTATAGCCCGCGCCGCCCAGCGCCTGCACCGCCTCGAGCGCGACCTTCACCGCATTTTCGCTGGCGAGCAGGATCGCGCCGGCCGCATCGAAGCGGCTGGTGCGACCGGCGTCACAGGACTTCGCAACGGCATAGACATAGGCGCGCGCCGAATTGAGCGCGACATACATGTCGGCGATCTTGGCCTGCATCAGTTGGAACGCGCCGATCGGCTGGCCGAACTGCTTGCGTTCGCGGACATAGGGCAGAACCGTGTCCAGGCACGCCTGCATGATGCCAAGCTGGATGCCGGCGAGCACCGTGCGCTCATAATCGAGCCCGGACATCAGCACGCCGACCCCGCCACCCGGCGGACCCATGACATTCTCTTCCGGAACCTCGCAGTCCTCGAACACCAGCTCGGCGGTGGGCGAACCGCGCATGCCGACCTTGTCGATCTTCTGCCCGATGGAGAAGCCCTTCATGCCTTTCTCGATGATGAAGGTGGTGATCGCGCGCGATGGCTTGTCGCCGTCGTTGCCGGTCTTGGCATAGACCACGAGGGTGTCGGCATAGGTCGCGTTGGTGATCCAGAACTTGGTGCCGTTGAGGATGTAGCGATCGCCTTTCTTCTCCGCCTTCAGCTTCATCGAAACGACGTCGGATCCCGCGCCTGCTTCGGACATGGCGAGGCTGCCGACATGTTCGCCCGAAATCAGCCGGGGCAGGTAGCGCGCCTTTTGTTCGGGTGTCGCCCAGCGGCGGATCTGGTTCACGCAAAGATTGGAGTGGGCGCCATAGCTGAGGCCGATCGAGGCCGAGGCGCGGGCGACCTCCTCCTGTGCCACGACATGCTCGAGATAGCCCAGGCCAAGCCCGCCGTCGGCCTGGCCCACAGTGATGCCATGCAGGCCGAGCGCACCCATCTCCGGCCAAAGTTCGACAGGAAACCAGTCTTCCGCGTCGATCTTCGCGGCAAGCGGCGCGATGCGATCGGCCGCAAAGCGCGACGTGGTTTCGCGAATGGTGTCTGCCATCTCGCCCAGCCCAAAATCGAAATCTGCCATGCCTGCTCTCCGAAACTTTGGAGCTGCGATACGCCAGAAGGCACTATAAGAAAAATTGAAAGAGACGTGGTAACATCATAGATGTAAACTATGATCGACCGCTATCTGCTGCGTTACTTCCTGGCGATCGTCGACCAGGGCAATTTCTCCAAGGCCGCTATCTATTGCAACGTTACGCAGCCTAGCCTGTCCGCGGGGATAGCCAAGCTTGAAACGCTGCTGGGCCGGCCACTGTTCATCCGCACCAACCGCAGGGTCGAGCTGACCGACGCCGGCGTCCATCTCGCCGGCCACGCTCGCCGCATCGAAGCCGAGTTCGCTGCCGCCGAGCGCGCAGTGCAGGAGGCGGCAGCGCCGGCGACTACTCGGCTCGGCATCCTGTCCTCAATCCCGGCGTCGTGGATCGAGGCCTATGCTGCGCGGTTGCGCGACAATGGCGGCGGCGAGCGCGTCGAACTGATCGAAGCGCGTGAACGCGATCTCACCGAAAGGCTCGCCCGCGGCAGCCTCGATGCGGCGCTTACGCTGATTCGCGACGACGCGCGCTTCGCGGCCGAACGCCTGTTCAGCGAAGGCTATGCGCTGGCGATGGCGGCGAGCCACCCCCTCGCCCACCGGGACGTGATCGAGGGTGCGGAGCTGGCCGGCGAACCCATGATCGTGCGCCGTCATTGCGAGCTGCTCTCCGACACCAGCCGCTATTTCACTGCCCGCGGGGTGCGGCCTTTCTTTCCGGCCAGGGTCACCAGCGACGATCGGGCGCTCAGGCTTGTGCGTGCGGGGCTAGGCATGACGGTGATGCCCGATTGCTTCACGGCGCCCGGTGTCGTTCGTCCCCGACTGGTCGATTTTCCGTTCAGCCGTGATGTGGGTCTGCTGTTCGGCAGGCATGCCGATCCGACATTGCGCGAACGCCCTGCGATGAAGATCCTCATAGATACGATCGAAGACCGATCACCCGATGGATTCGCGCGGCACCCGGTGTAGGATCGGCAAAGTTTTCCGCGATCCCCGCCGCGGAAGCGGCAGTGTCCGGCAAGCTTTGGAAGGAGTGATGCGATGCCGTATGTTGACGGATTCCTGCTCGCGGTGCCCACGGACAAGCTCGACGCCTACAAGGCCGTTGCCGAGTTGGCCGGGACGGTCTGGAAGGAATATGGCGCGCTCAGCTATGTCGAATGCATAGCCGATGACGTCCCCTATGGGGAACTGACCAGCTTCCCGCGAGCGGTTCAAAAGAAGGACGACGAGACGGTCGTCTTTTCCTGGATTACCTATGAATCGCGCGCAGCCCGCGATGAGATCAACAAGAAGGTGATGGCCGACCCGCGCCTGAAACAGGATGCCGAGCACATGCCGTTCGATGGGAAGCGGATGATCTATGGTGGGTTCACCACGCTGATCGAAATGTAAGGAGAGGCGAAGAAATGCCGTTCGAGGGAAGCTGTCACTGCGGCAAGGCTGCCTTCAAGGTGGACGCGGAACCTCCGGTCGAGGCGATGGCCTGCAATTGTTCGCACTGTCGGCGCAAAGGCTTTCTGCTCGCCTTTTTTCCGGCCGACCTTTTCACGCTTGAGCGCGGGCAGGACGACCTAGAGAGCTACTTTTTCTATAAGCATGTGATCGAGCACCGTTTTTGCACGACGTGCGGTAGTCAACCCTTTGCCATCGGCAAGACCCCCGACGGCAAGGCGATGATCGCCGTCAACCTGCGTTGCGTGCCCAGCATCGACATCGATGCGCTGAAGATCCATGCCGTCGACGGCGCCAGCTTGTGATGGCGGGCGCGATCCACATCGGAGTCGGCGGTTGGACCTACGAACCGTGGCGCGATAATTTCTATCCGAAGGGGCTCCAGCATGCGCGCGAGCTCGAATATGCGAGCAGTCACCTTACCGCGATCGAGATCAACGGCACCTATTACGGAACCCAGAAGCGCGATAGCTGGATCAAATGGGCCGAGACCGTGCCTGACGGCTTCGTCTTCACCGTCAAGGCATCGCGCTTCTGCACCAACCGCAAGATCCTCGCCGAAAGCGCGGACTCGATCGCGAAGTTCGTCGGCCAGGGCATAGCCGAGTTGGGTTCCAAGCTCGGGCCGATCCTGTGGCAGTTCATGGCGACCAAGAAGTTCGATCCACAGGACTTCGCTACCTTTCTGGCCCTGTTGCCGCGCGAGCAGGAGGGTGTCGAGCTTCGCCACGCCCTAGAGGTGCGCCACGACAGTTTCGTCTGTACCCAATTCGTCGATATGGCGCGCGCGCATGGCTGCGCGATCGTCTTCGCCGATCATCCCGAATATCCGGCCATAGCCGACCTCACCGCGCCATTCGTATATGCCCGGCTACAGCAAACCCGCAGCGATGTGCCGGCTGGCTACAGCGAAGCCGAACTGAAGAAATGGGCGAACTGCATTACGGATTGGGCCGCGGGCAAAGCACCGGCCGGGCTGCCATATGTTGGAGCAGGCCAACCGATCGACACGGCTCGAGAAACCTTCATATTCATTATCGGCGGCGCCAAGGAGCGAAATCCTGCTGCGGCCCAGGCGCTGATCGATCATGTGGGCTGAGGCATTGTCACTGCTACAATGCTGCAACCGCGAGGCTGCAGTGCCGCAGAAAAGCGCAGATTTCCGCCATTGTCGGGCATGCCATTAATGCCTATAGAAGTCGGGCGAGCTAAGGGCTGGCTGTAGTCGAACCCGGCTGCATGAAAACAGAACGGGCGTACGAGCCGACACAGGTCCGGCGCCAGCAGGAGAAGAGACAATGATCAAATATGCGCTGATCGCGCTCGCCTGTTCGGCGGGGCTGTCGACGGCCGCGCTCGCCGCGCCGGAAGACATTGCGGTGGCTGCGACGGACGCGCTTACCCGTACGGCCACCGTCAACATCGCCGACCTCGACTTGAACCAGGCACGCGGCAAGGTCGTGCTGCATTCGCGCCTCAAGCAGGCCGTTCGCGCAGTTTGCGAAACCGACGCCGCGTGCAACTATCAGGCGGAGCGCGAAACCGCACGGCTCGCCTCCAACGCGATAGCGGCCGCCAGCGGCGAGATGGCATCGGCGATGCCGACCCGCCTGATGGTCCGCGGCGCGCGCTGATTGGGGCGACGGCGGGCTGCTCTCTTGCGGCCCGCCGGTTGCCGCCGGTCCATCCACAAAAGGCTGGACGCGGGAGCGAGAATGATCAGGCCGCCTTGGCGTTTTGCCGCATCCCGAAGGCTTCGGCAACCAGTTCGTAGGAGCGCCGCCGCTTCCCATGGTCCGGCATGATGTTGACGAGCATCATCTCCTGCGCACCATAGAGCGCGGCGACGCTTTCCAGTTCCGCACGCACCTCGCGGCCATTCCCCAGCAGCATGCGCCGGTCCCGCTGGGCAGCGCCGACATTGTTGCGCGCCCAAACCCGCGCCGTCTCGATCGAGGGGATGCGCATCATCTTGCCCGCAAGCACATGGGCGAACATCATCGCGAACGGCATCGCCAGTTCCTCGGCTTCCGCGCGGTCCGTTGCAGCGATCGCCCATAAACCGACCATCAGATGTGGTTCGCCGCACCATATCGAAGGTCGGAAGGCGCGCCGGTATACGTCCGCCAGCGGCACCGCGTGCGGATTGATGAAGTCGGCGATACAGTAGGGCAAACCCATCTCCCCGGCCCATCTGGCGCTGTCCGGCGAGGTGCCGAGCATCCAGGGCGCCGGTGATCCCTCGGTGCCGTCGGGCAGCGTTTGGGCGAGCGTTGCGAAAAGGTGATCGGCAGGCAGGCTGTCCGAAAGATAAGCGAGCAGTTCGGCGACGTGGTTGGGAAAATCGTCCGACGGAATCCGGCGCGAACGATCGCGCTGCAGCGCATAAGCGGCACGCTGGTCGGACCCCGCTGCGCGACCGAGACCCAGATCGATGCGGCCGGGCGCTATTGCGCCGAGCAGCCGAAACGTCTCGGCAATCTTGAAGGGAGAGAAATGGGGCAGCATGATCCCGCCCGATCCGACCCTGATTCGTTTCGTGGCCAGCGCAACGGGACCGATCAGCGCTTCCGGGGCGACGCCGACGACACCCAGAGAGGCATGATGCTCGGCAAGCCAGTAGCGATCATAGCCCAACGCATCGCAGGTTTGCGCCAGATCGAGGGTGTTGCGCACCGCCTCGGCGGCGGTCATTCCCTCGGCGACAGGAGACTGATCGAGGACGGACAGACGGATGGGGGCGGGGCTGGTCATGCGCCCGATGTAAGGGGTTCGCGCCTGTTGTCCAACCGCATGTACAATTGTCGCTGTCGGTTAATGCGTGGCCTTCCACGCCTTCACCGCATCCATGGTGCCGGTGACATGCCCGACCGGGCTCATCGCGGTGTAGGCGAAGATTACCTTGCCGTCGGGGGCGATTACATAGGATGTGCGATCGGTTCGGCCGGGCACCAGCGCCAGCGCGACATCATAGCCCTTGATCATCGCCGGTGTGGCGACGCCGACCGCGAATTTGTTGCGGCATTCCTCGACCGAGAATCGGCTGAGCTTGTCGATGGGATCCGCGGCCATGCCGATCACGGTCGCGCCCATTTTGTTGAACTCTTCGGTTGCCTCGGCGAACGCATGCGCCTCGACCGTGCAGCCCGAGGTGAAGGCGGCAGGAAAGAAATAGAGCACGACCGGCCCCTTCTTCAGCGCCTTGGACAGCGAGAAGGCGAAGTTCTTGCCGGCCAGCGATGCCTGCGTGTCGAAAGCCGGGGCCTTCGCGCCCACGGGAATGGCGGCTTGGGTCACGCCGAGCGGCAGAGCGAGCATTGCGAGCAGGCTTACGGTTTTCAGCAAGGAACGCATGGCATTCTCCACGGACGGGAAAGCCAGTCTAGCGCGTATCGCCCACGCGTCCAGCAGAAGCATCAACCGCGCTTCGGCAGCATGTTCTCCGCCATTCGCGGCAGCGGCGCCGTTAGCGCGTCGCCGTTCAGCAGGAAGCGGACACTGCGATTGGCGAAGTCGATCGAGACGCGGTCGAACGCGTGCAATGCGTCCATGCCCAGCAGCAGCGCCGGTTTGGAGTCCAGCCCCAGCCGGCGAAAGATCTGCACGTCGGCAAAGGCGATCGGCATATCGTTGATGCTGACGCCGCCGATCCGCACATGCCGGATAGAGCTATAGTCCGCCAGTGTCTGGCCACCGGTGACGCTGGTAATGCTGATCGGTACGAACGGACCGAGACGGTGGCGCTTCGCCAGCTTCGCCCGCAACAGCGGATTGCCGATCGAAACAGCGGATCCGGTGTCGATGATGACGCTGATCTTCTGTCCGTCGGCGTCGGCATCGACCAGAATCAACTGGCCGAGCCGTCGGCGTGCGGTGACGATGATCTCGTCGCTTACCACCGGCGCGGCATGGCTCGCGTCGCTGATCGACATGCGCATCTTGCGGAAATCCATGATCACCCGCTTGGTCTGCAGGCTGTCGATGCCGAGCATGCCGACGGCGCCGAGATGCTCCTGCGACAATATGGGCGCTTCGAGATCGGAGACATAGCTGCGGCTAGAGGTCAGGCGCAGTTCCGCCACTATCGCCGTCTGCACCTCGTCCATGCCGGCGATGCTGAGCAGCGTGACCGGTCTCGCCGGCGCCAGCGTAAGCCGGTCCGCCAGTTCTCGCGAGATGACCGTGCGTTCTGCCCCGGTATCCACCACGAAATGATAGGGTCCGCCGCCATTGATCGTCACGGGAACCGTCAGCCGCGAACTCAGGTCGCGGCCGCCCTGGACGTTCTCGCTGGGCGCGATCTCCGGCGTCGCTGCAGGCAGGGAGCAGGCCAGCAGCCCCAGCGCGGCAAAACCGGCGACTTCCCGGTAGGTAGGCAGGATCCTCATCGTCGGTTCCTATCCAGCTATTGCACCAGGATAGGCCTTTACCGCCGCGCCGACAATCGCGCGTACCGATTCGGAAACGGAACCAGAGCAGCGACCACCGGTTTTACCGACCGTGCAGCAGCATGCGGAGAGTTGGATCATGAAAATACTGTTTTATGTCGGCCTCGCCGCCGCGAGTCTGTCGGCGCTTGCCGTGTCGGGCGCGGCGATCGCCGGGGATGAGGATGACGCGCGCGTCGCCATAGCGGCGGCGAAGGCCAAGCTGGATGCCGCCGAAAAGGCGGGCGCCGGCGGCAACGCTGGCGACGTGCTCAACCGCAGCCGCAGCGTGCTCGATGAAGCCAACGCCCAGTTCCGCAAGGACGAGGATCGCCACGCACTGGTCCTCGCGCAGGAGGCGGATGCACTCGCGGATCTCGCGGTCGCGACCGCCGAACTGCGGGCGCTCGAAACCGAGCGTTCGAAGATCGCCGTCAACTGATCGGCTGGAGAGGATATCATAATGAACAAGCTCATGATCAGCCTCGCCGCCGCCACGGCGGTCGCAGGCGCCGCCGTCCCGGCCTTCGCCGACAAGACCGACAAGCTCGTCACTGACGAATATCGCGAGAAGATCGCGGTCGCGCGGGCCGAGCCCGGGGTCGCGGAATATGGCGCGGTCTATCTCGATCGCGCATCGGACCGGATCGCCAAGCTCGACAAGAAACTCGACAACGACAAGTCCGGCCAAGCCGAGGCGGTCGCCGGCGAGATCAATGCGCTGATCGAAACCGCGCGGACCCGGGCCCGCATCGCCATGCTCAAGGAAGACGTCGAGCGGGCCAAGTCGCAGGCGGCGGCCCAGACCAGCGACAAGGTCGCCAGCGCGCAGGCCGATGCTGCCGCCGCCCGGGCCGAGGCTGATCGGCTGAAGGCGCAGATGCGCGAGTACCAGCTCAAGCAGACCCAGCTGGGTGCGACACTGGTTCTCCAGGATGTCGTGTTCGAAACCGGCAAGGCCGATCTCAAGGCGGGCTCGGCCCAGCGGCTCCAGCCGCTCGCCCAATATCTCCAGGCCAATCCCACAGTGAAGGTGCGGATCGACGGCCACACCGATTCCCAGGGCGCGGATGCCTACAACCAGCAGCTGTCGCAGGCGCGTGCCGAAGCGGTGCGCAC
Source organism: Rhizorhabdus argentea (assembly GCF_037861105.1). NCBI lineage: Bacteria > Pseudomonadati > Pseudomonadota > Alphaproteobacteria > Sphingomonadales > Rhizorhabdaceae > Rhizorhabdus > Rhizorhabdus argentea. Next base: position 31,061 of record NZ_JBANFK010000024.1, read on the forward strand.
CGCCCTGGCCGGCATGGGGGTGGCGCCGGAACGGATCACCGCGGTCGGCCATGGCGAAGCCCAACCGGTTGCAGACAACAAGATAGCCGCAGGCCGCCAGCAGAACCGCCGCGTCGAAGTGACGCTGGTCGGCCAGCAGGCGGACGCTTTTGCCGCGGTAAACTGACGGCAGGCGCCGATCAGCGCGTCAGGCGCCCGTCCGCCATCTCGGCGGGCGGGCGTTTTGCCGTCCGCCTTGTTGCGGGCGGGCAACGAAGCGGATTATGTGCCCCGGAAACCGGCATTTCATTGATGACATCGCGCGACATGAAAGGACTCTAAGAGCAGCGGCATGAAGACGGACGATTGCCTTGCATACGCATCACGCCCTGGCCTGGCGCTGGTGGTGCTGCTGCTGTCCGCATGCAATGCGGGGCCCGACTATCGACCTCCGGCCGCGTCCGCGCTGAAGATACCCGATCAGTTCCAGGCATCCTCCACGATCACGCCCGAGCAGGACATGGTCGATCTCGCCCGCTGGTGGGAAAGCTTCGAGGATCCGGTGCTGACCCAACTGGTCGATCGCGCCTTCGCCGGCAATCTCGATGTCGCCGCCGCTGGGGCGAGGCTGCGGCAGGGGCGCGCCAGCTTGCGCGGTGCGCAGGGGCAGGCGCTGCCCTCGGTCGACGCCAGTGCCTCGGTATCGCGCAGCATAGGCAACAACGGCTCATCCATCATCGATCCCGCCACGGGGCAGACGATAAGCCGCGGCGGCGACACGACCGTGTATCGCGGCGGCTTCGATGTGGCGTGGGAGGCCGATCTGTTCGGCGGCATCCGCCGTTCGATCGAAGCGGCTAGGGCATCCGCAGAGGCTGGCGAAGCCGATCTGCGCTTCACCCAGGCGAGCATCGCCTCGGAGGTCGGGCTCAACTATGTCGATGCCCGGCTCGCCCAGATCCGATTGCGCATCGCGCGCGAAAACCTGTCGTCGCAGGACGATACGTTGGAGATCGTCGGGTGGCGACGCCAGGCCGGGCTGGTCTCAAGCCTGGACTATGAACAGGCGCGCCAGCTCCGCGCCCAGACCGCGGCATCGATCCCGACGATCGAGAACGACTATAGCACCGCAGTGAACCACATCGCCGTGCTGCTGGGAGAAGCGCCCGGCGCCGTCACCGCGCTGATCGATCCGCCGGCATCGATACCGCTTGCTCCCGGCGTCGGTGCGCCCATCCCCGCGCAGGTCATCGAGCGTCGGCCCGACGTCGCGAGCGCCGAACGCGCATTGGCCGCCGAAAGCGCGCGGATCGGTGTCGAGACCGCGCAGCTCTATCCCGCGCTCAGGCTGTCGGGCACCTTCGCCGGTTCGGCGACATCCGTGGGCAATGTCGTCAGCAACGGCATCGGCAATCTGATCGCCGGCATCACCGCGCCGATCTTCGAAGGTGGCCAGATCCGCGCTGCTATCCTCGGCCAGCGCGCTGCCGCCGACGCGGCCTATAACGCGTATCGCAAGGCCGTGCTAACCGCGCTGGAGGAGGCGGAGAATGCGCTCAAGAGCCGGGAGGTGGCCGAGCGGCGCGAGGGCGATCTGGTCGTGAGCTACGAAGCCGCCAACAACGCGGCGATATATGCCCGCCTGCAATATCGCTCCGGTCTGATCGATTTCCAGTCGCTGCTCGATGCGCAGCGCAGCCTGTTGTCAACCCAGGACGCGACGGCGACCGCGCGCGCCGCCCGCGCCAGTGCTACCATCCAGCTCTACAAGGCGTTGGGCGGCGGCTGGCAGGCGGCGCCGATCCCGGCGCCAGGCCCGTTCGAAGGCGGCGGCAAGGCAGCCGAGCTACCAATGCAGTCCGAAAAGAGACCTTGATGGACGATACCGACAAGCAACCGCCGTCGCCGGTGTCTTCGCAGCAGGATCTGGACGAATTTCTCGGCATCGAGCCGGTTTCGCCGCGCGCGGCGCTGTTCCGGCGGATCGGCATAGGGCTTGCCATCCTGGTCGTGCTGGTGATCCTCTGGCGGCTGATCTTCGGCGGCGACGACAAGGCTGCCTATGCGACGCGCCCGGTTGAGCGGGGGGACCTCACTGTCGTCGTGTCCGCGACCGGCAACCTCGCACCGACGAACCAGGTCGAGGTCGGTTCGGAGCAGTCGGGTACGGTGGTCGAGGTCTATGTCGACAACAATGATCGTGTTCGCAAAGGCCAGCTCCTCGCCAAGCTCGATCCGTCGCGGCTCGAGGACACGGTGAACCAGGCGCAGGCCGGGCTCGCGTCTGCCGAGGCCGGCGTCCAGCAGGCCGAGGCAACCGAGCAGCAGGCGCGCGCGACATTGCGACGACAGGAAAGCGTGTGGCGATTATCGGGCGGCAAGGTGCCATCCGCCACCGAACTGGACGTCGCGCGGGCCGATGCCGCCCGTGCGGCGGCCGGCGTTGCGACGGCGCGCGCCGCGGTCGAGCAGGCGCGTGCAACGCTGTCCTCTGCGCAGACGGCGCTGTCGAAAGCCTTCATCAAGTCTCCGGTCAACGGCCAGGTGCTCTCGCGATCGATCGAGCCGGGCCAGACCGTCGCCGCTTCGCTTAATGCTCCGGTGCTCTTCACCATCGCCGAGGACCTCCGCCAGATGCGGCTCGAGGTGAAGGTCGACGAAGCCGATGTCGGGCAGGTTCGCAAAGGCCAGCGCGCGACCTTCACCGTCGACGCCTTCCCCGGCCGGACCTTCCCCGCGACGATCGAGCGGGTCGATGTCGGCGCCAACGCCACAACCAGCGGCACATCCAGCACGACCACGACGAGCAGCGCGGCTACCAGCGGCGTCGTCGCCTACACGGCGCGATTGACCGTTTCGAACGGCGACGGGCTGCTTCGGCCCGGCATGACCGCGACTGCCGACATCGTCACCACCGAGAAGAAGGATGTCCTGCTGGTGCCGACCGCGGCGCTGCGTTTCTCGCCCGATCGCCAGCGAGCGGGCAGCGACAGCGGCGGGCTCGCCAGCGTGCTTGCTCCCCGGCCGATGCGGCGTAGTGGCAGCGGTACCAAGGAGGCTTCGATCGGACGCGGCAGCAAGCAGACCGTCTATGTCGTGGCGGAGGGTGGTGACACGCCCCAGCCTGTCCAGATCACCGTCGGGGAGAGCAATGGCAGCCAGGCGCAGGTGACCGGCGGCAAGCTGACCGAAGGCACCCAGGTCGTCATCGGCCAGTTTGCCGCCGACGGCCAGGGCGGTGGCGGTGCGGGCGCTGGCGGCGCCGGAGGCGGACAGCGGCGCAATGGCCAATGATATCGCCATCGGCGAGACGCTGATATCGCTGCGCGGCGTGACCAAGGTCTTCGGTGAGGGCGCGACCGCTTTCGCCGCGCTCAAGGGGGTCGACATCGATGTGGCACGCGGCGATTTCGTCGCCGTGATGGGCCCCTCGGGATCCGGCAAATCGACGACGATGAACATCCTCGGCTGCCTCGACGTGCCCACCGCCGGTGAGTTTCTATTCCGTTGTCACCATGTCGAACGGCTAGAGCGCGATCAGCGCGCGCTCCTGCGCCGCCGGTATCTCGGCTTCGTCTTTCAAGGCTTCAACCTGCTGGCGCGCACCACCGCGCTCGAGAATGTCGAGTTGCCGCTGGTCTATCGCGGCGAGGACAAGACCACCCGTCGCACCATGGCCATGGCCGCGCTCGACAAGGTCGGCCTCGCCGATTGGTGGGACCACACACCCGCGGAATTGTCGGGCGGCCAGCAGCAGCGGGTTGCGATCGCCCGGGCGATCGTCACCCACCCCGACGTGCTGCTGGCGGACGAGCCGACCGGCAACCTCGACAGCGAACGCTCGGTGGAGATCATGGAACTGCTGACCGACCTCAACCGCAACAGCGGCATCACCGTGCTGATGGTCACCCACGAGGCGGACATGGCCGCCTATGCTCATACGATCATCCACTTCCGCGATGGCCTCGTAGAGCGGACCGAGGTTACGAAGGGGCCGGGGGTGACGGGGTGAGCGCGACTCCATTTCCGTTCACCGTCATTCCAGCGGAGGCTGGAATCTCGTGCGGCAAAGGCGCGACCGAGCCTCCTGAGATTCCAGCCTTCGCTGGAATGACGGCTTGGGGCGAGGTGCTTGCCTGATGTACGCCACGACCTTCCTCCTTGCGGTCCGCGAAATCCGACGGCACCTGCTGCGCTCGTTCCTGACGATCCTCGGCATCGTGATCGGCGTGTGGGCGGTGGTCACTATGGTCACGCTCGGCAACGGCGCCACCGCCGCGGTCAAACAGCAGATTTCCAGCCTCGGCTCGAACGTGCTCCAGGTTCGCCCCGGCCAGGGCTTCGGGCGCGGCGGCGGCGGGCCGCAGCCGCCCGACTTCAAGATCGAGGACCTCGACGCGATCCGCAGCCAGATCGTCGGGGTGACCGCGGTCGCGCCGCTGGTCCAGTCGACCGGCACCGCGGTCTACAACGCCGCCAACTGGTCGACGACGATCAACGGCACCAATCGGGAGTATTTCATCGCGCAGCCGTGGACGTTCAGCAGCGGGCGATCCTTCAGCCCGGCCGAGGAGCAGTCCGGCAAGGCGGTGTGCATCATCGGCAACACCGTTCGCACCCGGCTGTTTCGCGGTACCGATGCGGTCGGCAAGCGCTTCCGCATCAAGAATATCTCCTGCGAGATCATCGGCACGCTCGCGGCCAAGGGGCAGGGCGGCTTCGGCAATGACCAGGACGATGTCGTGCTGATGCCGTACAAGGCGGTGCAGCGGCGAATGACCGGCAATCGTGATGTGCGGACGATCATGGTGTCGGTCGACGCCGAATATGACAGCCAGCAGATCCAGGCATCGCTGCGCAAATTGCTGCGCGAGCGCCGCCACCTGAACGCGGACGCTGAGGACGACTTCAACATCTTCGATACCAAGCAGATTTCAGATACGCTGCAGGGCACCACCCAGATCCTTACTTCGCTGCTCGGCGCGGTGGCCGCAGTCAGCCTGCTGGTGGGCGGCATCGGGATCATGAACATCATGCTGGTGTCGGTCACCGAGCGGACCCGCGAAATCGGCATCCGCCTCGCCATCGGCGCGGTCGCGCGCGAGGTGCTGCTGCAATTTCTGGTGGAGGCGGTAACGCTGGCCTGTCTCGGCGGTCTGCTCGGGCTGTTCCTCGCGCTGGTCTCGACGATCCTTCTCGCGCCGGTGCTCCAGGTGCCTTTCATCTTCGATCCCAAGATCAACCTGCTCGCCTTTTTCTTCTCGGCGGTCATCGGTGTGGTATTTGGCTATTTCCCGGCGCGCCGCGCGGCGTCGCTCAACCCGATCGAGGCTTTGCGGCACGAATGAAACGCGCGTTCCTCCTGCTGGCGGTGATGGCGGCGCCTGCCGTTGCACGGCCGGCAGCGCCGCCGGCGATCTGCTCCGAGCCGATCAAGCCGCAGCTGTTCATATCGCCGATGGGTGAGCCGTTTCGGCCGAAGGGGGATGACGACAATCCACCCAGACGCTGGTTCGATCAGGCCGATCGCGATCATGACGGCAAGCTGACGATCGGCGAGATGATGCTCGATGGCGACCGCTTCTTCGCGACGCTCGACAAGGATCATAACGGCGAGCTGCTGCCCGACGAAGTCTATGCCTATGAGCAGGATGTCGCCCCCGAGATTCGCCTCTACCAGCGCAGGCCAGGCGGCGAGCGCGGCGCGCCGAGAGCGGAGCGCGACGACGAACGGCAGCGTTCGCAGCGATACAAGGGCGGTCCGCCCGGTTTCGATGGCGCGACGGGTGCGGGCCGGTACGGTTTCCTCAATATCCCCAATCCGGTCGCCTCGGCCGATGACGACATCAACCGCGCCGTGTCTGCCAAGGAGTTCCGCGCCGCCGCGGCCGAGCGCTTCCGCGACCTCGATCCAAATCAGAGCAAGGCGCTGACCTTGGCCCAGCTGCCGAGCACGCCAGCCCAAATCGCCGCCAATGCCGCCTGTCTCGCCCGCGTCAAGGAAGCGAAGGCGCGCCGATGAGCAGCGCCAATCCCGCGATCCTGGTGGTCGACGATGACGCGGATCTGCGCACGCTGATAACCGATTTCCTCCGTGCCAACGGCCTGCGCGTCGAGAGCGCCGCCGACGGTGCCGAGATGGACGCTCGCATCGCGGCCGAGCGGCCCGACCTCATCGTGCTCGATCTGATGATGCCGGGCGAGGATGGGCTGTCGATCCTGCGCCGGCTGCGCAAGCCGGGTGGACCGGCGGTGATCATGCTCTCTGCGATGGGCGAGGATACCGACCGTATCATCGGGCTGGAGGTCGGCGCCGACGACTATCTCGCCAAGCCGTGCAATCCCCGCGAACTGCTCGCCCGCATCCGGGCTGTGCTGCGCCGTCGCGGCGACGAGGCGGCTGGGGCGGCCGGCGGCGCGGTGCGGCGCTTCGGCCCCTGGTCGCTCGACATCGTCCAGCGCGAAGTGCGGCGGCTTGACGCTGCGCCGGCGCCGCTCACCGATGCCGAGTTTCGGGTTCTGGCCGCCTTTCTGGACCGTCCCCAGCGTGTGCTCAGCCGTGACCAGCTGATCGAGGCGGGCAAGGGCATAGACAGCGACGTGTTCGACCGCGCCATCGACGTGACGATCAGCCGGCTGCGCAAGAAGCTGGGGCCCGACGATCCGATCCGCACCATCCGCAACGAGGGCTATATGTTCACGTTGCGGGTGGAGGGCGAATAGAGCCGCGGATGAAGCGCGCGCGCGGCCCAGCCCTGTCGATCTTCTGGCAGACGCTGCTGCTGCTGCTTGCCAGCGTTGCCGCGGTGTTCGTCGTCACCGTCAGTCTGTTCCTGTCGTCACCACCGCCACGTCCGGACTTCAATAGCCTTTCCGATATCGCCGAGGCTCTGTCAGGTCGTCGTGTCGCGCGCAGCCCGTCCTGGCAGACCATGGTCATTCCGCGCGATTATCGTGGTCGGCTGGCGGAGCCGCTGGAGCCGCCGCGTTCCGATTATGAAGAGCGCCAGCGTGAGCGGCGGCTGAGCATGGTGCAGGCGGCATCGGTGCCGCAGCCCGACCATGAGATGATCGCCGTGCCCTATTTCACGGCCCGCCTCGCGGCCCAGATCGGCGTACCGATCGATCGCGTCCGCCTCTACTTCGACCCCGATCAGCGCGGCCATATGCCGTTCCGTGCGAACGGAGACCGGCGGGTTATCATGCGCGGCGGCGAACCGATCTTCTTCGATACGGTCGTGGCGGGGTTGCAGACGGACAATGGCTGGCGGGTGGTACGCACTCCGCCCCGGGCCTGGCTGGCCCCCTGGCAAACCCGCATCGTCATGCTGTTCGGCCTCAGCATTCTCGCCGTAATCCCCTTCGCCTGGATCTTCGCCCGCGCGCTCGCCAAGCCAATCCGCCGTATCGCCGAAGCCGCCGACCGCATGGGCGCCAATCCGCAGGCGCCGCTCATCATCGAGGAGGGCCCGGCCGAACTGCGCGTCACGGCCCATGCGCTTAACCGGATGCAGCAACGACTCTCGGCCTATCTGACCGAGCGCACCAACATGATCGGTGCGATCGCGCATGACCTGCGTACGCCGCTGGCGCGGATCGCCTTTCGGATCGAGGGCGCCCCCGACGAGATGCGCGAGAAGATCCAGGGCGATATCGAGCAGATGCGGGCGATGATCGCTGCTACCATTTCCTTCGTGCGCGACACCGCTCGGATCAGCACCGTCGAACCGGTGCAACTGCACCTGTTGCTCGCCGATCTTGCAGCGGGCGAGCGTGAGGTCGGCCGCCCAGTGGGTTTGGGCGAGATCAAGCCGGTCGCGGTTTCGGGCGACCCCATGGCGCTCAGGCGCCTGTTCCAGAACCTGATAGACAATGGCGTCAGCTATGGCGGCGGGACCCAAATCACACTGGAGCGGGAAAATGGAGAGGCCGTGATCCGCGTGGCGGACCGCGGCGCCGGGGTTCCGGCAAAGGCGCTGGAGACAATGTTCCGGCCGTTCGAGCGTGGCGAACCCTCGCGCAATCGTTCAACGGGCGGGATCGGCCTGGGCCTGAGCATTGCCCGCGCCATCGCGCAGGAACATGGCGGCGGCTTGACCCTGGCGAATCGCGAGGGCGGGGGGTTGGAAGCGATTTGCCGGCTGCCGATCCTCCTCACGGAGTGAGCGCGCAACCTTTTGTTTCGCCGTCCCTGCTTGAGGTCACAGGAAATTTCTTAGCGGATGTCACGCCCGAAAGGATCGAGCGTTCCGCAGCCACAAGCTTGAACGTCTTTGTAATTTTATATCGCAGTGTTATTATTTCCTGACTAAGCCGCTCCACTAGGCGGCGGCCTTGAGAGGATCCTGCCGATGACCGGCCGCAACCTGCCGCCCCTGTCGCTCCACGTGCCGGAGCCGCCGTTCCGACCAGGCGATCACGCCGATTATAGCGACTTCGAAGTGCCGGTAGCCGGTGCGGTGGCGCGGCCGGCGATCGATGCCAGGCCCGCCGATATCCGCGAACTGAGCTACACGATGGTGCGCGTGCTCGACGACGAGGGGCGGGCGCAAGGGCCATGGGATCCGCGGCTCAGCCCCGAAACGCTGCTGAAGATGCTTCGCAGCATGGCGCTGACGCGGGCGTTCGACGAGCGGCTCTACCGCGCTCAGCGCCAGGGCAAAACCAGCTTCTACATGAAATGCACCGGCGAAGAGGCGACCTCGGTCGCGGCGGCGCACGCGCTTGACTATGATGACATGTGCTTCCCCAGCTATCGCCAGCAAGGGCTGCTGATCGCGCGCGACTGGTCGATCGTCGACATGATCAACCAGATCTATTCGAACCGTGCGGATCGGCTGAAGGGCCGGCAGCTGCCGATCATGTATTCGGTGCGTGCGGCCAATTTCTTTTCGATCTCCGGCAACCTCACCACCCAATATCCGCAGGCGGTGGGCTGGGCGATGGCCAGCGCGGCGCGCGGCGACACGCGGATCGCGGCGGTATGGTGCGGCGAGGGATCGACCGCCGAGGGCGACTTCCACTCGGCGATGACCTTCGCCTCGGTCTATCGGGCGCCAGTCATCCTCAACATCATCAATAACCAGTGGGCGATCTCCTCCTATTCCGGCTTCGCCGGAGCCGAAGCTACGACCTTCGCGGCGCGCGCGATCGGCTATGGCATCGCGGGGCTGCGCGTCGACGGCAACGATGCGCTGGCGGTCTATGCCGCCACCTCATGGGCGGCCGATCGCGCTCGCGGCAATCATGGCCCTACGTTGATCGAGCATTTCACCTATCGCGCCGAGGGCCATTCCACTTCGGACGATCCGAGCAAATATCGCTCGGCCGAGGAGGGGGGCAAATGGCCGCTGGGCGATCCGATCGCGCGGCTGAAGCAGCATGTCATCGCGCTCGGCATCTGGGACGAGGAGCGCCACGCGGCGATGGACCGGGAACTCGCCGAGATGGTGCGGGCGGCGCAGAAGGAGGCCGAGAAGAACGGCGTCCTCCAGGATGGCCTTAAACAGCCGTTCGACAGCATGTTCGAGGATGTGTTCGAGGAAATGCCCTGGCATCTGCGCGAGCAGTCGGCCGAGATGCAGGCCGAACGCAAGGCGGCGGGGATATAATGCTCAAGGACCAACCCTGTTTCGTCATTCCAGCGGAAGCTGGAATCTCGGTCGGTTCCTGCGGTGACACCGTCTTCTTGTCTCCTGAGATCCCGGCCTTCGCTGGGATGACGACAGTGAGGGGAGCCGCGACATGACCGGTGAAACCCGCACCATGAACATGATCCAGGCGATCAACTCGGCGCTCGACGTCGCTATGGCGCGCGACGACAAGATCGTCGTGCTCGGCGAGGATGTCGGCTATTTCGGAGGCGTCTTCAAGGCGACCGAGGGCTTGCAGAAAAAGTACGGCAAGACCCGCGTGTTCGACACGCCGATCAGCGAGAACGGCATCATCGGCGTCGCGGTCGGCATGGCGACCTATGGGTTGCGGCCGGTGCCGGAAATCCAGTTCGCCGACTATATCTATCCCGGGCTCGACCAGCTCGTCTCGGAGGCGGCGCGGCTGCGTTATCGCTCGGCGGGCGAATTCACCGCGCCGATCACGCTACGCACTCCGTTCGGCGGCGGCATCTTCGGCGGGCAGACCCATAGCCAGAGTCCCGAGGGTATCTTCACCCATGTCGCGGGTCTGAAGACGGTAATCCCGTCCAATCCCTACGACGCCAAGGGCCTGCTGATCGCCGCGATCGAGGACAATGACCCCGTCATCTTCTTCGAGCCCAAGCGCATCTATAACGGTCCTTTCGACGGTCATTATGATCGCCCGGTTTCGCCCTGGGCGAAGTTCGCCGGGAGCGCCGTGCCCGAAGGCCACTATACCGTGCCGCTAGGCAAGGCGAAGATCGTGCGGCCCGGCGAGGACGTCACCATCCTGAGCTACGGCACAATGGTCCATGTCGCGCTCGGAGCGGTCGTGGAAGGTGGGATCGATGCCGAGCTGATCGACCTGCGCACTCTGCTGCCACTCGACATGGAGACGATCGCCGCCTCGGTGAAGAAGACCGGGCGTTGCGTCGTGGTGCATGAGGCCACCAAGACCAGCGGCTTCGGCGCCGAATTATCGGCGCTGGTCCAGGAACATTGCTTCCACTCGCTGGAAGCGCCGATTCAACGCGTCACCGGCTGGGACACGCCGTATCCCCACAGCCTCGAATGGGCTTATTTCCCCGGTCCGGTGCGGCTGACCGAAGCGCTCAAGCGCGTCATGCAGGATTGATCCGAGATGGGAAGCTATAGTTTCAAGCTGCCGGATATCGGCGAGGGCATCGCCGAAGCGGAGATTGTTGCCTGGCACGTCGCAGTCGGCGATGTCGTCGAGGAGGACGCGCCGCTCGCCGACCTGATGACCGACAAGGCCACGATCGAGATGACGGCGCCGGTGGCGGGCAGGATCGTCAAGTTGGCGGGCGAGGTGGGGGAGCAGGTCGCGATCGGTTCGATCCTGGCGATATTCGAGACGGAGGACGAGGCTTCCGAGCCGACGATAGAGGTGGCACCGAACGAAGCGGCGCAGGTGGTGAAGGCGGAGCCTAATATCCTCCCCGGCACGGGGAGGGGGACCGGCGAAGCCGGTGGAGGGGGCGAGACACCAGCGCAGCCTGCTGCCGTTGCGAGTGCCGAGGCCCCCCTCCACCATGCTGCGCATGGTCCCCCTCCCCGTGTCGGGGAGGATCGGCATAGCCGCGTCCTCGCCTCCCCCGCCGTGCGGCAGCGCGCGAAGGATCTCGGCATCGATCTCGCCGATGTGAAGACTGTCGAACCGGGGCGCGTCCGCCATGCCGATCTCGACGCCTTCCTCAGCTATAACGCGGCGGGGGGATACCGCGCCGCAGGTGCAGCTCGTGCCGACGAGCAGATCAAGGTCATCGGCCTGCGCCGCCGCATTGCCGAAAATATGGCAGCCTCAAAGCGCACTATTCCGCACTTCACCTATGTCGAGGAAATCGACGTCACCAAGCTGGAGGAGCTGCGCGCCGACCTCAACGCGACGCGCGGCGCCAAGCCGAAGCTCACCCTGCTACCGCTGCTGATCACGGCGATCTGCAAGGCGCTGCCGGACTATCCGATGATCAACGCGCGCTATGACGACGAGGCGGGGATCGTCACCCGCTCGGGCGCAGTCCATCTCGGCATGGCGACGCAGACCGATGCAGGTCTCATGGTGCCGGTGATCCGCAACGCCGAAGGCCGCAACGTCTGGCAGCTGGCGAGCGAGATCCTCCGCCTTGCCGACGCTGCCCGCACCAACAAGGCGAAGTCCGAGGAGCTGTCTGGTTCGACGCTCACCATCACCTCGCTTGGTCCGCTCGGTGGAATCGCCACCACACCTGTCATCAACCGCCCGGAGGTCGCGATCATCGGCCCGAACAAAGTGGTCGAGCGCCCCATATTCCGCGAAGGCGTCGTCGTCGCAGCCAAGCTGATGAACCTGTCGATCTCGTGCGACCACAGGGTCGTCGACGGCTGGGACGCGGCAAGCTTCGTCCAGGCGATCAAGCGGCTGATCGAGACACCGGCGTTGCTGTTCGTGGATTAGGGCGCCTCGCCGAAAATTGCTGTGGCAGGCGGGCTTACGCTATTGCCGGCGCTGTGGGCGGTTGTCGACGCCGCTCAGGAAATCCGAACCCAGCGATGTCCGCGGCGCCGGTGGCGGGGGGGCTCGCACTGGCGGCGGCGGCGGGGTGACGCGTACCGGCGCCGCCTGCGGCTCGAAACCGTCCTCCGGCTCCGCGGCCGGCTCCGTCCCATCCTGCGGTGGCATCCCATCGGCATCGACTAGGCCGTCGTCGGGTGCGCCCATGTAGGTTTCATCATCCGGCTCGAGCTGGAACTCGGGCAGGGTGATTTCGGTCTCGAACTGCTCTATCGGCCGCTTGGCGACAGCGACCTTCATGAAATCGGCAAAAGCCCGGGCCGGAGCGCGGCCGCCCTGCAGCCCGGCAACGGTGCGGGCATCGTCGCGGCCCATCCAGACGCCGGTCGTGATGCCGGAGGAGAAGCCGAGGAACCAGCCATCCTTGTTCGAGGAGGTGGTGCCGGTCTTGCCAGCCACTGGCCGGCCGATCTGGGCGGCGCGGGCGGTGCCGGTGTTGACGGCGGTCTGCAGCAGGTCGGTCATCTCGGCCGCGACCCATGGCGCCACCAGCACGCGATTGTCATCGATCGGGTGCTGGTACAGCAGGTCGCCCTTCGCGGTGGTTACCTTGACGATGCCATAGGGGACCACCGCCACCCCCTTGCGCGCCACCGCGGCGAAGGCGCGGGTCATGTCGATCAGGCGCACGTCGGAGGTGCCGAGCACCATTGAAGGATGGGTGTTGAGCTTGTTGCTGATGCCGAACCGGTGCGCCATGTCGGCGACGGTGTCGAAGCCAACCTGCGAGCCCACTTTCGCCGCGACGGTGTTGATCGAAAAGGCGAAGGCGGTACGGATGTCGATCGCGCCGGCATATTCGCGGTTGCTGTTGCGCGGGCTCCAGCCCTCGATCTCGACCGGCTCGTCGGTGACGGGGGTGTCCGGCTTCATGCCGGCTTCCATCGCCGCCAGATAGACGAACAGCTTGAAGGCGGAGCCGGGCTGACGCTCGGCCTGGGTGGCGCGGTTGTAGATGGAGGAGACATAGTCCCGGCCGCCCACCATGGCGCGCACGGCACCATCGCGGTCGAGCGCCACCAGCGCGCCCTGCGTGCCTGGCGGAGCATTGGCGCGGATCGCCGTATCAGCCGCGCGCTGCATCGCCGGATCGATCGTCGTCCACACATCGATCGGCTGGACCTGCTCGTCGACGAGCTGATCGAGCTGAGCGAGCGCCCAGTCGGTGAAATAGCGCACCGCATTCTGGTCGCGCCCGGCGGCGAGGCTGATCTTGGAGAGGTCGACCGCCTCGGCCTCGGACGGGGTGATCGCGCCGGCATCCTGCATCACGTCGAGCACCACCTTGGCGCGCCCGATCGCCGCGTCGCGGTCTGCGGTCGGCGAATAATGCGACGGTGCCTTGACCAGGCCAGCGATGATCGCGCTCTCGCCGAGGTTCAGCGTGTTGGCCGAATGGTCGAAGAATTTGCGCGAGGCGGCATCGATGCCATATGCGCCGCCACCGAAATAGACGCGGTTGAGATACAGTTCGAGGATCTGTTCCTTGGAGAATTTGCGTTCCATCGCCAGCGCCAGTATCACTTCCCTGAACTTGCGGCCGAAGCTGTAGGCGTTGGTGAGGAAGATGTTGCGCGCGAGCTGCTGGGTGATCGTCGAGGCGCCCTGCAGCCGCCGGCCTTCGCCCTTGCGCTGCCAGGCCAGCCATCCTGCCCGGGCCATGCCGATCGGATCGATGCCCGGATGCATGTAGAAGCGCCGGTCCTCGACCGCGACCATCGCCTTCTTCATCGTCGAGGGAATGCGGTTCGACGGCAGCCAGTCGCCATAGCTCGGCCCTAGCGAGACGATCACCGAGCCGTCGGCGGCGCGCACGCGTACCATCTGGCCGTTCGGACTCGACTTCAGTTCCTCGAAACCGGGCAGCGAAGCCATCGCGATCAGCACTGCGATCACCAGCGCGCCGAGCCCGGCCAGCGCGGCGAACAGCGTGAATTTGAACAGGGTCCTCAGCCAGTTCATGCGGCTAGTCCTGTCGCTGGATTTTTGCGGGGGTTTTGGAGCGGTGGGCATCGGCGATTGCCGACTTATCGCCTATCCCTGTCGCTGCCAAGCGCGTCACCCTCATATTCGGCCAATCCGCGGCCGCTATCGGTCAAGGACCCTTGCGGGTGGATGAATGGACATCGCCCCTTGACCGGGGGACGGGCGGGGGGGACGGCTTGCCTAGAGCCCACCGCCGGCGCTAGAGAGCGCGCCAATCAACGACAGATCAGGATGGGGCGGCAATGGCCGGTCATAGCAAGTTCAAGAACATCATGCACCGCAAGGGTGCGCAGGATAAGAAGCGCTCGTCGCTATTTTCCAAGCTGAGCCGGGAGATCACCGTCGCGGCGCGGATGGGCCTGCCCGATCCGGCGATGAACGCCCGGCTGCGCTCGGCGGTCATCACCGCCCGCAAGGAAGGCCTGCCCAAGGACAATATCGAGCGCTCGATCAACAAGGCGTCGGGCGGCGATGCGGCCAATTACGAAGAGATCCGCTATGAGGGCTTCGGACCCGGCGGCGTATCGCTGATCATCGAGAGCCTCACCGACAACCGCAACCGCACCGCGACCAACGTCCGGACGATCGTGTCGAAGAATGGTGGCAATCTCGGCGCAGGCGGCTCGGTCAGCCATGCCTTCGATCGGCTCGGCCTGATCAGCTACGGCCCGTCGGCGGGCGATGCCGAGAAGGTGTTCGAGGCCGCGCTCGAGGCCGGTGCCGAGGATGTCAGCTCGAACGAGGACGGCCATGAGATCTGGACCGCGATCGATGCGCTCCACGAAGTCTCCAAGGCGCTCGAGCCTGTGCTCGGCGAACCCGAGGGCGCTAAGCTCGCCTGGCGCCCACAGACCATGGTAACGGTCGGCGAAGAGGATGCCGCCAAGCTCCTCAAGCTGATCGACCAGCTCGACGACGATGACGATGTCCAGACGGTGTGGGGCAATTACGACGTGCCCGAGGATGTGATGGAGCGGCTGGGGTAGAATAAAGCTCCCCCTCCCTTTCAAGGGAGGGGGTCGGGGGGTGGGTGAGTGGCGCTAAGGATCGACTACCGCCTAGGCGAACGCGCCCGCTCGATGCGATCCGAGCCGACGCCGTTCGAGTACAAACTCTGGGAGCGGCTCAAATCCTCCCAGCTCGGTGGCTTCAAGTTCCGCCGCCAGATTGCCCTCGCACCCTATATCGTCGACTTCTTCTGCCCCGCCATCGGCCTCATCGTTGAAGTTGACGGGAACACGCACGACGCTGCCGCCGACGCGCGGCGTGACGCTGATTTTGTCGGACGCGGTTTTTCGGTCCTGCGCTTCACCAATGCCCAAGTCGCGGGTAACATCGATGGCGTGCTCGAAGCCATCCTCAATCAAGCGCGTGCCTCGCCGCCGCGTTTCACCCACCCCCAACCCCCTCCCTTGAAAGGGAGGGGGCTTTGATCCTCATCGGCTTCGACCCGGGGCTCGGCACCACCGGCTGGGGCGTCATCGCCGCCGATGGCAACCGGCTGTCGCATATCGCCAACGGGCAGATAAAGACCGAGGCGGCGATGGAGCTGGCGGAGCGGCTGATGGTGCTGCACGACAGCCTCACCGATCTGCTGCTCGAATATAAGCCGACCGGTGCTGCGGTCGAAGAGGTGTTCGTCAACGTCAATCCGCAATCGACCCTGAAGCTGGGTCAGGCGCGCGGCGTCGTGCTGCTCGCCGCAGCGCGCAGCGGGATGGCGGTCGGCGAATATTCGGCGAAGCATGTCAAGAAGGCGGTGGTCGGCACCGGCGGGGCGGAGAAGCAAC
Source organism: Rhizorhabdus argentea (assembly GCF_037861105.1). Classification (NCBI taxonomy): domain Bacteria; kingdom Pseudomonadati; phylum Pseudomonadota; class Alphaproteobacteria; order Sphingomonadales; family Rhizorhabdaceae; genus Rhizorhabdus; species Rhizorhabdus argentea. The sequence continues at coordinate 47,023 of NZ_JBANFK010000024.1, forward strand.
AGGTGCATGCGATGGTCAGCCGGATGATGCCTGGCATCAAGATCACTGGCCCGGATGCGGCCGACGCGCTGGCGGTGGCGATCACCCACGCGCATCATCTCGCGAGCGCGCGCGCCCTGTCGCGGATCATCGCATGATCGCGCGGCTGCGCGGCACGCTGGCCGAAAGCACCGCCGATCATGCCGTGCTCGACGTTAGCGGCGTCGGCTATCTGGTCTACGCTTCGGCGCGGACCCTGTCGGCGATCGGCGAAGTCGGCGGCGACGTGCTGCTGTTCACCGAAATGCAGGTACGCGAGGATGCGATCACGCTCTACGGCTTCGGCTCGGCGGCAGAGCGCGACGCCTTCCGGTTGCTGACCAGCGTGCAGGGCGTCGGCGGCCGGGTCGCGCTGGCGATCCTGTCGGTGCTCGACGCGGGCGAGCTCGCCAAGGCCATTGCGAGCGGCGACAAGGCGATGGTCGCCCGTGCCAACGGCGTCGGGCCGAAGCTGGCGATGCGGATCGTCAACGAACTTAAGGACAAGATGGGCGGCCTGCCGGTCGGCGCCGGCTTGGCACCGGCGGTGGCGGCGAAGGGCGGCACCGCGAGCGACGCGCTGTCCGCGCTCGCCAATCTCGGTTTCCGGCCGGCGGAGGCGAGTGCCGCGGTCGGCGCTGCGGTCGAGGAACTGGGCGACGGCGCGACGCTCGACGCGGTCGTGCGGTTGGCGTTGCGAAAGGCCGCGAAGAAATAATGGCCCTCTTCCGTCATCCCGGCGGGGGCCGGGATCTCGGGAGACTCACGCGCACCCTCATCTCCCGAGATCCCGGCCTCCGCCGGGATGACGTTTGGGAACTTTGATACGAACGGATATAGAACGCACCGATGACCGACACCGATCGCCTTATTGCCGGCGCGCGCCGCCCCGAAGACCTCGACGCCGCGCTGCGCCCGAAGTCGCTCGAGGAGTTCGTCGGGCAGCAGGCGGCGCGCGAGAATCTGCGGGTGTTCATCGAGGCGGCGCGCAAACGCGGCGAACCGCTCGATCATGTGCTTTTCTTCGGCCCGCCCGGGCTCGGCAAGACCACGTTGGCCCAGATCATTGCGCGCGAGATGGGGTCCGGCTTCCGCGCCACCTCCGGCCCGGTGATCGCCAAGTCGGGCGACCTGGCGGCGCTGCTGACCAATCTCGAGGATGGCGACGTGCTGTTCATCGACGAGATCCACAGGCTTCAGCCGGCGGTCGAGGAGGTGCTCTATCCGGCGATGGAGGATAGGGCGCTCGATCTGATGATCGGCGAAGGCCCGTCGGCACGCAGCGTGCGGATCGACCTGCCGCGCTTCACGCTGGTGGGGGCGACGACCCGGCAGGGGCTGATCACGACGCCGCTGCGCGACCGCTTCGGCATTCCGATCCGCCTGCAATTCTATACCGTCGATGAGTTGGAACGCGTGGTGAGCCGCGCCGCTCGACTGCTCGACCTCCCGATCTCGCCCGATGGTGCGCTGGAGATCGCCAGGCGCGCGCGCGGAACGCCGCGCATCGCCGGCCGGCTGCTCCGGCGAGTGCGCGATTTCGCGCATGTGCTGGGCGCCGACGTGGTCGACGCCAAGGTGGCGGACCAGTCGCTCAACCGGCTCGAAGTCGACGCGCTCGGCCTCGACGCGATGGATCGGCGCTATCTCCACATGATCGCCGACATCTATCGCGGCGGGCCGGTGGGCGTCGAGACGCTCGCCGCCGGCCTCTCCGAACCGCGCGATACGATCGAGGATGTGATCGAACCCTATCTGATCCAGCTCGGCCTGATCGCGCGGACGGCGCGGGGCCGCTGCCTGAACGGGCGGGGCTGGAAACACCTCGGGCTAAATCCGCCGCCCGAAGGGGGGCAGGATGGATTGTTCGACGGCATAGCTTAGACCGTCGGTCGCCGGGACGACATGTGCATAGGACAAGCCGTCCGCGCCTATCCAAGAAAATGGATTCAATTCGGCCGCCGATCGCCTAAACAGCGTGGGAATGCATGAACCGCCCTATTCCGGCCGCTTCGAAGCGGGTGAGCACCTGTTCGCGCTGCGCGTCTATTTCGAGGATACCGATGCCGGTGGCGTCGTCTACCACGCCAATTACCTGCGCTTCATGGAACGAGCCCGCAGTGACATGATGCGCGTCGCCGGGATCGACCAGCGGCAGGCGATGGAAAGCGGCATGGGAACCTATGTCGTGGTCGATGTCGGCATGCGCTACAAGGTGCCCGCACGGCTCGACGACGATCTTCTGGTTGTCAGCCGGGTGGTAAATATGCGCGGGGCCTTGTGCGCCGTTCATCAGAGAGTCATGCGCGGGCAGGAAACGGTGGTGGAGGCCGATATATCGGTCGCGCTGATCGGCCCGACTGGCCGGCCGACGCGTCAGCCCCGCCACTGGCTCGAGACGTTTGAACGATTGAAAGGGACGGAATAAGTTGATGATGCAGGATCTGGCGGTCGCCGCATCGACATCGGCCTTGTCGCCGATCGCGCTCTTCCTCCAGGCGGATGTCGTCGTGAAAACGGTGATGATCGGGCTGTTGCTTGCCAGCATCTGGACCTGGACGATCATCGTTTCTGGCAGCATGGCGCTAGGAAAGGCGCTGAAGGACAGCCACGCGGTCGAGGCGGAGTTCTGGAAATCCGAGGATATCGATAAATTCTACGAAGGCCCCGGACGGAAGGACGTGCCGGCAGCGAAAGTGTTCACCGCGGGAGTCGCGGAATGGCGGCGCTCGGTCCGCACCGGCAAACCGGTCGATCGTGACGGGACGCGCAGTCGGCTTTCCAGCGCGATGGCATCGGCCTCTGCCAACGAGATCGACCGGCTGTCGGATCGGCTGAACATCCTCGCGACGGTAGGCTCGGTCGCGCCGTTCGTCGGGCTGTTCGGCACCGTATGGGGCATCATGCGCAGCTTCACCGACATCGCCGCCTCGCAGAACACCTCGCTCGGGGTCGTCGCTCCCGGCATCGCCGAGGCGCTGTTCGCGACTGCGCTCGGCCTGTTCGCCGCGATCCCGGCCGTCATCGCCTATAACCGGCTGCTGCATAAGGTTTCGAAGATCGAAGGCCAGCTCAATCGCTTCGGCGACGCCATCCATATGACCCTCAGCCGCGAGCTGGAACGCGCCTGATGGGCATGGGTCCTGTCTCAGGCCGCGGCGGACGGCGTGCGCCGATGGCGGAGATCAACGTCACACCGCTGGTCGACGTGATGCTGGTGCTGCTGATCATCTTCATGATCACCGCACCGCTGCTACTGGCGGGCGTGCCTGTCGATCTGCCTGAAAGCGCCGCCGGCGCGCTCGACCAGGACCAGAAACCGGTCCAGCTGTCGATCGACAAGGCGGGCGCGGTGTTCATCGATGACCGTGAGGTGCAGATGTCGGCGCTGCCCGACCAGCTCGCCGCCATCGCCGCGAAGTCGGGCAAAGGCAAGGATAGCCCGCAGGTCTTCCTGCGCGCCGACAAGGCGCTCGACTATGGCAGGGTGATGGCGGTGATGGGTGCGCTCAATCATGCCGGCCTGAACCGCGTTGCGCTGGTGACGATGGGGGAGAGCGAAGGCGGCGGCGAGAGCGGCGGCCGGGTCGATGGCGATTCGGTTCCCGAGCCTGCAGTGCCGTGATGGAACGTTCGGAGCGCGCGGGACTGGGGTTGTCGGTCGTCGGCCATGTCGGCCTGCTTGTGATCCTGTCGCTCAACCTGATGAGTGTCCGCAAGATGCCCAAGCTCAGCGAGCCGATGGACGTGATGCTGGTCGACAAGGCGGGCCTGGTCTCGGCCGCGCCCGAAATGTCGAAGGAGGCACCGCAGGCGGCCGAAGCCCCCGATGTCGCACCTACCGTCGAGGAAGCGCCTCCGCCAGAGCCCACGCCCACGCCGCCAAAGCCGGCTCCCACCCCGCCCAAACCCGCGCCTTCGCCCAAGGCGGCCGAAAAGTCGTTGCCCAAGGCGCCGGCCAAGGAACCGCCCGCCAAAGCTGCGCCGCCGGCACCCGCCAAGGCGGCGCCGGCAAAGCCGAAGGCCACCTCGCTCGGCACCGATTTCCTCAAGGGCATTCCGGTCGAGAAGTCGACCGGCAAGGGCGCCGCCCCGCGCGTTGCGGCGATCAGCCCGATCGCGATGAACGGCCTGGTGGCGCTGATCGCGTCGCAGGTGAAGCCCTGCTACACCATTCCGGCGGGCGGCACCGACACCGCCAGCATCATCAGCCGGGTACGGCTGCGACTGAAAAAGGACGGCTCGATCGCCGTCGCGCCCGAAATCATCGGCAATGTCGGCGTCAATTCCGCCAACCAGCCCTATGTTCGGCAAATGAACGAGGCTGCTTCGCGGGCGCTCCAACGCTGCGCACCTTACAAGCTGCCGGCCGATCTCTACGAAGGCGGCTGGGAAGATCTGATCTTCACCTTCAGACCCAGCCAGATGGATTAACCCGCCTGAATTGACTTACACCCCCGCTTTCGGGTCTAACACCGAAGCGGGGCAGAGGAGACGAGAATGCGCCTTCCCCTTGCCCTGACGTTGCTGAGCGCGGCGCTTGCGCTGGCTTCGCCTGCCGCGGCGCAGCTCGAGGTCGACATCACCGGCGGCATCGCCCAGCCGATGCCGATCGCGATCCCGGGCATGCCGACGCCGTCGGTTGCGAACACGCCGGCCGGCGACACCGCCTCGCTCGGTCAGCGCGTCGCCGATGTCGTCACCAACGATCTCAAGAATAGCGGCCTGTTCAACCCTCTGCCCAGGAGCGCGCTGGAGACGGTCAGCCATCCCCAGGTCACCGCACCCGACTATATGTTCTGGACGCAGAGCGGCGCGCAGGCGCTGGTGCAGGGCTTCGTGCAGGCCAATGGCGACGGCTCGCTGACGGTCGGCTGTTACCTGTATGATGTCCTCGCCAAGACCGAGCTGACCCGCCAGGGCTTCGTGGTGCAGCCCGGCCAGTGGCGGCGCGCGGCGCACAAATGCGCGGACACCGTCTATACCCGCCTGACCGGCGAAGGCCCCTATTTCGACAGCCGCGTCGTCTATGTCTCCGAGACCGGACCGAAGACCAGTCGCACCAAGCGGCTGGCGATCATGGATCAGGACGGCGCCAACCACCGCTTCCTGACCAACGGTCAGTCGATCGTGCTGACCCCGCGCTTCGCGCCCGGCCAGCAGACGATTACCTATATGTCCTATGCCGGCAATCGCGCGCGGGTCTATGTCTACGACATCGGCTCGGGCAGCCAGCGGCTGGTGGTCGACCAGCCGAACATGACCTTCTCGCCGCGTTTCTCGCCCGATGGTCGTTCCATCGTGTTTTCGATGGCGGTCGGCGGCAACACCGACATCTATCGGGTGCCGGTGGGCGGCGGCCGGCCCGAACGGCTGACCACCTCGCCCGGCATCGACACCGGCGCGAGCTATTCGCCCGACGGGTCGAAGATCGTGTTCGAGAGCGATCGGTCGGGCACTCAGCAGCTCTATGTGATGGGCGCCGACGGATCGAACCAGAACCGGATCAGCTTCGGCTCGGGCCGCTATGGCAGCGCCGCATGGAGCCCGCGCGGCGACCTGATCGCCTTCACCAAGATCGGCGGCGGCTTTGCCGTCGGCGTCATGGGCGTCGACGGTTCGGGCGAGAAGATCCTGACCAATGGCTGGCAGGACGAGGGGCCGAGCTGGTCGCCCAATGGCCGCGTGATCATGTTCTTCCGTACCGGCCAGGGTTCGGGCAAGGCGGACCTGTGGTCTGTCGACCTGACCGGCGTGAACGAACGGCCGGTGCCGACGCCGCTCGACGGATCGGACCCTGCCTGGGGGCCGCTCTTGCCATGAGGCAGGATTTTCCGCGCATTTCCGCGCAAAATACGTTAACCAACCGTAACTATTCTAACGAAGGAGGAACATCATGGCGCGTTTGACGATGAAAATCGCCCTTGTATCCGCGCTGGCGCTGAGCATCGCTGGCTGCACCAAGAAGAAGCCCGAGGAACTGCCGCCGGCGCCCGCCGCGACCGCTCCGGCCCCCGAGGCCGAAGCGCCGCCGCCTGCTACGCAGACCGGCCCGATCCCCGGCTCGCGCGCGGACTTCCTCCAGCAGGCCGGCACCGACACGATCCATTTCGGCACCGACCTGTACGACATCGATGCCGAGAGCCAGGCGATCCTGAGCCGCCAGGCACAGTGGCTCGCCAAGAACCCGAACGTCGCGGTGACGATCGAGGGCCATTGCGACGAGCGCGGCACCCGCGAATATAACCTCGCGCTCGGCGACCGCCGCGCCAACGCCGCCAAGAACTATCTGGTGAACGCCGGCGTCGCTGCTTCCCGCCTGTCGGTGATCAGCTATGGCAAGGAACGCCCGGTCGCCACTGGCTCCGACGAAGGCAGCTGGGCCCAGAACCGCCGCGCCGTCACGGTGGTGCCGCAGTAGGACCTCTCCCCCCTCCCCTCGAGGGGAGGGGGAATGGTTCGGTTTTAGACGTTCAACTTTTCGTCATCCCGGACTGATCCGGGATCTCGCTTCTTCTTCCGTCCGCCGTTTACTCGCCGGGCAAAGGCAGCGGGATCCCGGATCAAGTCCGGGATGACGGCGTTTGGGAAGAGAGCGCCCTTCAGTCGATCTCCGCCAGATGATCGCGTAGCGCGCGCGCATCGTGGAGCGCGTTGTGGGGTACTTTGCTGTTGCGCGCGGTCGAGAAGCCGGGTGTGCGGCGGAACTCGAAGCGCATCTGCTTGAGGTCGACGATCTCGGTCTCGCTGACCAGCAGCAGCCGGCAGAACAGTGCGATATCCTCGGGCCAGTCGGCGATGATGACCGCATCGCGATCATTGGCCAGATAAGCCGCGACATCGTGGGCCGCCGCGACCCGGTCCAGCCGATTGTACAGCATCGGCGGCACGCTTTCGAGGTAGGGCACGACATGCTTCTCGACCCAGGGGTGGTAGGCATCCTCGATCGGGATTACGACATAATAGTCCTGGTCACCATATTCGGGCACCAGCGCGAGGCTCATCAGCTCGCCGCCGAAGCCGTTGAACTCGGTATCGAGAAAGTAGCGCATCAAGTTCCTAACCGTCATGCCAGCGCAGGCTGGCATCTCGGGAGAGTCGCGGTGCGCCGGCGGCACGAGATGCCAGCCTTCGCTGGCATGACGCAAGCTTAACCGCCGTCGCTATTCATTCGTCGCCGTACAGCGCCACGATCCGCGGCTGATCGGCGCGCGCCAGCCCGCGGTACATGCCCTGGCTGTTGAAGCACCAGCCGCCCCGGCCGTCGCCATCGACGCTGATCAGGCCGCCGGTCCCGCCCAGCGCGCCGATTTCGCCGATCACGCCTTCGCCTGCCTGGCCCAGCGGCTGGCGCGCGAGCCGCACCCGTGCCGACACCTCATGCGCGGCGCCAACCCGGATGAAGTGCTCGCCCGATCCGGTGCAGGAGGTCGCGGCGCCGCGGTCATCCGCCCAGGTGCCTGCGCCGATCACTGGCGAATCGCCAATCCGGTTCCAGCGTTTGCCGGTCAGGCCCCCGGTCGACGTTGCGGCGGCGAGGTGGCCGGCAGCGTCGCGTGCTACTGCGCCGACCGTGCCATATTTCAGGTCGGCATCGAATGTCCCGCCCGCGCGCAGCTCCTCATATTGGCGCCAGCGTTCGTCGGTGTGGAACCAGGCGGGAGCGGCCTGCTCCAGCCCATGTTCGGCACCGAAGCGATCGGCGCCAGCGCCGGTCAGCATGACATGTGGGCTCTGCTCCATCACGGCCCGCGCGAGCGCCACCGGATGCTTGGTCTTGGTCACCGCGCTGATCGCGCCGGCGTCGCGGTTGCTGCCGTTCATGATGGCTGCGTCGAGTTCGTTGACGCCCTCGGCGCTGAACACCGCGCCGCGCCCGGCGTTGAAATGGGGATCGTCCTCCAGCACCCGCACCGCCGCCTCGACCGCATCGATCGCGGCGCCGCCCGCGGCCAGGATCGCGCTGCCAGCATCGAGCGCAGCCGTAATCGCCGCGCGAGCCTGTGCATCGGCTTCCTCGCTCAGCAACAGCCTCTTGAGTTGCCCGGCGCCGCCATGGACGACAAGCGTCCAGCCATCCGCGTGAGGAGTCCAATGCGATCGGATAGGGCGGGAGTCAGCCACATTTCACCTGAAGTTGGCGAGCGTCTTCATATCGACGCCCTAAGCGCCTATACGGGCCCGGACAGTTATCAAAGAACGGAAAACCATGTCCATCCGTCCGTGGCGCGATATCCAGCGCCGGCAATCGCGCCAGATCATGGTCGGCAACG